>JAAWSV010000023.1 GCA_022801715.1 Oscillospiraceae bacterium
AACAACCTGTCCGTGATGGCGGAGAACATCCAGGACGCCGAGTCCACCATCCGCGACACCGACATCGCCGAGGAAATGATGAGCTACACCAAGAACAACATCCTGGTGCAGTCCGCCCAAGCCATGCTGGCCCAGGCCAACCAGGTTCCTCAGGGCGTCCTCCAGCTCTTAGGCTAATCATTGCCAAATATTACGCAAGACCAAATAAAGTTCCAAAGAGGGCGGGCAATTGCCCGCCCTCTTCCCGCTTTTGAAAAAGCGGCCCCTCCGGACCTCTTTTTCAAGCGCAGGAAGGAAAGGAGAACTACCATGCCCTATGAAAAAATCAAAATCGAAACCGCCCTGATGCCCGCCTACTACAAAGACTTCCACTGTCTGGCCGCCGCCTGTCAGGACTCCTGCTGCGCCGGCTGGAAAATTGAGTTCAGCAAGAAGGACTACTTAGCCATTAAGCGGGCGGCCCGCACTGATGCCCTCAAGGAGAAGCTGTCCCAGGGGATGCCCCGTCTCCGGGAGCGGGAGCACGACAACATGTACGCGGAGTTCTCCATGAACGCCGCCGGGCAGTGTCACCTCCTCCGGGAGGACGGCCTCTGCGACCTCCAGATGGAGTGCGGCCCGGAGGCCCTGCCCCGGGTCTGCCGCATCTTCCCCCGAAAGGAGGTCTATACCGCCCACGCCCGGGAGTTTTCCCTCTCCCCTGCCTGCGAGGGGGTGCTGGCCCTGCTGTGGGACCTGCCCGAGGGCATTGACTTCATCGAGGAGCCCCTTCCCCCCAATGACGTGCGCTATTATACACCCAAAAACGGAGCTGCCGCCCGCTTTGTCCCCCTCCGCTCCCTGTTCATCGACGTGCTCCAAGAGCGTTCCCTGAAGCTGTCCCAACGCCTGCTACTCTTGGGCCTCCTCACCCAGCAGCTCCAGTCCTTGGACTGGGAGGACGCCGAGGCCATGGACGCCTACTTAGAGCGCGCTGTCCTTCTCCTCCACACCCCCTCCGTCACCGATCAGATGGACAAGATGCCCCGCAACCAGCAGCTCTTCTTGGCCAACGGCCTCCACCTCCTCCTGACCGGCCTCACCCAAGGAAACCTCCCCCTCCGCAACGAGCTTTTAGAGGTCATCAACGAGGACTGGCAGAACCAGAGTCCCCAGAACTTCGTCATCCAGCGCCACCAATACAACGCCTTAGAGGTACAATTAGAGGAGCTGTTGGGCCATTCGGAGTATTTCTTTGAAAACCTGATGGTCTCCTTGGCCTTCCACCTCCACTTCCCTAACACAGACACCCCGGAGCAGCTCTGGAAGAGCTACGTGAACCTGTGCAATCTGTACAGCTTCTACCGCTTCGCCGCCGTCTGCGCCTGCCGGAAGGAGGTCAGCCGCCCCCGCCTGACCCACGTCTTGGTCCAAGTCAGCCGCGCCCTGCTCCACAACAACATCCGCCAAGCGAGCCTCCGTGAGGAGCTGTTCAAAAACGACAGCGCCACCTTGGCCCATATGGCAATTTTGGTGGGCGGATAACCCAGCCCGCTCTCGGTCTGTCCCCAGTCGGTGTTGCATAAACCGATGCAAACCAAGGCCCTCAAAAGGCGTTTTTTACGCCTTATTTTCCCGTTTTTCCGGTCGATATACTAGGCAGGTGAAGCCCCTTCACCGACGATATAGGAGAAAGGAGTGATGACATGAGCTTCGATATGGGTATCGCCGCTGCCGCCATGAGTATGCAGAACGCGCGTCTCCAGGCCAGCTACAGCAACGCGATTCTGAAGGAGAACATGAACAACATGGAAGAGCAGGCGATGTCTCTGATCAATGAGATGATGCAGGCCGTCCCCGCCCCCGCGCAGTACGGCTTCGACGTCTACGCCTGACCCGCCATCCCGGATACAAAAAAGTCCAGCTTTCGCTGGACTTTTTTGGCTTTGAAAGGCCATATTCCCCCACCATCCGAGGTTTTTGACCCACTTTACTAAAAAGCCGCACAAAAAGAGGACGATACACTTGTATCGTCCTCTTTTTATATTGCCGTCCCCTCAAAAAAGCGGCAGAGCCACTTTTTTGAGGTCTTACATAGTCATTGCCCTGTGGAGCAGCACCGCCATATCCACGCGGCTGAGGGCATCCCGGGGCGCCAGACGGTTCCCCGTAGTGGGCAGGAGCCCCTGCTGCACCACGTAGGCCATGGCCCCTTGGGCGTAACTGGAGACACTGCCGCTGTCGGAGTAGGAGGACAGCACGTAGGACGGGCCGTCGCCGGCACTGTAGCCAGAGATACGCATGGCCCGCTGGACCATGAGCATGGCATCCTGACGGCTCAGTGTACTGGTGGGCTGGTACAGGTTCCCGCCGGTGCCGCTGACAATACCCAAGGCCCGGAGGGTCTGGACGGCGTCAGCGTAGTAGGCGGTCGCGGGGACATCGGAGAACCGCTGACCGGTGCCGCCGCCGGCGGTGAGCTTAAAGGCCCGCACCAACATCAGCGCAAAGTCCCCCCGGCGGATGGACAGCTCCGGACCGTAGGTGGTGGCGGTAATCCCGCTGACCACACCCTGCTCCTTCAGGTAATCCACAGCGGACTGGGCCTCGGCGGGGTAGCTGCCCATGTCGCTGAAATAGGTGGAGTAACCGCCGCCCTCCACATAGATAATCAGCTCGCCGCCGTACTGGCTGCCGTTGGTGGCGGTGGCGGTGTAGGGGATGGTCACGGTGCCTGTGTAGCCCGCCTTGGGCACGAAGGTCAGGCTGGAGAGGGCCGGACTGCCGCTGATCTGGTACTCCGTGTTGGCGGTGGCCTGCCAGCCGTAGACCGTGGGGCTGGTGTACTGGAAGTAGAGACGCCCCGCGGCGCTGGAGGGCATGTAGGCAAAGCGCACGGACCGGAGGCGGACGCGGCTGTTGGCATTCTCAAAGGCGGAGGCCTGCAGATTCACCGGGGCCTGACGGGTGGTGTAGATCACCCGGGCCTCCGGGGTGGCCTCGCCCACGTTCACCACCACGGTACCGTTGAACCGGGTGCCGTCCTTGGCGTAGCCGGTGAAGTCGATCTCCGCGGTACCGTTGAAGCTGTTGGCGGGGACGAAACTGACCTTGGAGATGGTGTTGCCGCTGCCGCTGTAATAGTAGCTGGTACTGCTGCTCACCTTACTGCCGGTGGAGCTGGAGGAACGGTAGTTGTAGTACAGCGTGCCCACGCTGGAGGAGGGCTGTGTGAATCGGACGTAGTTCAAATCGTCATCGGTCTCATAGATGCACAGATCGTCAAAGTCCCGAGCGGCGAAGGTCACCGCCTCCCGGTAGTCCGTGTCATACTCGATCTCCGGACGGCCGCTGGAGCCGCCGCTGCGGGAGTCGATGACCATGGTGCCGGAGAAGGACTCGTCGTTCACCGTGTAGGCGGTGAAGGGCACCTCCACAGCACCGCTGAAGCTGTTCGTCGCCCAGAAGGACAGGTTGTCAATCCGGGGGGAGCGGCTGTTGAAATACTCCACCTTGGTCTTGACGCGGGTACCGCTGCTGCTACTGGTGCGGCTATGGTACAGTGCGCCGTCCCCGGTAGAGGGGAGGCTGTTGAAGGTGATGGAGTAGAGCCGGTCACCGGTGAGGTCGATGCTCAGATCGTTGAAGTCGTCGTTGTCCAGCTTCACCGACCGGCCGGGGCTGCAGGTATAGTACACATCGCCGCTGCCGCCGCTGGCCCGGACGTTCACCTCCGCGGTGCCCACAAAGCGGTTCCCCTTGGCATCCCAGCCGGTGAAGGGGATGGTTACGCGACCGGTGAACTCGTTGGCCGGCACGAAGGCCACATGGGAGATGCGGGGATTCTGGCTCAGGTAGTAGTTCACCCCCGCTTGGACGGGAGTCCCCTGCTGGGTAGAGGAACGGTAGTCGTAGTAGAGGGTGCCATAGCGGGCGTCAGGGAGGGTAAACTGGACGCAGCGCAGGACCTGACCGGTCTGGGCGTCGCAATAGTCGTCAAAATCGCCGCCGTCGAAGGTCACGGCGCTGTTTTTAGCGGTGTTGTACACCGGCCCCTCGGTGGTCTCTTGGGTGACGGTGATGGTGATCTCCCCCTGATAGCTACCGCCGCCCACACCGTAGCCGGTGTAGTAGAGCGTAGCCGTGCCGGCAAAGCCCGCCGCCGGAACAAAGGAGATCCGGTCCAGCTCACTGTAGCGGTAGCGCCGGCCTGTCTCCACCTTGCTGCCGTAGTCACTGGTGCTGGAGTAGTCCAGGTACAGCGTGCCCCGTGTCTCCGGCGGGAGGGCAAAGACCACCTCCTTGATGGACTCACCTAACTTGCTCTGACAGACGCGGGAGAAGAGCTGCGCGGTGAATTTAGCCGGGTCCTTGGCCGTGGCCTCCAAGGTCATGTTGGCCGTGGCGTTGTCGATGTCCACCTTGATCACGCCGGAGAAGCTTCGGCCGTTGTTGTCCGACTGACCGGTGTAACGGATGGTGGCGGTGCCGCTGAAATTGGGGTTGGGGACGAAGGTGATGTCCCGGATATAGGGGCCCTTGGAGGTTCCGCCGGTGATGTAGTAGGTCTGCATCTGGGCCACGCCGGCCCCCGGCTCCGCCTCGGACTTGTAGTTCAGGTAGAGCACGCCCTCCTTGGGGGCCACAGAGAGGCCGGTGACGGACAGGAGCCTGCCCTTGGTCACTTCCACGCAGCAGTTGTTGATCTTATCCTGCATGTTGGTGAAGGACAGGGGATTGCCGGCGCTGGCCCGCTCCTCGATGGGCTCCGCGTCACTGGAGAGGACAGTGACCTCCACATCGGCGGTGTAGCCGTTAGCCTCGGCGGTGAAGGTGACCTTGCCGGGCTGGTAGGCCACGAAGCGGTTGGCGCTGTAGTCCGCAATCCGGGGGTCGCTGCTCTTCCAAGTCATATCCTTGCTCTGAGCAGAGCCGTAGGCCTTGACAGCAGGCGGATTGACGCTCTCATTGGCAAACATCTCGATTTTGATATTCTCATCATTATCCCCCGGCGGGATATACAGACCGGAGACGATCACCGAGCAAACGGCGGACTTATCACCGACAGTGGCGGTGATTTTGGCCTCGCCGGGACGCAGAGCCTTCACGGTCTTGTCAAATTGGCTGCCGCTGAGCTCTATAATCTCCTCGTTGTCTATGATCCAGTCCACAGATACGGTGCCGTCGTCGGGGGTCACAATGGCCTTCAGCATGGCGGGGGTGCCCACGTTCATGGCTAAGGAGTTGCGGTCTAAGGAGATGGTCACTTCTGCCGGAGGGGCAGTGTCGTCGTCACCCTCGGCCGCGAGGGCGGCGGGGGTCAGGGAGAACAGGAGCAGTAAGGAGAGAAGCAGGGACAGGGCGCGCTGGGTGCGAGGGATTGTCATTGGTCATACACTCCTTTACGCGGTTAATGGGGGCAAGGGCGGGCTCAGCCCGCCCTTGCGTGGTGTGTTCTCAGGAACCAGGTCTTGTGGTGGGATTGAAGTTGTCAGGCAGTACACTGGAGGGCTTGTTGGTGTTGGGCTGGTTATTGGTGGGGGTAGTAGGAGTAGTAGGCGAACTGCCGCCGGTAGTGCCGCCACCTGAGGTGCCGCCGTTATTACCGCCTGTGGTTTCCTGTGCTGTGGTAGACCGCTCAAACAAAAGTTCCGTTCCCCAAGTCATGCGAATGGTATAAGTCGTAATTTTTAAGCCAGTTTGGGAATTGACGGTTTCAGAGCGGAAGAAGTTCACTTGCAATTTATGCTCAGAATCTGTGTAACCGCTGGAGTTGGCAATATTTCCACTGCCAAAGAGCACAATAGAATCACCGTCACCCAGTCCCTCATAGTTAATCGTAAAGCTGCCTGTAGGACCAGCTTGGGCATTGCCGGGAACACTTAAAGCGTACTTTCCAGTACTAATCTCTATACCCGGCGCAGTTCCGCCCAGCTTATCCAAGATGCTGACTGTATTGGCAGCCGATGTTGTAGCCGTTGGATACACCGCCTGCGCTGCATTCTGCGAACCGGAACCACCAGCTGTCCAGTAGAGATCTTGGTCAAAAGTGATGTTAATACTTCCTCTTAGCTTCCCACCCGATTCATATATAGTACCACTACAGTTCTCCTTTATCGGTGCAGGAGGCACAGTTTCAGGTACACGCACATTGCCTATGGCCTTGAACGCGTCCCCAGTACCTTCTTCACTGGCTTGATGATACGCTACGGCTAAGAAATAATAATCTGTCAGCTTCGTCATGTTCTGGGTTTCATTCACTGTTTCGATCTTGCTTGCTGTCATAGTGCGCTCGCCGTTAACAGCGGCAGAAATATCATTGGAACCTGACCGGATCAAATAGGCCACTTCCGCTTTGAAGGTTGAGCTTGCGTATACATCAAACAAGGAGTAGCCGTTCAGCGGGTCAGAATCGCCCCCCTGATACTCTCTAATCATCGCTTCAATAATGGTCAGCTTTTTAATATCCTCCGACGGGGCAGTCACCGTAGAATCTAACTTTTCTCCTAATGTCGTTTTAGATAAAGTATCATTACTTGCCAAATCTTGGTAGGTAAACATGGCATAGTCAAGGTACGAATTTACTTGGGTGGAAACATTGACGGTACCAGTTGATCCTACACGGTTCAGCGTGATCTTAGGTTTGGAGATGTTTTTTGTCTCAAATTTGAAGATATATGGCTCAGAAGGCTGGGTATTTGTGCCTTGCAGAACGAAATAAGCATAGTACTTAGTCAAGGGCTTCAGGCCCTGTACCAATTCATCCAGTCTGCCTTGGCCGCCGCTGTAGGTAATCTTACCAGTCTTAATATCCGCATTTGCATAGGGCGGCTGCACAATATCCAACTTGTCAGGAGCGGTTACTGCGGGATCATCCTCTGTACCAGGCTGATCCAATGAGGTAGAATCATCTGTTCCGCTATCTGGGACCCTATCCCAAATTTTGTCATTTTGCCCTGTCACACCCTTCAACGTGGTAGTAATCCCGCCTACCGGAGCGATGACATAGTAGATGGTGCTGGCGCGGTTTAACGTCAGGCCCATACTGAGGAAAGTGTCACCCTCCTCCAGCCACTCCGGAGAACCAGAGGCAAAGGCGGGAATAGCGGAATCAGCGAAGGGGGTACTGAGCTCCAAACAATCGCTACCTGTCCGGGTAGTGCCGATGGAGGCACCACCGTTTCCATTCAGGCCAGAGGCGAGGAAGTCGGTCCATCCCTTTTCTACAGCAAGCTGTCTGGATAGGCTCTCCAAATTCGTACCGGTGCCAGCGGCAGCGTAGACCTTAAAATTCACCGTACCACTCCACTCCTCACGAGTGGTGGAGGTCCCCTTCTGCTTCAGAGAAATGGCAAATTCGTAGTATACCTTATTACTGTCATCCAACGACTTGAGTGTGGGGAAGTTTGACGCATTGCAACCATTAAAATGAGCGTTCATGCTCCGGCCGGACATCCCCTCGGCAGGGGTCACAATACCGCTGTTGCCAAGGAATACCCAGCCGTTTTCCATCTTTTTCCGATCCGCTTTGTCCGGCAGCTTCAAGTACTTATCGCTTACCTCATTCCCATTCTCATCCACCACACGGTAGTAGAGATCATAGGCAATCAAGCTGTCTGTATAGAAGATCAGATCGAAGTTCATTTTCTCCTCTACCTTGCTGGTAGACATGGGAATCATACGGATTCTAAAATCAACCGGGGTAGCTTTTGCCCCTGTAACAGGGAGATCGTTACTGCCAAGGCCGAAAGTGCTCAGACTCACTTGGGCAAACACGGTGGTAAAGCTGGGAATCACATGCTCCGTCTTAATATTGCGGATCGTATCATAGTCCAACGGATTGGGTGTGATGGCGTTGTAGTTGGTGGAAGTATCGGTAATATCCATCAGGCGGAAGAAATAGGTGGCGCCGCTCTCCATATTCAGCGCCCGCTCCTCGTCTGCGCCCTCGGAGGTGAAGATCACGGAGACCTTGCCCTCCTTGGATGTCACCACAGCGTTGCGGTAGTCGATGACCCACTCCGTATCACCAGCCTTGCGGGAGGTCAGCAGACGGGGCGCGCCGCTCTCTGTCACCTGATAGAACAGGATGGTCTTGCTCAGAACGTCAGCCAGCTTATCCTTCAGCGCCGGCTTCTCGCCGTCGCCGGCCTGCTCAATGGCGTTGTACAGGTCCAAGAAGCTGGTGCCGTCGGTATTTTTCATGCCGGAGCGGACGCCTTCGCTGAACTCCAAGACGATGTCCGTGTTGGGCATGGGGTTCATGGTGTTGTCCTGACCATTATGCTTGGTGAAATACTGCTTCACCACCGGGGGATTCTCGTCCAAGGTGTGGATGGTAATCTTCTCCACCTTCACCGAGTAGTTCCCCGCCTTGTCCTGGGCCACGTACCAGACATCGTAGGCGCCCTCCTGCTCCAAGCCGGAGATGGTGATGGTGCCATCCTTATTCTCCGCGGCAGTGACCTTGCCGCTCTTGAGGGCGTTCATCCCCGAGGCCACCTGCAGCTTGGCGTAGTCGCCGGTGAGGTCCACCTCGGTCTCGCCACGCTGGGGCTTGGGGTACTCCGCGCCCTCCTTCACCAAGGCCCAGTACACGGTACCGGCCTCGTTGAGGCGGAAGTTCAATCCCACACTGGTAGCAGCCACCTTGTTGGGCGTAGGCTCCACTAAAAATTCCGGCGGGGTCTTATCCACGGTGGTAAAGGGCATCTTCTGAATGGCGGAGAAATTGGCCCCGTCGGCGTCGGTGAGCCAGAGGTAGAGATCATAGCTTTTCAGCTCCTCCAGCCGGTTGCTCACGTCAACGGCAATCTCCTTGTTCTGCTCGATATCCATCACGCCGTAGCCCAAGTGGCCGGTGATGCTGTTGGCCTTGAGCTGGTCGGTGGTGGGCGCCTTGGCCCCCTTGGGCAGGACAATGTAGTAGAGCTTACAGCTCTTGTTGGGCATCACGGTGACCTGCGCCGCCGTGTCGGTAAGCCGGGAGAAGTAGGGATAGCCGGTGATAAAGGCGGGCTTTGTGTTATCCGGGGTAGTAAAGGCGATCACCTTTACAGGGCTCCGGTCGTCACGGCCGTCCACCATCACGGCGGAGAGGTAGTAGGACCCGCCTGGCTGGAGGCTGGCCACCTTGGAGGAGACGGTCTTGCTGGCGGCAGGGGAGGCCACGCTGCCCTTCTGCACAGCCACGGAACCGTAGGAGGAGGGGTGGATCAGCTCCTCGGCATCCACGGAACCGTCGCTGAGGGGGCTGACGGCCCAGTGGACGGTCCCCTGCTTGTTGGTCTGGAACAGGGCATTAAAGGTAGTGGGAGCCACGTCATTGGCCACGGGATAACCGGCCAGAATCATGGGATCGCGGCTGGCCTCCTCGGCGGCGGCGGCATCCATCACCTGTCCATGGATGTTGGCGGTGATGCCCGGACGGATATTGATCTGATCGGGCAGCATGGTGATGGTGGAGCCGGGGGCGTTGACGTTCAGCGTCTTGATGTCGCCCTCGCCGGAGACGGCGGTGCCCACGTCAAGGTTCAGCGTCTTGATCTCGGCGCCCCGGTCGATGATCACACGGGAGTTGGGGGCGGCCTCGTCCACGGTCATATTCTCAATGGTGCCCTTGGCCAGACGCACGGTGGCGTTGGGGGTCTTGGTGATGACCTCCTCAATGCGGCCAGCCAAGTCCAGCTGGTCATTCTCGGACCCCTCAAAGGAGATCAGCTTCATACCGCTGCCCTGAGGGGTGTTGTCCTCCAAGTAGGCGGAGCCGGCCACCGTGACCTTGCCGATCTGGGTGACGCCGTCGGTGCGCAGGGACACATACTGGCCCCGCAGATTGTCCACCAGCAGCTCATCGGCGGTGACGTTGCGCATGAGGATACTCACGTCGCCCTTTTCGCCCACGCCGGTGCCCGCGGCAATAATCCGGCCCAAGACGGTGACGTTCTCCAAGCGCACATCGCCAAGGCCCACGCCGCCAGTGACATAGAGATCACCGCTGATAACGGTGTCCTTCAGCGTCACGCCGGGTGAGGTAATGGTCACGTTGCCAAAGACGCCGTCCAGGGTGTACTCCCCGGCCTCCTGCAGGGGGGTGCCCACGGTGCGGGTCATCAGGGCGGCCATCTCCGCCCGGGTGACAGACCGCTTGGGCTGGAAGGTGCCGTCCTCATAGCCGTCAATGAGGTAGTTCTCCGTGGCGGCCTTCACAATGCCCATGGCCCAGTTGCTCACGTTCCGCCCATCGGAGAAGTCAATCAGCTCACCGGGGGACTCCTTGAGCATCATGTTCCGCCCCAAGACGGCAGTGGCCATCTCACGGGTCAGGGTGCTGTTGGGAGAGGCAGTGGTAGGGGAGGTGCCGTTGATATAGTTGGCGGTATAGGCGATGGACACATCGTCATAGAACCAGTCCTCGGGCTTCACATCGGTGAAGGGAATACTGCTCTTCTCGTGGTAGCCGTAGGCCCGGTTGACAATGGCCATAAACTCCGCCCGGGTCAGCGCCCGGTTGGGCTCCGCCGTCTGGCTGGAGTTCATAAAGCCCCACTCCACCATCTGGTCTAAGTAGCCGTCCGCCCAGTGGGCCTCCGCCGTCACCGACAGATCCCACCCGGGCACAAGTCCCAGAACCATTACCAGTGCCAGCAGCAGGGACAGCGCCCGTGTTCTCCACAGGTGCCCTGCCGCCGCTCTCGCTCCTCGCTGCTTCATGAATGTAACTCCTTTCCCGCTTGAAAAACTGTTGCTGATCTTACTCCATCTGTAAAAGCCCTCGGCGGAGCCTGCACTCCGCGCAAAAAATGGAATCATACTGTCTTTGTCCAAGTACCGCCCCGCCGACTGTGTTGGCGGGGCCTACGCTAAACATATGCTGTCGGTACATTTTCTTCACGCTGCGGCAAACCGAAAATCAAATCCCCGCTTGAAATCCGAGGATTTCAAACGAATCAGTCGATATTCTTCTCACTGACCTGGATGCTGAACACAGACTTGCGGATCATGATCTCCTCATCCAGAATCAGGTCCACAAACCGGGCCGCCCACAGGGCCATCTCCCGGTCCGAGGGCAGGGAGCGGAGCATGCGCACCTTCAACAGCAGCGGCTCATCCGTCACCGGAAGTACCAGCTCCACCACCTCCTTCTCTATAAGGCTGGCCTCGGTGTAGAAGGCCACGCCGCCGCAGCTCAGATCCTTTCCCACCACCTTGCGGCAGCCCTTCCACCGGCCGGTTACCGGGTAGATCACACTCTCAAAATCCGTCAGGATGCGCAGGTTCTCGCGGGCCTCAGCGCCCAAGGCCGCCGTGGGCTGGATCACCACCTGATCCCCCCGCTGGCGGATCACCAAGCCCCGCCGGGCCTGCGCCCTGTCGTCCATGCCGATCAGCTGCACATCCCGCCGGGCGGTGACGGTATCCGCCGAGCCCTGCAGGATACGCAGCTGCATCACATCCGCGTTGGCCGGGGATTCCAGCACCGCTTGGGCAATGGGGATGCCATTGCTGTCCAGTACTAAATAGATCTGCTCCATCACACCTCTCCTTCCTGTGCCTTCGGCGCCTCTTGGGGCGGCTGCTCCAACTTCTGGCGCTCCCGTCGGGCCTTATCCGGGTCGTTGGGGTCAAAATTCAGAAAATACACATAAATCTCCACAATGGCCCGGTACAGAGAGTCCGGGATCTCCTGTCCCAAGGACAGCTGGGAGAGCATGGTGGCCAGCGAGTTGTCCTCGTACACCGGCACGCCGCTCTCCGAGGCCACCTCGATGATCTTTTCGGCCATATAGCCCATGCCGGAGGCCACCACCACCGGCGCGCCGCCCCTCTCGTCATAGCGCAGGGCCACGGCCCGGCCGCCGCCGGCGGATTTTGGGATGGAATCATACCTTGACATTGACGCCGCTCTCCCCCTCAAAAATTTGCGGGAACACGCCGGAGATGGTCAGAGGTTTCGTCATCTCCTGCACCTGCACCCGGTTGGTCTTCAGGCCGTTCTCCGTGAGAATCCGGCCCAGCTCCCCCTCCACAAGGCCGGCGAAGGGGGACACCTTGGCCGGACAGTAGAGCTGGACATCCACCGTCTCCCGCTGGCAGCTGAGGACCATGTCGAAAAAGCCAAGGCCCTCAATATCAATCTTAAAGAGGAAGCGGATGGTGTTGTCCCGTCCGCCCCGGCCCTGCTTCAGATTCTCCTCGGCGTCCGGGTCCACCCACAGCTCACCGAAGGCCATCTTCCCCTCCCACTCCACCGGGAGCATCACATGGGTCAGGGGCATATACACACTCTCGTTGACCAGAATCGCCGCCATGATGTTGCGGAAGGCCTCCTGCGCCTCCAGCCCGGCCCCGCCCTGCATGGCCCGCTGGGCGGTGAGGGCCAGCTGATTGGCAAACTGATCCCGGGCGGCCTCCTTGGCGTAGTTGCCGTTATCAATGAGCCGCAGCAGCGCCTCATCGCTGAAGGCCCCCAGCTTATCCCGCAGAACCGCGAGGCCGTTGAGCTGGTGGAAGGACTGGAGCAGTCCATCCACACCGCCGTTCTCGTAGCGGGAGATGTCCAGGGCCAGCATGGAGATCAGCGTGCGGCTGAGGCCCATGTCGTTGGTACGGCTGGTGTAGCTCCCGAGGAAGGGCAGGATGGTCCCCTGAAGGAGCTTCAGGGCCCCGGCCCGGTTCCCGCCGTTTAGAAGGTTCTCCAGCTGGGAGACCATAGGCAGAAGCTGGCTGCCCCAGCTGGCGGGGATGGCCCGGGTCAGCCGGGTCAGGGTCCGCAGCAGGTTCCCCTCGATGTGGTTGGTGGAGGTATAGTCGCTGTACCGCTTCAAAAACTGGAGGATGCTGGAGCGCAGCACCTCGGAGCTGCTGGAGCCGTAGGCCTCCCGCAGGATGGAGAACAGCGCCCCGCCGAAGCGGCTGGAGAGATTCATCTGGGAGAGGAAGAACTTCCCCAGCTGCCCCTCGTCCATCTTCAGCATGCGCATCAGCGCCGCCATGTCCGCGGCGGTGCCCTCCTCCACGCCGGAGGAGACCACCATCCCCTGATACATCTTCATAATCTCGGACATGGACTCCGAGAGGCCTGGGGTGTTGGCTAATCGCTGAAGAAAGGTGCGGAAATTGGAGTCGTATCGCAGGGCCCGGTCCGCGCCGCCGGCGTCCTGACTGTCCTGCCGCTCAGTACGGTTGTCCGGGCGGCTGACTCTTGTGGGGTCCGGCGCGTTTTGAATCTTGCTGTCGCCGGGGGTAACCGGCATATTCCGGTTGATATTTGTACTCTCATGACCGGGAACCGGATTGGTCACACCAAGCAGATTAGGCATCGTGACCCTCCATTTCAATAAAAGTTAAAAAACATCTTAATTTTCTCCACGGTTCTGCCGATATATCCAATGTGATAAAACCGTAGCGGGGGGAGACTGCCCATTTTCGCTCTCCCCGTAGGAATTACCAATGTGAAGGGGTGGCGTATTATGGGTAGTGGCAACGACAGCATCTTAGATATGTATTTGTACGAGACAAATACTCTTCTTGAGCAGCTGGACGGGATTCTTCTGGCCGCTGAACAGGCGGACACATTTTCTCAGGACAGCGTCAACGAGATCTTCCGCATCATGCACACGGTGAAGGGCTCCTCCGCTATGATGGAGTTCTCCTCTCTGATGACGGTGGCCCACCGCATCGAGGACCTGTTCTTCGTGATCCGGGAGAAGACAATCGAGGTGGTGCCCGAGCAGCTCCGCCCGGAGCTCTTTGACATCGTTTTCCAAGCCGTGGATTTCTTCCGCGGTGAGATCGAAAAGGTGGAAAACGGAGAACCACTCTCTCAGTCTATCGACAGTATCGTTAATAAAATTAATAGCTATATTGATAAAATTCAAGGGAACGCCCCCGCCGAACCGGCGCCGGCCCCCGCCGCCCAAGAGAAGGCGGAGGAGGCCGCTCCAGCCGCTCCGGCCGGCGCCGCCCTCAGCGCGGTAAACCCGGACTACCGCTTCGGTGTCCAGGTCTTCTTTGACGAGGGCAGCGGCATGGAGAACCTCCGGGCCTTCATGCTCCTCAGCAGCATCCGGGACTTCTGCACCGACTTCGTCGCGTCCCCCGAGAACGTGGAGAACGATCCCTCCACCTCCGAGATCATCGCCGATCAGGGCTTTGTGGTCTGGTTCCGCACCGCCGGCGAGCGGGACGCCGCCGTGGGCGCCGCCACCACCACCGGCTCTGTCCGGGCCTACCAGACCGTGGAGGCCAAGAGTGAGCCCGCTCCCGAGGAGATCAAGGCCCCTGTGGAGGAGAAGTCCGCTGCTGCAGAGGCCCCCAAGGCCGCCGCGGCCGCCCCCGCCGTCGCCAAGGCCCCCCAGCATGCCACCAAGGAGAGCCTGATCAGCGTGAGCCTTGGAAAGCTGGACCAGCTGATGGCGGTGGTCAGCGAGATCGTCATCACCGAGTCCATGGTCACCGCCTCCCCCGATCTGAAGGGGCTGCGCCTTGACAACTTCTCCAAGTCCGCCCGGGAGCTCCGCAAGCTCACCGACGATCTCCAGGATGTGAGTATGTCCCTCAGGATGGTGCCCGTTTCCAACACCTTCCAGAAGATGAACCGCATCGTCCGCGACATGTCCAAGAAGCTGGGCAAGCGGGCCAAGCTCACCCTCATCGGCGAGGACACCGAGGTGGATAAGACCATCGTGGACGGCATCAGCGACCCCATCATGCACATCGTCCGCAACTCCATGGACCACGGTCTGGAGGAGACGGAGGCCGACCGCATCGCCGCCGGCAAGGACCCGGTGGGCGAGATCACCTTGGCCGCCCGGCACACCGGCAGCGAGGTCATCATCGAGATCCGGGACGACGGCAAGGGCGCGGACACCAAGGCCATTTTGAACAAGGCCATCCGGCAGGGTCTGGCGGACCCGGACCACGAGTACAGCCAGAAGGACATCCTGAACTTCATGATGATGCCCGGCTTCTCCACCAACACCGAGGTCACCGAGTTCTCCGGCAGAGGCGTGGGCATGGACGTGGTGAAGAAGAATGTGGCCGACGTGGGCGGCACCGTGTCCATCACCAGCGAGTGGGGCAAGGGCATGACCACCACGCTGAAGATCCCCCTGACCATGGCCATCATGGACGGCATGGAGGTCAGCGTGGGAGAGAGCCTCTTCACCATTCCCATCAACAACATCCTCTCCAGCATGAAGGTGGGCGCCGGTGACATCATCCACGACCCCGCCCAAGGCGAGATGCTGAAGATTCGGGACAACTTCTACCACGTGCTCCGTGCCAAGGACATCTTCCAGCTGGAGGACGGCCGGGAGAACGTGGAGGAGGGCATCCTCATCTGGGTGGAGGCCGGTGAGCATTCCTACTGCCTGTTCGTCGATGAGCTCTTGGGCGAGCAGCAGATTGTGGTAAAGCCCCTGCCCAACTTCGTCAACAACTTCGGCATCAAGAACTACGGCATCACCGGGTGCAGTATCCTGGGTGACGGCAGCATCAGCATCATCTTGGATATCGCCAACCTCTACACCGCCGTTGAGAACGTATATTAACGACCTGCAAAAACCGCCGACGGCCCCGTTTGCAGCTCGTACTTAGGAAGGAGACCAACCATGTCTGAGGAAAATGTACTCTTTGCCACAGAAGCCGATGTAGAGGCCTTGGAGAGCGCGGCGGCAGAGGTTCAAACTGATAAATACCTGATCTTTGTTTCTGACGAGCTCCTCTATGGCATCGACGCCAACTTGGTGGTGGAGATCATCACCGACCACACCATCACCTACCTCCCCCGCCTGCCCCACTATGTCCGGGGCATCATCAACCTCCGCGGCCAGCTGATTCCCATCATTGACATCCGCCTGCGCTTAGGCAAGCCCCCCCGGGAGGACTGCTGCGTGGTGGTGGCCAACGTGGACAACAACATGATCGGCATTCTGGTAGACGGCATGGAGAAGATGGTGGACGTGTCCAAGGAGGCCATCCTGCCCATGCCCACACACAGCAGTCAGATGCTGGTCTCCGGCATGTGCTCCCTCCCCGACAGCGGCACCATGCTGATCTTGGACTGCGACCAGCTGATCCACGGTTAAGTTCTCTTACCGTCACCGCAAATCCGCCGTATCCTAAGGTCCGACATAGGCGTGCGCGTCCCAAGGGGTCTGCGCTTTCGGCGCAAAAAAGTAAACACCACCCTGCGGGCCGCGCTCATCCCGATCTTTTCCGCTTGAAAGCGGCGCGGCCGCTTTCAAGCGACTTTGGCCACGCCCGGCCAAGTCCTTTACGCAAGTGGAGGCGGTATGCCGCCTTCATTTGAAGATATTTTGAAAGGACGCTCAATACATATGCCATTAACGATTTCTGACGATGATTTTCGCCGCCTGACCTCATTCATCCAAGCCCACTATGGGATCAACCTCACAGAGAAGCGCCAGCTGGTCTCCAGCCGGCTCTCCTCCGTGGTATCGGAACAGGGGTACAGCAGCTTTACACCCTTTATCACCAAGCTTTTGGAGGAGAAGAACCCCAACCAGCTGGAGCTGGTGCTCAACCGCCTGACTACCAACTACACCTTCTTCATGCGGGAACAGGAGCACTTCGAGTTTTTTGAAAAGACCATCCTGCCCGACTTGGTACGCCGCCACCAGCGGGACAAGGTGCTGGCCATCTGGTCCGCCGGCTGTTCCAGCGGCGAGGAGCCCTATAACATCTCCATCTGCATCAAGGAGTTTTTGGGCGCCCAAGCTAAACTCTGGGACACCCGGGTCTTGGCCACCGACATCTCCCAGCAGGCCATGGCCAAGGCCAAGCGGGGCATCTACGATCTGCCCGACACCATCCCCGACCACTGGCGCAAGCGCTATTTCAACAAGGTGGCCGGTTCCGATGGAAAATACCAAGTGGCCCCGGAGATCCGCAACAACGTGATCTTCCAGACCTTCAACCTGATGGACCCCATCAAGTTCCGTCTGAAGTTCGATGTGATCTTCTGCCGCAACGTGATGATCTACTTTGACCAGCCCACCAAGGACGCCTTGGTGCGCCGGTTTTACGATGCCACCGTCCCCGGCGGCTACTTCCTGATCAGCCACTCGGAGAACCTGAGCAAAAATGCCCCCTACCGCACCATCGCCCCCTCCACCTTCCAAAAATAGCTCCAGCAGGCTGGTTCAAGCCTGCTGGAGCCAAAGTTGTTTGTGTCTTCGGCGCAAAAGTACAATCATTTCCCGCGCCGCTCCAGCCGTTCAGCCGCTGGGGCCGTGCCAAAATACTATCAACATATTGTTCAGCCTGACGGCGGACGGATGCCCTGTAAGCCGCCGTCGGCTTGGTCCTTTTTCTCAAGGCACGGCTGCGCCGTGCCTTGAGAAAAATCCTCGCTTAAAGACCCAGCGAAACGGACTTCAAGCGATATTAAAGGAGGCCTTCCATGTGGCCAGCCAACAAAAAAATCCGCGTCATGGTGGTGGACGATTCCATCTTGGCCCGCACCATGATTGCCAACGGTCTCGCCAAAAACCCACGGATTGAGGTGGTCGGCACCGGCTTCAACGCCGCCGATGCCGAGGCCAAAATCCAGCAGCTCCGCCCGGACGTGATGACCTGCGACGTGGAGATGCCCGGCATCAGCGGCATCGACTTTGTCAAGCGCCTGCTCCCCCGGCATCCCCTGCCGGTGATACTAGTGTCCTCACTGAATCTGCGGGTGTTCGACGCGCTCTCCGCCGGAGCGGTGGACTTCGTGCGCAAGCCGGAGCCGGGCCAAAACGACGTCTTCCTCGCCGGCCTTGCCCAGAAAGTCATCGCCGCCGCCGGGGCCAAGGTCCGCCGGGCCCCCGCCAACCTAAGCTCCACACCGGCGGCCAGCCCCTTGGGCCACCAGCCGTCTTTGGATAATATTATCATCGGCTTAGGGGCCTCCACCGGCGGCACGGAGGCCACGCTGGAGGTGCTCAAGCGCCTGCCGGCGGATATCCCCCCCATGCTGCTGGTGCAGCACATGCCCACCGGCTTTACCCAGATGTACGCCGACCGGCTCAACCGCCTGTGCCAGATGGAGGTACGGGAGGCCAAGCACGGCGACGAGCTGCGGCGGGGTCTGGCCCTGCTGGCCCCGGCGGACTACCAGATGCGCATCGTTCGCGCCGGCTCCCGGTACACCGTCAGCTGCACCCCGGACGAGAAGGTCAGCGGCCATCGCCCCTCGGTGGACGCCCTGTTCTTCTCCATGGCGGAGCATGTGCGCTGCAAGATGGTGGGCATCATCATGACCGGCATGGGCCGGGACGGGGCCGACGGCCTCCTCAAAATGCGCCAAGCCGGGGCCTACACCATCGGACAGGATAAGGAGTCCTGCGTGGTCTACGGCATGCCCATGGTGGCCCAAAACATCGGCGCCGTACAGATCCAAGCCTCCTGTGAGAACATCGCGGCAGTTCTGCTGCGGCAGCTGAAAACAATGTAAAAGCAACGCCCCCAAAGCTCCGCCGTGGTTTTCGCGGCGGGGCTGATTTGTAAACTTTTTACACGTATCTTGCAATTTAAGACCACATTCTGTAGAATGGAGAAAAACCCATTGCCCCCGGCAGCCCATCCCCCTCACGGGAGAACCGGCGCCGGAACACCGTGGGGAGAGGAGGAGCACAGACATGAAAAAGGACATCCCCGCCTACAGCGGCACCCTGCGCAGCCACCTGCTGAACATCCCGGAGAGCATCTACGCCTGCAGCGGCATCCTGATCTTCGGCCGGCGGATCAAGTCGGTGGTTTTCTCCACCGATGTGGCCATCATCAAAAATGTCAACGCCGACGCGGTGATCGCCGTGTACCCCTTCACCCCCCAGCCGGTCATCTCCCAGGCCATCATCCAGGTCTCAGACGTGCCCGTGTTCGTGGGAGTGGGCGGCGGCATCACCAACGGCCAGCGCTCTGTGCGCTTGGCGGCGGAGGCGGAGCACCAGGGGGCCTTTGGCGTGGTGGTCAACGCCCCCATCCCTCCCGCCGTCATCGCGGAGATGAAGGCACGGGTGGACATCCCGGTAATCGCCACCATCGTCTCGGAGCGCCAGGATATCGAGGAGCGGATCGCTGCCGGGGCGGACATCCTCAACATCTCCGCCGCCGCGTCCACCCCGGCCTTGGTGTCCTGGGTCCGGGAGCGCCACCCCAACTTCCCCATCATCGCCACCGGCGGCCCCACCGAGGAGAGCATCTTAGCCACCGTACAGGCCGGCGCCAACGCCATCACCTACACCCCGCCCACCAATGGGCAGCTGTTCTCGGAGACGATGCAGAAATATAGGCAGAGTTTCGACTAATTTCGATTGAAATCTGCGGATTTCAATCAAGGATTTGAGGGAAATGGGTATGGAGAGAATCGGGAAATATGCGAGGTGCGCTTTCATCGGCTTGTCTATCGCACTGCTGCTCTGGATGTGGAACGCATTCCTCCACAACGTTATTGACCCCTCCGAGGAAGACGCGGCAGTGATCGGGGTGGGGTCCCTTTGGGCCTTTGAGATGGCGGCGCTGGCCGGCGTTGTGATCTCAAAAGTCAAGCACAGGAGGGAAGTTGGAAAATATGTCGTGGCCGGTTTGGGTGCCGTACTTCTGCACGGGATTTGGGTGGTGATGGTCTCTATCTGCTTTGGCGGCTTATTTGGACGCGGCCTATCGGTAATCGGGACAGGGTCCTTCTTGGCCCTTGAGGTGGCGGTGCTGACTGGCGTGATGCTTTCAATACTCAAAAACAAATAGCCCTGCGACTACAAAAGATCCCGCCGCGAGTTTCGCGGCGGGTCTTGGCTTTATAAATATCCGCCGCGGCATTTGGGGCCCCCAAGGGCTTCCTCAGGCGCGGCAGGAGCCAGAGTTGGTATGCTCTGCCATTACAAAACAAGCTCCTCCTGATGGATATTCTGACAGTGGTCAATCTCCCTCTGCCACTCCTGCAGAGCCACAGGGGGCGGGGGGTCCAGTATGCCCGCCGCCCTGCGCCCCGCCAAACGCTCCTCGATGGAGCGGCAGGGCTTTATTTTTTTACTTTTGCACTTGGCGGCAAAATCGGAAAGGCTGTCGGCCAGTGTGATGAGGCTTTTCGGCCTGTCGTGGTATTGAAACAGGATTTTCCCAAGGAACTCCCCCTCCACACCGATGAAAAGCAGGTCGCCAAAGGAGTTTTTACCAATGGGGAATATCCCCTCTGACACAAATACCGAGAGTTCGTCCTCGTCAAAACAGTGCTCCAGCCGATAGTCCGCAGGCGCAGCCCCCAGTCCGAAAAAGCCCCGCAGGTCCGAGGAAACACGGGCCATTCGGAAGGAGGTCTCCGGCGTTTCCCCGCCGTTATAGCGGCACAGGAAACGGCGGTACTCCTCCGGCAGTTCCATCCCGAACCGGCGCTCAAGGTCGGCCACCTTTTCCCCTACGCCGGCGGTGTCAAATTTTGAAATCAGCATGATCTCATCCCCCTGCCTATGCACGGCGGTTTTATGATGACGTCCACCCCTTGCGCCCGGCAAAGACAGCAGCAGCACCGGAGACGGCGGTGATACCGATCAAAAGCCCACGGGACAGGTTCCCCAAGCCGCTGTCGGCGGCGGCGAAGGAGACCAAGCCGATCAGCATGACCACCGCCAGCACCACAGCTAAAATCTTGTAGACCTTCTTACTCAGCACCCCCATCCCCCGCAGCTCACGGGGCAGCGAGACGCCCTCGCTTTGGAGATCGTAGCGGGGGGCCGGGCCTACGCCCTCGGCGTCCTCCCGCTGAGGCGCGCCCGACGCTCCCTCCAGTCCGGCATCCAGCGCGCCACTGTGGCGTAGAAGTCGGGTGAGTGATTGGGGACCACCAGATGACACAGCTCGTGGAGGGCTACATACTCCACGCAGCACAGCGGCTGGAAGATCAGCTGGCGGTTCAGCGTCACCACGCCCTTTTGCGGCAGACAGGATCCCCACCGGGTCCTCATCTCCCGGATGCGCAGCCGCGGCATAGCGACGTCGAAGCCCTGCCGCAGCCGAGTATATTGCTCGGCCATGATCTGTGTAAACCTCTCCTTGGCGAGCCGGTCGAGATAGCTCTCCATCAGCCTCTCCGCGGCGCTGCTGTCCTCCGGGTCGGGCAGGGTCAGATGCAGCGTGTCTCCCCGGCGCTCCGCGCTGGGACTCCCTTGGCTCATCTGGAGCCGCAGCGCCTCGCCCAGCAGCGTCACCCTCCCGCCCGAGGTGTATGCGCCCCTCTCCGGCGGTGCGGTCCGGCGAAACTGCTCCCTGGCGCGGCGAATAAAGGCCCCCTTGGCCGCTACGAACTCGTCCGCCTGCTTCAGCGGGCATCTCACGGGCACCGACAGCACCACGCTGCCGTCGCTGCGCACCCGCAGGTTCAGATTCTTGACCTTCTTGCGCTGGAGCGTGTAGACGATCTCCTCCCCGGCGCTGGGCACCCGGCGCAGCTCCCCCTCGGGCTTGGCCGGCGGTCTGGGAGCGGCCAAAGCGGCTGGTGCGGCCAGCGGGGTCCTCTGTGGTCTTAAACAGCTGCCCATCGCTACCCTCCGGCGGCGTCATCGCCGCCCTCGCCGCTGTCCCCGTCCCCGCCGGAGCCGTCCCCCCGGTCGCCGCCAAAGAGCTGGTGGATCTCCCCCGCCGAGCCCTCGGCGGCGGTCCCCGCGGTCCCTGTGGTCTCCGCCCCCTCCATCTCCGGGAGCACGCTGTCCCACTCCTTGGGGTTGGGATTTGGCTTCCGGGCGGCCAAGACCAGCTTGTAGCTCTTGGGGTCGTTGGTCATCAAATACTGCTCATCCTCCGGCGGCACCCGGTCCCCCCGCATCAGGCGGCGGGCAATCTCCTGGCAGCGCTGCATCACCTTCAGGTACTCGGCCATGGCCTTCAGTTCCTCGCCGCCGGCCTCGGTCTCCTTCTCCTGCTCTGGATCCGTCTGGCGGCGGGAGGTGGCCTGACGGAACTTCTCCTCCGCCTCCCGGGCCTGTTCCTCAATGATGTCCAGGGCCTCCTTTGTCCGCTGGAACTTCTCCATCTGGGCCTCCTCGATCTGGGCCTTCTGGAGGGCGGCGGAGGACGAGGCGCCCTTCTTCGCAGTCCCCGCCTTCGGCTTCGCCGGCGCGGACTGCTCCCGCTTGGATGCCGCGTAAATCTCCATGGTATCTCCTTTCCCGCTGATGATGTCCGCCCATGGTGAAATATGTCCCCAATAGGGCTGTATCCCAGTATTTTCTGCCCTATATATCGGCCGCGGCGGAAAAAACTTTAGCGGCGGGTCCCACAGGTCCCGCCGCCGTTTCGCGCGCTGGTCAGTGAATCTCGATCTCCCCGTCCCCCCGGACAGTCAATCCGGCGCTGTAGAAGGTCCTCAAGGCCTCCGCCATATAGGCCGTATCCAGCGCCCCCGCCGTCTCATAGGCGGAGTGCATCGCCAGCTGTCCCAGCCCCACATCCACCGTGTTCAGGGACACATGACTCCCCACAATGTTCCCCAAGGTGGAGCCTCCGGCCATGTCCGAGCGGTTGGCGAAGTGCTGCACCGGCACCCCCGCCCGGCGGCAGAGCTCCGCAAACACCGCCTCGGACACGGCATCGGTGGTATAGCGGCGGCTGGCGCTGTGCTTGATCACCACACCGCCGTTGAGCCGGGGCCGGTTCTGGGGATCGGCCAGCTCCGGGTGGTTGGGGTGGACGGCGTGGGCGTTGTCGGCGGAAACTAAGAAGCTGTGGTGGATCTCCACAGGCAGCTCCCGCCCCAAGGCGGCGCAGATCCGGCCCAGCACATCCCGCAGGAGGGTGCCATCGGCCCCCTGACGGGTGGCGCTGCCCACCTCCTCGCTGTCAAAGACGCAGAGCACCGGAAGCCCCCGGCCCTCTGACGCCGAGAGAAAGCCCCGCAGGGCGGCGTAGACGCACTGGAGATCATCCAAACGGGGCGCGGAGACAAACTCCCCCGCCGCGCCCCAGATCGTCCCCGGCTCCCGCACGTAGAGGGACAGCTCCGAGGCCGCCACATCCTCCTCCCTCACCCCGGCGCACTCCGCCGCCAGCGACAGCAGGGAGGGTCCGCCGGCAAGGCCCAGCAGCGGCAGCAGATCCTGCTTGGGATCGTAGGCCATGCCCTCATTGGCCCTTCGGTTCATATGGATGGCCACACGGGGAATCAGCAGCAGGTCCCGGTCGATCTCCACAAGGCGGCTCTCCACCCCCCGGTCCGTCCGCACCAGCAGGCGCCCCGCCGCGGAGAGGGGCCGGTCCAGCCAGGAGTCGTAGAGCATCCCGCCGTACCGCTCGGTGTTCAGGCGGAGATAGTTCTCCGGCCCCTGCACCTCCCCGCCGGTCTTGATCTGAAAGGTGGGGGAATCACTGTGCCCGGCGGCAAGGAGAAACCCCTGCCACTCCCCCGCCGGCACCCGAAAGGCGACGAGGGAAGCCCCGTTCCGTGTAAGGCAGTACCGCCCGCCGGGGCGCAAGTTCCAGACCTCCCCCTCCTGGAGAATCTCATAGCCCTCCAGCTCCCGCCTCACCGCCGCCGCCGTGTGGAAATTGCTGGGACACCGGCCAATAAAGGCCAGCAGATCCTTGGTCATCCCCTTGTCCATAGCTCCTCCTTCCGCCCCGCCCACCAAGGGGGAGAGGCGCTCTGTTTACTTGATCGTTCATGGAAATAGTATACCACATTCCCGCCTGCATGAAAAGACGAGGAGGTGCGGATTTTGGCAGTATTGGTATGATTTTATGGAAATAAGTCAACATCTTTGGTGAGAGCTCCAAAATCCCCGGCGGTGAACGGAAAAATCTTTTCATATGGGACAAATAGGTGTAGAATGCAGGCATAGACGGGGCCAGCCCCCGCCGCAGCGTCCCCGCCAAGGCGGGACCTATCTCTTTTTTAGGAGGAAGAACATGGACAAATTTTTTAAGATCTCCGAGCGGGGCAGCACCCTGCGGGCGGAGGTCGTCGGTGGAATCACTACCTTCTTCGCCATGGCCTATATCATCTTCGTCAACTCCGGGATGCTCTCGGCCACCGGCATGGACCAGAACGGCGTCCTGCTGGCCACCTGCATCAGCGCGGCCATCGGCTGCTTCCTGACGGCCATGCTGGCCAACGTCCCCTTTGCCCAGGCCCCCGGCATGGGTCTCAACGCCTTCTTCACCTACACCGTGTGCTTCAGCATGGAGTACACCTGGCAGGAGGCCTTGGCCATCGTGCTCCTCAGCGGAATCCTCTTCCTTGTCATCGCCGTCAGCCCCCTGCGCAGCCGGATCATCTCCGCCATCCCCGCCTTCCTCAAGAGCGCCATCGCCGCCGGTATCGGCCTCTTCATCGCCTTTATTGGCATCTTGAACGTGGGTCTGGTGGGCTTTGGCAGCGGCGTACCCGCCCTCCAGTTCTTGGTGGACGACGGTGCAGGGAACATGGTAGTCAACAGCGCCGGCATTCTGGCCCTCATTGGCCTCCTCATCACCGCCATCCTCATGGCCTATAAGGTGAAGGGCGCCATTGTCATCGGCATTCTGGCCACCACCCTCATCGGCCTGCCCATGGGCCAGACCCTCCTGCCCGAGAGCATCACCATGGCCGGCGTCTCCCTGAGCACCGTGGCCTTCCAGCTGGACTTCGGCGGCCTGATGGCCAAGGGCCTCCTGCCCCTCATCACCGCTGTCATCAGCTTCGCCCTGGTGGACTGCTTTGACACCATCGGCACCCTCATCGGTACCGCCAAGAACGCCGGCATGACCGACAAGAACGGCAACCTCCCCGGCGGCGACCGGGCCCTCATTGCCGACGCCATCGCCACCTGCTGCGGCGCCTGCTTAGGTACCTCCACCGTCACCACCTTTGTGGAGTCCTCCACCGGCATCTCCGAGGGCGCCCGGACGGGCCTCAGCTCCCTTGTGGTGGGTGCGCTGTTCCTCTTGGCCTGCCTGCTGGCCCCCATCGCCAGCATCATCCCCTCCGCCGCCACCGCCCCCGCCCTCATTATCGTGGGCGTGCTGATGATCAAGGGCGCCACGGAGATCAACTGGAGCGACTTCGAGGAGGCCTGCCCCGCCTTCCTCACCATCGCCATGATGCCCTTCGCCTACTCCATCTCCGACGGCATCGGCTTCGGCTTCATCAGCTACAGCGTCATCAAGCTGGCCCGGGGCAAGGGCAAGGACGTCCCCGTGCTGGTCTATATCATCGCGGTGCTGTTTATCGCCAAATACATTTTGAACAGCCTCTAAGATCTCAAAAAATGCCGCGGCGCTAAAAAAATGTGCCGGCGGCACTATCGGTAAACGAAACTCCGCCGAGGGCTTCCTTGGCGGAAAAGTCCGGCGGGAATTTTTCCCGCCGGACCTTTTTTGAAAGGATAGAGAGATAGATGGAACAGGGACGAATTGTTATCATCACCGGAGCTCCGGGAACCGGAAAGAGCACCATATCGGCACTTGTGGCCGCACAGTCCAGCATGGAAAAATCCCTGCATATCCACACCGACGACTTCTACCACTACCTCAGCAAGGGGGCGATCCCGCCCCATCTTCCCGCATCCCACGCCCAAAACGCGGTTGTGATGGAGGCCCTTTCGGAGGCCGCGAAGTGCTTCGCCAAGGGTGGGTATGATGTCATTGTAGACGGCATCATCGGCCCATGGTTTTTGGAGCCGTGGCTGCGTGCGGCACAGGCGGACTATGAGGTACACTATATCATCCTGAGGGCCAGCAGAGACGAAACCATGGCAAGGGCCCTAAGCCGTGCAAAATTAGACCAAAAAACCAACCGGGAGTTGGTAGACGCCATGTGGGCGCAATTTTGTGACATAGGCGCATATGAGGCAAACGTGATCGACACCACTGGCTGCTCCATTTCCGCCTCCGTCTCCGCCGTAAAGGACAGGATCGCCCGCAGGACAGCCCTGCTCCCCGCATAACCGGCCCCGCCCCGTCTCACAGCGGCGAAAACGCCGGCAGGGACACCGGCCCGATCTCAAACAGTTCACAGATCATCACATACACCGTCTCCGCCCCGGTCTCCCGATGGGTGTAGCGCAGCCACTGGCCCAGCACCAGCCCGGTCTCCTGATCCACCAGCAGCCGGACAGCCCGCTGGTACTCCGTCCCCGCCGGCCCGGCGCCTTCATAGACGGTGCAGACCCGCCCCGCCGCCGTATCCTCCCCCGCCGGCGTGAGGCCTTCGGTATCCTGGCACAGAAGTCCAATGTGGAGCACCCCGGAGGCGAACCGCTCCACCTTCTCCCGGCCCACCAGCTCCCCCGGACTGACGGTGAAGGTGCCGTAGACCTGACTGCGTATGTACATGGTGTAGCTCTCCGCCGACTCCCGGCGGAAGAGGAACTCCGCACCGCCCGCGCTGTAATACACCCCGTCGCCGCTCTGCACCACCGTCACCACCTGGTGGGAGGTCCGCTCCGCCCCCTCATAGCTCTCCATGCGGTAGACAAAGCGGCAGCTCTCCGGCAGAGCGGCCGGCTTTGCCGCCCCCTCCCCGGCGCAGGCGCAGAGGAGCAGCACCGCCAACAGACCCGCGGTCAATCGCCTCATACGGCATCCCCCCTTTTCCGCCAGTATAGCGGAGGAATGGCGGGAAATATGTCACACGCTGTCGGGGACACAGAAAAGCCAAATCCCTCCCGCCTGCAAAAAAGTCTTGCATCCCGGCGATTTCGTGTTACACTATGGGAGGAAATGCTGCGACTTTTATTCAAATCCTCAGGAGGAACCAGAACTATGGTAGAAGTCATCCACACCGGCGCCTACTGGAGAGGCGGTCAGATCGTCCCCGCCGACGGTACCGAGACCCCCGATGCCCTCACCGCCGCCCGGGAGAGGACCATTGCCTACTCCATTCTCCGCGCCCACGACAGGAGCACGGACCCGAAGAAGCTCCGTCTCACCTTTGACGCCCTGATCTCCCACGACATCACCTTCGTGGGTATCATACAAACCGCCCGGGCCAGCGGGCTTAAAGAGTTCCCCGTGCCCTACGCCATGACCAACTGCCACAACTCCCTCTGCGCCGTGGGAGGCACCATCAACGAGGATGACCACGCCTTTGGCCTCTCCGCCGCCAAGAAGTACGGCGGCATCTATGTCCCCGCCAACCAGGCGGTGATCCACCAGTACGCCCGGGAGCGTCTGGCCGGCTGCGGCAAGATGATCTTAGGCTCCGACTCCCACACCCGCTACGGTGCCTACGGCTGCATGGGCGTAGGCGAGGGCGGCGGCGAGCTGGTGAAGCAGCTTCTGAAAAACACCTACGATGTCCCCGCCCCGGAGGTGGTGATGGTCTACTTGGATGGCGCCCCCCGAAAGGGCGTAGGCCCCCAGGACGTGGCCATTGCCCTGGTGGGGGCCACCTTCCCCAAGGGGGACGTGAAGAACAAGGTACTGGAGTTCGTAGGCCCCGGCGTTGCCTCCCTCAGCGCGGACTTCCGCATCGGCATCGACGTGATGACCACCGAGACCAGCTGCCTCACCTCCATCTGGCAGACTGACGAGACCATCTGCGCCTACTATGAGAACATCGGCCGGCCCGAGGACTACCAGGAGCTGAAGCCCCAAGAGGGCGCCTACTACGACAGCGTGGTCAAGATCGACCTCTCCAAGGTGGAGTGTATGATCGCTCTGCCCTTCCACCCCTCCATCGCCTACACCGTCCACGAGGTGCAGGAGAACCCGGAGCGGATCTTCGCGGAGGTGGAGGCCGCCTGCAACCAGCAGTTGGGCGGCAAGGTCACCATGGACCTGCGCCGGAACATCGTGGACGGACAGATCACCTGCGACCAAGGGGTCATCGTGGGCTGCTCCGGCGGCATGTACGAGAATATCGTGGAGGCGGCGGCCATTCTGAAGGGCGGCAGCATCGGCTGCGGCTACTTCGACATGTCCGTCTACCCCTCCTCCACCCCCATCTCCTTGGCGGTGACGAAAAACGGCGCGGCGGCGGCCCTGATGGAGGCCGGCTGTGTGATGAAGCCCGCCTTCTGCGGCCCCTGTTTCGGCGCGGGGGACACACCGGCCCACAATACCCTCTCCATCCGCCACGCCACAAGAAACTTCGCCAATCGGGAGGGCAGCAAGCCCGGAAACGGCCAGATTGCCGCGGTGGCCCTGATGGACGCCCGGTCCATCGCCGCCACCGCCAGAAACGGCGGCGTGCTGACAGCGGCCACGGACATTGACTACGAGGCTCCCTCGGCGGAGGAGCTTCAATACCACTACGACGGCAGCGTCTACGCCAAGCGGTGCTACGAGGGCTTCGGCAAGGCGGACCCCGCCGTGGAGCTGCGCTTGGGCCCCAACATCAAGGACTGGCCCAGGATGCCCAAGCTCAAGGACGACCTTCTGCTGCGGCTCTGCGCCGTGATCCACGACCTGGTGACCACCACCGACGAGCTGATCCCCTCCGGGGAGACCAGCTCCTACCGCTCCAACCCCATTGGCCTCAGCGAGTTCGCCCTCAGCCGCCGGTGCCCGGAGTACGTGTCCCGGTCCAAGGCTGTCCGGGCCTTGGAGGAGGCCATGCTCGCCGGGACAGTCCCCAGCGAGGTGGCGGAGCTGCTATCCCGCTTAGGCGGCGAGGCCGGCAGAACCACCGTAGGCGCCTGCCTCTTCGCCCGAAAGCCTGGCGACGGCTCCGCCCGGGAGCAGGCCGCCAGCTGTCAGAAGGTGCTGGGCGGCTTTGCCAACGTGTGCTACGAGTACGCCACCAAGCGGTACCGCTCCAACTGCATCAACTGGGGCATCGTCCCCTTCACCATGGACGCCGCCCTGGACTTCCCCTATACGGAGGGGGATTGGCTTTACATCCCCGGCGTCCGTAAGGCCATTGCCGAGGGCGTGGAGGCCCTCACTGCCAAGGCGATCCGCGCCGACGGCACCGTCTGTGACCTGCCCCTCCAGTGCGCCGGCCTCACCGCCGAGGAGCGGCTGATCCTGCAGGAGGGGTGCCTGATGAACTACTACGCCGCCGGTTACGGCAAGGACTGAGAGGAGAACCCCATGGAAAAAATACAAATGACCACGCCCTTGGTGGAGATGGACGGGGACGAGATGACCCGCATCCTCTGGCAGATGATCAAGGAGAAGCTGATCCTGCCCTTCGTGGAGCTGAAAACCGCCTACTACGACTTGGGCCTTCTCCACCGGAACGAGACAAGGGACCAGGTCACCGTGGACGCGGCTAACGCCACCCGGAAGTACGGTGTGGCGGTAAAGTGCGCCACCATTACACCCAACAAGCAGCGGATGGAGGAGTACCCCCAGCTCACCGAGATGTGGAAGAGCCCCAACGGCACCATCCGCTCCATCCTGGACGGCACGGTGTTCCGCACCCCCATCTGCATTGACGCCATCCAGCCTGTAGTGAAGAACTGGAAAAAGCCCATCACCATTGCCCGCCACGCCTATGGCGACGTGTACAAGGCGGTGGACCTGCGGACAAGCGTCCCCGGGGAGTGCACCATGACCTTCCGCGGGGAGGACGGCAGCGAGGAGACCCTTCTGGTGCAGAAGGTGGACGGCGCCGCCGTGTGGCAGGGGGCCCACAATAAGGAGAGTTCCATCCGCTCCTTCGCCCGTGCCTGCTTCCAGTACGCCATCGACACCAAGCAGGACCTGTGGTTCTCCACCAAGGACACCATTGCCAAAGTCTACGACGGGGCCTTCAAGGAGATCTTCGAGGAGGAGTTCGAGGCCTACAAGCCCAAGTTCGAGGCGCTGGGCCTCACCTATTTCTACACCCTTATCGACGACGCAGTGGCCCGTGTGATCCGCTCGGAGGGCGGCTATATCTGGGCCTGCAAGAACTACGACGGGGACGTGATGAGCGATATGGTCTCCACCGCCTTTGGTTCCCTCGCCATGATGACAAGCGTCTTGGTCTCCCCTGACGGCACCATGGAGTTTGAGGCAGCCCACGGTACCGTCACCCGCCACTACTACCGCCACCTGAAGGGGGAGCAGACCTCCACCAACCCCATGGCCACCATCTTCGCTTGGTCCGGGGCCCTCCGCCGCCGGGGAGAGCTGGACGGTCTCACCAACCTGTCCCAGTTCGCCGCCCAGCTGGAGCAGGCCTGCCTTGACACCCTCAACGCCGGCGTGATGACCAAGGACTTGGTCGGTCTGGTGAAGCCGGGCTTCCAGGCCCAAGCCGTCACCACCGAGGCATTTTTAGCTGCCGCCGCCGAGAGACTGGCCGCAATAAGAGGATAGATCGGACAAGACACACCCGCCTGCCTTTCTGGCAGACGGGTGTGTCTCTGCACAATTTATTGGAATAACTCTTGCAATTTTCTGCAACATCAGGTAAAATGCAATTGGAAACACAATAGCGGCAGGCCATAGGGTGCTGGAACACCCTACGGCCCTGTACGAGTGGAGCTATCACTCAGCACAGCAACATAGTTGCACCACGGGATTATTATACCTATTTTCCTTGCTGTTTGCAAGAGGAAATAGGTGTAGTAGTCATGCGTACGCGTTGATTCTTCTTTCAAGGCGGTGTTGAGGTTTGAAACTCGACGCCGCCTATTTGTGTTTCCAGCAGGTCCACGGGCGGGGGCGGTCCCCGCCCCTCTGGGTCTGTTGGAATTTATCGAAAATCGGACTTTATCGAAAAAGAGTATATGCGTATGAAACACAGCGAGCCCCATTTCTCCGGGCCTGCGGCCTGCCGTGTCGTCTTTTCCGCCGCGGTACGCCGCACCGGCGGCGGCACGGCTTGGGCACAGGTCCTTATTGTTGCGGAGAACACCGGGGATAAGGACCTGTCTATGGTCTCCTGCTCCCTCGCCCTCACCGACGGCTCCGGGCAGACGGTGTCCACCAAGCTCCTCTCCTCCTTCCACCCCGCCGTGATCCCTCCCGGAGGGCGGAGCTACCTCTACGAGGCGGTGGCCCTGAACCGCCCGGCGGAGGGCCCTCTGACCGCCGTCCCCCACCTCCGCGCCGAGCCCGCTCCCAGCAGCGGCGGCCGCTTCGAGGTCTCCGACGTGCACTTTATCAGGGACCGGTACGGGGCGGTGTGCGCGGAGGGACGCGTCACCAACACCGGCAAAACCGACGCGGAGCGGGTCCGGGCCGTTCTGGTGCTGAAGGACAAAAGCGGCGCGCCGGCGGCGCTTCTGTTCGCCACCATCCCCCAGCCCCTGTCCCCCGGCGCCCAAGCCGGCTTTCGGATGTCCACCCTCTCCCTCCCCGAGACGCTGGACTTAGACGACATCCAAGGCTGCGAGGCCTTCGCCTACTCGCCGCCAGCCCCGCCAAGAGTCCTCTGACAGACGGCGCAAAAAGTACGCTTCCCGATGGGGCAGCTCCCGTAAAGAAGTCAACACCCTCTGGAATGAAGTTGCTTTTCAGAGGGTGTTGCTTTATAATGAACTCATCGACAAACGCAAATTTGTATGGAGATAAGAAATGTGTAAAAATTGTGACATTGTTGATAGTAGTTTTAAAGGGGCAAATTCAAATCCTCATTTAAATTTTGCACCAATCCATAGTTTATTATCTGTTTTAGTAAAAAGAAAACAATTAGAAATTTATGCAGGCGATTGTCCTTTTGATGATATGCTGGAAGTTTTAGAGGAAGAAAAACACTATACTGTTTGTTTCTATTTAAGATGTTCTGAATGTGGAAAGATATATTTTTTTGGTGCATGTATTCGAGGAACCCCTATTTACAAGTATGTAGAGGACATTAAGAAAGAAAAAATTGATAATATGATTTGGGGAAATAAAGGTGTTTACTACCAAAAATGATTTGCATATAGTTGTAACGGTCACAAATTCTAATTTATTGCTCTCCCCCACGGGCGCTTTCCTTGAACGTGTCATAGTGGGTTATGCAGTATAACAGGCAAGACAGACCGCTGCGGCCTGTCTTGCCTTTAACTCCTTTATAAAGCCTTACCCGGGGAGCGTACTTTTTTCCATATTCTCCTCCGCTTTACGCCGCGGCCTTCGCCGTGCGCTTCTTCATGAAGAACAGGAACCCCACGATCATCACCGCACCCAGCAGCAGACACAGGACGGCGCTCTGGACAAACCCGGCGATCACGTAGCAGATGAAGCTGATCGCTGCCACCGTCACCGCATAGGGAATCTGCGTGGACACGTGGAGCACGTGGACGCACTGGGCCCCGGCGGAGGACATGATAGTGGTGTCGGAGATGGGGGAGCAGTGGTCGCCGCACACCGCGCCGGCAAGGCACGCGGAGATGCCGACAAACAGCATGGGGTCCGTGGCACCGAACATCTTGCAGACGATGGGGATCAGGATGCCGAAGGTACCCCAGCTGGTTCCGGTGGCGAAGGCCAGCAGGCACCCCACGAGGAAGATGACCGCGGGCAGGAACCGGGCCAGACCCGGGGCCGCGTTGGTCATCAGAGCCTCCACATAGCTGGCGGAGCCCAAGACGCCGTTGGAGATGTTCTTCAGGGACACGGCCAGAGTCAGGATCATAACGGCGGGCACCATGACGATGAAGCCTTGGGGGATGCACTCCATGGCCTCCTTAAAGGTCACCAGCTTCCGGGCAATCATGTACACTGTCACAAAAATCAGCGCAATGCAGGAGCCCCAGGGCAGGCCGATGAAGGCGTCGGTGTTGCCGAAGGCGCCGATGACATCGCCGGCGCAGTCGGTGCCGCCCCAAGCGTCCACGCCGAAGAAGCCGCCCACGTACAGGAGACCGATGATGGAGATGACCACCAGACCGCCGATGGGGACCACCAGGTCGAGCACGCGGCCCCGGGGGTTGTCCTTGACCTCAGTCTCCTCCACCCGCTCGTCGGTGGAGAACAGGTCGCCCTTCTCCTGGGCGTTGCGCTCATGGAGGGCCATGGGGCCGTAGTCCGCCTTCATCACCACCAAGGCGATGATAAAGACCAAGGACAGCAGGGAGTAGAAGTTATAGGGGATGGCCCGGACAAAGAGCTCGATGCCGCTCATGCCGGCGGCATCCGCGTTGGCGGACACGGCGGCGGCCCAAGAACTGATGGGGGCGATCATGCACACCGGCGCAGCGGTGGCGTCGATCAGGTAGGCCAGCTTGGCCCGGGAGATCCTGTGCCCGTCGGTCACCGGCAGCATCACGCTGCCCACGGTGAGGCAGTTGAAGTAGTCGTCAATGAAGATCAGCACGCCGAGGACGAAGGTGGCCAGCTGGGCCCCCACCCGGGTCTTGATGTGCTCTTTGGCCCAGCGGCCGAAGGCGGCGCTGCCGCCGGACCGGTTGGTCATGGCCACGATGGCCCCCAAAAAGACCAGGAACAGGAAGATGCCGGCGGTATCTTGGATGGCGGGCATCAGCCCCACCTGCACCACGTTGTCCACGGCGGTGGCGGCGGAGCCATTACAGGCCAGGATGCCGCTCACCACGATGCCCATAAACAGCGAGGAGTAGACCTCCTTGGTGATCAGGGCCAGCCCGATGGCCACGATGGGGGGCACCAAGGCCCAGAACGTACCTACCGTCTCCACCCCGCTGAAGGCCACAACTATGGCCATCACCAGTACGGCGGCCACCGCCGCGGCGGTGACGATGCCTTTGCTTTTCATAGTACAATTCCTCCTAAATCAAAAATCCGGCCATGATAAAACCATGACCGGATCAAAAGGATACTCCAAGGGTGTGCCAAGCTCCCATTGCCCTGTCATGACAGCTCTCCACACCGATTGAAACGGTGTGACAGTCCGCCGGATATTCTCCGGCGGCCCAGCTTCCTGCTTCACAGACTGAAACCGGCGCTTCGGCGGCAGCCCCTTTCGCCTCCCCGCGGCCTGTCGGGAACTGTGGAGGGTACTCTTGGCAACCGCGCCTCTATCATGAACACGCTTTCATTTTTCCGCAGTCTCTGCGGAGTAAGGCTATTGTACAATAAATCGGGGGTTTGTCAATAGAGTTTCGCATTTTTCTACAATTTGATGAAACAAGGGCGGCAAAATCCACCCTTTCGCCCCCGAAATACAGGAAAAATTTAGTTGCAGTGACCGAACTGGTATGTTATAATGGTTTCCAATCAACCATATATGTTCATGGGATCTCTTTTATCGCCCCTCTGCGGGCCATCAAAAAACGAGCCGCACAGCCTACCCCGATACGCCATCCTGTAGTATGATACCCACACGGACTTCTACAACGATATAGGAGTGATGACGTTGCGCAGCATAAAGGAGATACGCGCCGGTCTGGCGCGCGGACAGTTTCATCAGGAGCTCAGCCGTATCTACGGCGACCAGGCCCCCCGCGCCGCGGGGCGGTTTTTGGCGCTGTTGGACGGCTTTTGTGCTTTCTATGGGGCTTCGGAGGACCGAGAGGTGTGCCTGCTCTCCACCCCGGGCCGGACGGAGATCGGCGGCAACCACACCGACCACCAGCTGGGCCGCACCCTGGCGGCCAGTGTGGATATCGACACCATCGCCTGTGCCGCTCCCACTGGCGGCAGCACCATCCGCATCAAGTCGGAGCACCACCGTCTGGCGGAGATCGACCTTCTGAACCTCTCCCCCGCCGCCGGTGAGATGGGCCACTCCCCCTCCCTGGTCCGGGGGGTAGCCGCCCGCATGACGGAGCTGGGCTACGCCGTGGGCGGCCTTGACGCTTACACCACCACGGAGGTCCTCCGGGGCAGCGGCCTCAGCTCCTCGGCCACCTTCGAGGTGATGACCGCCACCATCATCAACCACCTCTTCTGCGGCTCCGCCCTCACCGCCTCCCAGCTGGCGGAGGTGGCCCAGTACGCGGAGAACGCCTACTTCGGCAAGCCCTGCGGCCTGATGGACCAGATGGCCTGCGCCACCGGCGGTGTGATTTCCCTATACTTCAGCGGCGGCGCCCCCGTGGTGGAGCGTCTGCCCTTCGACCTGTCCGGCGCCGGGTACGCCATGTGCATTGTGGACAGCGGCGTCAGCCACGCGGGACTGAAGGCGGAGTACGCGGCCATCCCTGAGGAGATGGCCGCCGTGGCCCGGTTCTTCGGCCAGCAGGTTCTCTCAAGGGTCAGCCCCCAGCAGTTCTACCAGAACCTCGCCGCCGCCCGGCAGGCCTGCGGCGACCGGGCGGTGCTCCGGGCCCACCACTTCTACATCGACGACGCCTGTGCCCGGCAGGAGTGCGACGCCATCGCCAGCGGGGACATGGACGCCTTTTTGGAGGCAGTAAACCGCTCCGGCCGCTCCTCCTATATGTACTTACAGAATGTATCCACCTGCCGGGACCCCCGGGACCAAGGGCTGGCGGTGCTGCTGGCCTACGCCGAGGAGCTTCTGCACGGCCGGGGGGCCTGCCGTGTCCACGGCGGGGGCTTCGCCGGCACCATTCAGGTCTTTTTGCCCAAGGACCTCTGCCAGAGCTTCGTGTCCGCCATGGAGGGCCTCACCGGGAAGGGCTCCTGTCACCTGCTGTCCTTCCGGGAGGCGGGCACCGGCCGTGTCATCTCTTAACAATGAGGAATTAGGAATGAGAAGTTAGGAATTTTCTTCTATTTCCCCTTTTCTATGGACAAAGGAGACTGCTATGAATGCTATCGACCAGCTGATTGCCTATGCGCTGCGACAGGAGCTGATCGACCCCGCGGATGTGATTTGGGCGAGAAACCGGCTGCTGCGCTGTATGGGGCGCAGCGGCTATGAGGGCGGCGGGGACGTCTCCGGGGAGCTTCCGCCTCTGTGGGAGATTCTGCGTGCTCTCACGGAGGAGGCGGTGGAGCGGGGGCTCTGCGGGGCGGATATTGTCAGCCGGGATCTGTTTGACACGGCGCTGATGGGGGAGCTCACCCCCCGGCCCGGTCCGGTCCGCCGTCGCTTCGCCCGGCTCTATGAGGAGAGCCCCAAGGCGGCCACCGACTGGTTTTACGCCCTCAGCGGCGATGTGAACTACATCCGCCGGGACCGGATTGCCAAGGACCGGCGGTGGCGGACGGAGACGGCGTTTGGGACGCTGGACATCTCCATCAACCTCTCCAAGCCGGAGAAGGACCCCAAGGCCGCCGCCGCGGCCCGCCAGCTGGCCCCTGTGGGCTACCCCCGCTGTCCCCTCTGCGCGGAGAACGAGGGCTACGCCGGCCGGGGGGACCACCCCGCAAGGCAGAACCACCGGGTAATCCCCCTCACCGTGGCCGGGGAGAGGTGGTATTTTCAGTATAGCCCCTATGTCTACTTCAACGAGCACTGTATCCTCCTCAGCGCGGAGCACCGGCCCATGGAGATCACAGAGCAGACCTTCCGGCGGCTGCTGCACTTTGTGGAGCAGTTCCCCCACTACTTCATGGGCAGCAACGCGGACCTGCCCATTGTAGGCGGCTCCATCCAAACCCACGACCACTTCCAGGGGGGGCGGTACACCTTCCCCATGGACCAAGCGGCGGAGGAGCGGTCCTTCCTCGTCCCCGGGCACCCTCAGGTCTCCGCCGCCATCCTCCGCTGGCCCCTGTCGGTTCTCCGCCTCCGCGCCGCCGATCCGGAGGCGCTGACGGCACTGGCGGGCCACATCCTAAACCGCTGGCGGGCCTACAGCGACCCCGCCGCGGGCATCCTGTCCTCCTCCAACGGGGAGCCCCACAACACCCTCACCCCCATCGCCCGCCGCCGGGGGGCAGACTATGAGCTGGACTTGGCCCTGCGCAACAACCGCACCACGGCGGAGCACCCCTTGGGCCTGTTCCATCCCCATGCGGAGCTCCACCACATCAAGCGGGAGACCATCGGCCTCATTGAGGTGATGGGTCTGGCCGTGCTGCCGCCCCGCTTGGAGCCGGAGCTTCAGGCGGTGGAGCGCGCCCTCCTCACCGGCGCCGATCTGCGCTCGGATCCCCTGACTTTCCCCCATGCCCCTTGGGCGGAGGGGCTGCGGCGGCGGTATGCCTTTACGGGGGAGAATGTGGGGGGGATTTTGCAGAGGGAGGTGGGGCTGGCCTTCGCTCAGTGCCTCTGCCATGCCGGCGTTTTTAAGGCCTCTCCGGAGGGTCGGGAGGCCTTTGGGCGGTTCGTGGAGAGTCTGTAAGTTAACGGGGAAATGCCCCGAAAAAGTTCTGTTTTTTGGATTTGAGATCGAAAATTCAAGGTGAAAAATCGCGGTTTTTTGGCAAAAAACCGCAATTTTTGCCAAAAAACCACTGCCCAATTGCACGGGAGTATGCAACGTGAATGCACGGAGCCTCCCCTCTCCCCCGCAGAAGGGGGGGCGGGGGAGGCTTTTCCTTTTTTAGGAAGATACGGTTGGAAATGGGGGTGCTGGGTGGGGGCAGTATGGCGCAAGGAGGGAGGGGGGCAGTGTCCGGCAGGGCTGGATATATTTATGCTTATCAATGTATCGGAGATGGGGCGGGCGCACAATGGTCGCACGGGGTACGCCGTATCCGTAAGCGGCAGAGCCGTCAATCTCGACGCATGCCCCAAGTAATCAAATGTGCTCTGCTTATAAACACCTCGCATCCTTTTGGAACCTCTGGTAGAATTGGACGATAGATGGGAGGTTTTATAAATGGCAGGCAGATTTATGAAAATCAAGAAGGTGGTAGAGAAAAGCCATCGGAACGATAAGGATTAGCTTCATCACGCATACCAGCAGCTTAAACACGGAAGTTCACCAGTTCTCTATAACTGGTAGTCAATTCAAGATATCCCCTTTTATTTTTTGCAATATCAGCCCATTCTAAAATACCAGCTAAAATGAAAACCGGATCAAATACTGAATCGCCTATGTTTTTTTCAAAATACTTCAGTGCTATAACCCCGGTAACCGTATGTTCGTTGCATTTTTCAGTTCCTACCTTATCATGCTTGCCACGGGCGTAACCTTTCTTCGCTTTGCCTCCCTCCCTAATCAATAAAGCAACAATATCGTTAAAAACTTTAAACTTATAGAGTACACCTGGAAGTGCTATGCAAGTAAAGCACTCTCCATCTTCTGTTAAGTAAATATCATACGGGGTTCCACTATAAGTGTGAATGGTTGCTTTCCCGTTTGACGAAATCAGTTTGTCTTTTATAATCGACGAAGGATCTGTGTTTGTTATCTTTTTGACTGCATCCATAGTTCAATACCTCCACCACTTATATACTTTTATACAAAATCGGAATTTGAATACCACGATTTTATGAGCGTCTATTGCTCACCGTGGGTTTTCAATAAAATCCTCCAAAAGCCTTGAAAACAAAGGATTTTTCACAGTGT
>JAAWSV010000105.1 GCA_022801715.1 Oscillospiraceae bacterium
CTTCAACACCACCCTGGCCCGCTTGGACAAGGTGTGCCGCAGCGGCATCATCAACACCGACCAAGAGGTCCAGGTGGCCGAACAGATGACAAAGGACATGGGCACCAAGACCCCCACCATCGAACAGAACATCGGCAATCTCTCCGGCGGCAACCAGCAGAAGGCCCTCTTGGGCAAGTGGATGTTTACCGAGCCGGATATCCTCATCATGGATGAGCCCACCCGGGGCATCGACGTGGGCGCGAAATACGAAATCTACTGCCTGATCAACCAGATGGTAGCCCAGGGCAAGTCGGTGATGATGATCTCCTCGGAGCTGCCCGAGCTTTTAGGCATGTGCGACCGGATCTACGTGATGAACGAGGGCCGCCTGCTGGCCGAGGTAGACGCCGCGGAGGCCACCCAGGAGAGCATTATGGGCTACATCATCCGCGATACCGCCAAAGTGTAACCATAGGAGGGGAAGAAAACAATGACAGAGACAAAGACCCAGTTCAATTTAGTCAAATTCCTGACCAAGTATGCCATGGTCATCGCCTTGGTGGCCGTGTTCATCCTGTTCGCCATTCTCACCGACAACCGCCTGCTGTCCCCCCAGAACATGACCAACCTGATGCTGCAAAACGGCTACGTGCTGGTCATGGCCTGCGGTATGCTGCTGTGCATCCTCACCGGCGGCAACATCGACCTGTCCGTGGGCTCCGTGGTCTGCGTGGTGGGCGGTATCGCCGCGGTGCTGATCTCCAACATGCACATGCCCGCCATCCCCGTTATCCTGCTGTGCCTGCTGGTGGGCCTCTTGGTGGGCGTGTGGCAGGGCTACTGGATCGGCTATGTCCGCATCCCTCCCTTCATCACCACCCTGGGCGGCATGTTCATCTTCCGCGGCATCGGCCGTCTGGTGCTGGACAGCAAGACTGTGGCCATCCAGGACCCGGCCTTCTTGGACATCTTCACCGCCTACATCAAGATCCCCGGCCTGGATGACGGTGACATCAAGCTCTCCCCCATCATCGTGGGCGCGCTGGTGGCGGTGTACATCATCCTCCACACCGTGAAAAGCCGCCGGGACCGGGCCAAGAAGGGCTACCGCCAGAACAGCGCCCTGGGCGACTTCGCAAAGGCCGGCATCATCGCCGCCCTGATCTTCTGGTACTGCTGGCTCCTCAGCCAGTACCGCGGCATCTCCGTCATGCTGGTGTGGGTGCTGGCCGTCTGCCTCATCTATAACTTCATCACCTCCAAGACCGCCTTCGGCCGGTACTTCTACGCCGTGGGCGGCAACGAGAAGGCCACCAAGCTCTCCGGTATCAACACCAACAAGATCTACTTCATCGCCTACGCCAACATGGGCCTCTTGGCGGGCCTCTGCGGCCTGCTCTGCGCCGCCCGTGTGGGCAGCGTCAACGGCGCCACCGGTACCTCCTTCGAGATGGACGCCATCGGCTCCTGCTTCATCGGCGGCGCCTCCGCCTACGGCGGCAGCGGCACCGTGGGCGGCGTGGTCATCGGCGCGCTGCTCCTTGGCGTGATCAACATGGGTATGTCCATCATGGGGTTAGGCGACTCCTATCAGTACGTCATCAAGGGCGGCGTCCTCATGCTGGCCGTTATCTTCGACGTGGTCACCAGCCGTAAGTCCGGCACAAAATAAGGAGCGTACTATGCTGTATATCGGTATCGACTTGGGCACCTCCGCCGTCAAGCTTCTGTTGATGGACGGCGAGGGCGCCATCCAAAATATTGTCTCCAGGGAGTACCCCCTGGAGTTCCCCCACCCCGGCTGGAGCCAGCAGAACCCCGAGGACTGGCGCAGGGCCGTGCTGGAGGGCATCCCGGAGCTTTTGCATGGCTTCGACGCCGCCCAGGTGGCGGGCATCGGAGCCGGCGGCCAGATGCACGGTCTGGTGGTGCTGGACGAGAATGACAGCGTGATCCGCCCCGCCATCCTGTGGAACGACGGCCGCACGGCCAAGCAGGTGGACTACCTCAACGGCGTGGTGGGCAAGGAGAAGCTGTCCAAGCTCACTGCCAACATCGCCTTCGCGGGCTTCACCGCCCCCAAGCTCCTCTGGATGCGGGAGAACGAGCCGTCAAACTTCGCCAAAATCGCCAAGATCATGCTCCCCAAGGACTACATCAACTACCTCCTCACCGGCGTCCACTGCACTGACTACTCCGACGCCTCTGGGATGCTCCTCTTGGACGTGGCGCATAAATGCTGGTCCCAGGAGATGCTGGACCTCTGCGGCATCACCGAAGCCCAGATGCCCCGTCTCTTCGAGAGCTACGAGAAGGTGGGCACCCTCCTGCCCGAGATCGCCCGGCAGACCGGCCTGCCCGAGAGCGTGGTGGTCTGCGCCGGGGCGGGGGACAACGCCGCCGCCGCCGTGGGCACCGGCACCGTGGGCGAGGGGGCCTGCAACATCTCCCTGGGCACCTCGGGCACTGTGTTCATCTCCAGCGAGAAGTTCGGGGTGGACCCCCACAACGGCCTCCACGCCTTCGCCCACGCCGACGGGCACTACCACCTCATGGGCTGTATGCTCTCCGCCGCCAGCTGCAACAAGTGGCTGATGGAGGACATCTTTAAGACCTCCGACTACGCCGCCGAGCAGGCGGACATCACCCCCGACAAGCTGGGGAACAACCGGGTGTACTTCCTGCCCTACCTGATGGGGGAGCGCTCCCCCATCAACGACACCAACGCCCGGGGCACCTTCACCGGCATGACCATGGACACCAGCCGGTCCGACCTGACCCAGGCGGTACTGGAGGGCGTGGCCTTCGCCATCCGGGACAGCTTCGAGGTGGCAAAGGCCCTGGGCATCCCCATCCGCCGCAGTAAGCTCTGCGGCGGCGGAGCCAAGAGCCCCCTGTGGCGGACCATCCTATCCAACGTGCTGAACATCTCCTTGGACCTGCCGGAGAGCGAGCAGGGCCCGGGGATGGGCGGCGCCATGCTGGCCATGGTGGCCTGCGGCTGCTACCCCTCCGTGGCGGCGGCCTGTGAGGCCTTGGTCCATACCGCCCAGACCGCGGACCCCGACCCGGCCATCGCGGCCAAGTATGAGGCCCGGTACCAGCAGTTTAAGAAGGTCTACCCCGCCCTGCGGGAACTCTTCGCCGGGATGAACGTATGAAAAACCAGAAATACCACCTGATCCGCAAACAGCAGGCGGACCTGCGGGCCATGCTGCGGGGACTTGTGTGCCTGTACCTGCTCTACTTGGGCTATCGTCTGGCCCTCCAGAGCGGCGGCGACATGCCGCAGGGCCTCCGGCTTCTGATTGGCGGCGTGTTCGCCTTGGCCGCAGTCGCCTTCGGCATCTACGCCCTCAGGCAGTACCGGAGCGACCGGAGGGCCGCGGAGCTCACCGACGAGGAGCGGGAGGAGGAGCTGTGAGGGGCCGGGTGCTGGCCGTCCGGGTGGCGCTGCTGCTGGCCGGGCTGACGGTGGCCCACCTGGGAGTCACCCTGTTTCTGGAGTCCGACCTGGGCTCCGACCCCTTCAACGTGCTGGTGCAGGGCCTGTTCCGGGCCCTGCCCTGGCCGGGGTGGATGACCCACGGCCGGGTCCACCTGCTGGTGTGCCTGCTCATTGTGCTGGTGCTGCTGGCCGTCGCCCGCAGCTATGTGCGCATCGGAACGGTGCTGTGCATGGCCCTGGGCGGGCCCATCATCGACCTGTGGACCCTCCCCCTGGCCCCCCTGTTCCCCGAGGAGCTGGCCCTGCCCTGGCGGCTGCTGGCCTTGGTGGCCGGGTGCGTGATTCTGGCCTTCGGCATGACGGTGGTCATCCGCTCCGAGGCGGGCACCGGCCCCAACGACCTGGTGGCGGTGGTGCTCAGCGACAGGACGGGAAAGCCCTTCGGCCCCGTCCGGGTGGGAGTGGATATCCTTTTTGCCCTGGCCGGGTGGCTGATGGGTGGCGTGGTGGGGCTGGGCACCGTTGTGTGCGCCTGCCTGGTGGGCCCCTGCGCCCAGGTGTTCCTCCCCATCAGCGGAAGGCTGTGTGAGGCCTGTCTGAACAAAATACGAGGTGATACGCCATGAAAATTCATTCCATTTACGACCCGGAATTTAAGCCCTACGGCCAGGTGCTGGAG
>JAAWSV010000024.1 GCA_022801715.1 Oscillospiraceae bacterium
TGAACGGCGAATATTGGGGAGTATATTTGGCTCTGGAAGCTATAGAGGACAGTTTTTTATTAAGAAATTATGGCACGGAAGACGGCGGGCTTTATAAACATGTAGTTCCAGCTGCCGTTCAGGACAGCCTCCATGGCCCACTTGTCGCTATCGAAGCCCATGACGATCACGTCGCCGTCCTTGCCGTGGGTGATGCCGGCGGCATCCAAGGCGGCCACAGCGCCCCGGGCCATGCCGTTGTTCTCGGCGTAGATCACGTTGAAGGGCTTGCCGGAGTCAATCACGGACTGGGTGATGGTGCGGGCGGTGGCCTCGTCCCAGTCGGCGGTTTGCTGGGTGACGTAGTTCCAAGTGGCCTCGGCGGCTACCTTCTCGTCCAGAGCGCCGGTGCGGCCCAGCTGGGCATCAGAGCCCATGTGGCCTTGGATATGGATGATGTTGTACTCGCTGAGACCTTGAGCGGCCAGCCAGTCCACGGCGGTCGTGCCCTCGGCGGGCATGTCGGATACCACGGCGGCGGCGTACATGCTCTCGTCAGCCTCCAGCATACGGTCAAAGAGGATGACCTGGGTGCCGGCAGTCTGGGCGTCTTGGAGGACAGTGTCCCAGCCGGTGGTGGAGGCGGGGGACAGGAGCAGGAAGTCCACCTCGTCTTGGATCATCTGCTGAGCGGTGGCAATCTGCTGAGCCGCGTCGTTGTTGTTGTAGAAGGTGGCCTTATAGCCGTTTTCCTCGGTGAAGGTGGCCCGCATGGCCGCATCGTTGGCGGTGCGGTAGCCGGACTCGTTGGGGTCGTTGTTGATGACGCCCACGGTGATCAGCTCGCCGCCGGTGGTGGAATCAGAAGGCTCGTTGGTGCCGGAATCCTGCGGGAGATTGGTGTTGTTGCCGGCGTTGTTGCCGTTGTTGCCGTTGTTGCCGCAGGCGGCCAAGGAGAGAACCATGCAAAGGGTCAGAAGGAGACAAAAGACTTTTTTCATGACAGCTTCCTCACTTTCAAGTTTTGGATTGCCGCCGGAGGACCGTCCCTCCGGCTTCCCATGGTTGCATTAAAAACGATTTTATCCGCAAAGTCAATATAGTTTTGGCTAAAAATTGCACTTTCGTATGGGTAAATAGAACAAATTCTATCTATTTTGATTAAATATAATACAAATTAATAGCTTTACAGAGAAACAATTTTTAATAAAGTTAAAAATTTTATGATTTGTCCCTTATATTTGTTTGTTTTTTTCCGGCGCAGGAAAAGGGGAAGCTGCTTTTCTGCTCCGGCAAATTGCCTAAGAAGTACAGATTTGTTGATTTCTTTGGGGAAAAGGGGTGAAAATTTCACCTGTGAGGTCGGATTCTTTCGGAGGCGGCGGAGAAAATTTGTACTTTGCTTTGGGCGAATATACAAAACTCAAATAAAAGTCAACCTTTATTTTGGAAAAATTGACGTTAATATTTGATATAATGGACGAGAAAACAGGGGAAGGGGGCGCGGATATGGCGGCAAAATATCAGTTTCTGGCGGATCAGCTCCGGGAGGAATTGCGGCGGAATGGCGGACATGCTGGGTACAAATTGCCCACAGAGCAGGAGCTGGCCCGGCAGTATCAATTGAGCCGCCAGACCGTCCGCCACACCCTGCGCCTTCTGGAGGAGGAGGGGCTGATCCAGCGGCGGCAGGGCAGCGGATCCTACGCCACCGGCCTTCTCCCCGGGGCGCCTCCCCGGCAGATCGCGGTGGTGGCCTCCTTCTTGGATGACTATATCTTTCCCGCCATCCTCCGCGACGCCTCCGATGTCTTTTCCCGGCAGGGGTATTCCACCGCTGTTTACGCCACGGAGAACTGCGTCAGTACAGAGCGGGAGATTCTCCTGCGACTGTTGGAGGAGCCGGTGAGCGGCCTCTTGGTGGAGGGGGCAAAAACCGCGCTGCCCACGCCCAACGCCGATCTCTACCAGCGTCTGCGGCAGGCGGGCACCCCTATCGTCTTTCTCCATGGCGCTTACGCCGGCTTGGAACATATCCCCTGTGTCGCGGACAACAACTATGGCGGTGGCTATCAGCTGGCCCGATATTTGGCGGAGAAGGGGCACCGGGAGATTGCCGGCCTCTTTAAGAGCGACGATATCCAAGGGCACCTCCGATACCATGGGGCTGTCTCCGCCATCCGGGACATGGGACGCCCCATCCGGGACAGCCGCTTTGCTTGGTACGACACCGAGGACCGCCGCCGTCTTTTTAAGGAGCAGGACAGGTGTGTACTGAAAAGCTTTCTTCAGAAGCGGCTGGGGGATGCCACCGCGGTGATCTGCTATAATGACGAGATCGCCTATCACCTGATCCAAGCTCTGCTGGAGTCAGGCCGCCGGGTGCCTGAGGATGTGGCGGTGGTGAGCTTTGACAACAGCTACCTGAGTCAGCTGGGCCCCGTCCCCATCACCTCTCTCAGCCACCGCAGCCGCATGGGCCGGACGGCTGCGGAGCAGATGTCCGATTTGCTCCGGGGTGAGACCGTTCGCTCCAAATTCTTGGAGTGGGAGCTGGTTATTCGAAACAGCGGATAGGCGAAGGCCGGGATAAATCTATCCCGGCCTCGTTTTTTGCAGCTATATTCATGATAGAGAGAGGCAGACAGGCGGAGGTGATTGGCGGCAGTCCTGACGGGTTGGGGAAAAGAGGATGGAGACTGCCCGCGGCAGCTATGCAGGCGGGTTTATCAATAGTTTCGCCTCTCCAAGAGGGCCGCGCTCAGGTTCTCCGTGGTAAAAATCTGTTCCTCCACATAGTGGTGCTTCTCCGGTGTCCGCCCCGCCTCCATGGTCTGTATGACCTCCTCCACCAGCGGTCCGAGAAGCGGGTTGCACTCCACCGCTAAGGATATCCTTCCGTTTAGGCACTCGGTCAAAGCCCCTCGGGTGGCGTCGAAGGTGATGATGTTCACGCCCTGACGGCCGCAGGTGTAGCCCTGTTCCTCCAAGGCTTGGAGTGCTCCGAAGGCAATGTTGTCATTCTCGCAGTAGACCACGTCGATCTCCCCCCTCCCCGGAAGGGAGGAGAGATACTGCGTCATGACCTCATAGGTCTTGGCCTGGGTGAAATCCCCGTCCAGCCGGACCAGAAGCTCCCAGTTTTCGTGGGCCGCCAGCGCCTCCTCCAGCGCCGCCGTCCGGCCCAGCTGGGCGGTGGAGCCCAAGGTGCCTTGGATATGGATGATGCGGACAGGCTTCTCCGCCTCCTGAAAGGCCTGCTCTATCCACGTGGCTGCCCGCTGTCCCTCCCTCAGGAAGTCGGAGCCGACATGGGCGGCATAGAGCGACTGGTCCTCCACATCCACCCTGCGATCCACCAAGATGACGGGGATGCCCGCCTCCTTCGCCTCTTGGAGCACGGAGTCCCACCCGGCCTCACTGATGGGCATCAGGACAATATAGTCCACCTGCTGCTGGATAAATTTGCGTATAGCGGTGATCTGGTTCTCCTGCTTCTGCCGGGCGTCATCAAAGAGAAGATGGTAGCCGTTTTCCTCGGTGAAAATCGCCTTCATAGACTCGGAATTGGCCACCCGCCAGTCGGACTCCGCCCCCACCTGGCACATACCAATCACCGTCAGATCCTCGTCAACCGGACCCTCCAGGTCCGGTTTGTCTCCGCAGGCGGAGACAAACAGAAGGCTGAGTGCCATCAGTACCGTCAGGGAACGACGCCTCATGTCTCTCTCCTTTCCCGGCGCGGGAAACGCACCGTCACGGTAGTGCCCGCCCCTTCCTGGCTGGAGAGTGTCAGCCCATAGGGACTGCCGAACAGAAGGCGCAGCCGCTCATGGACAGCCGCCAATCCAAAGCCCAGCCGCTCTCCGCTCTCCATGGCCCGGTTCAGCTCCTCCAGCCGCGCCTCGGTCATGCCGGCGCCGTCATCGGTGATCCACAAGAGCACATCATCCCCGTCCTCCTGGCCGGTGACGCGGATACAGCCTCTGCCCCGCTTGCGCTTGATCCCGTGGTACAGGGCGTTTTCTACCAAGGGCTGGAGCGTCAGCTTGGGAAGCCTCGCCTCCCGCAGGCCGGCGTCGATCTGGACCGCGTACTCCAGAATGTCTTTGTAGCGGGCCTGCTGGATCTGGAGGTAGCTGCGCACATGCTGTTCCTCCTCCCCCAAGGGGATGATGTCCTCCCCACGGCTCAGGGAGTGGCGGAAAAAGTCGGACAGATTGGAGACCATTTCCACCGCTGCTTGGGGCCGGTCCGCCTCGATGAGCCAGATGATGGTGTCCATGGTGTTGTACAGGAAGTGGGGGTTGATCTGGGCTTGTAACAATGCCAGTTCTGTCTTGCGGAGGCTGGCCTGCTTCTGTGTGATCTCCTGAATCTGGGCGTTGAGCCGGGCAATCATCTGCTCCATACCCTCGCTGAGGGTGCGGACCTCATAGGTCTCCGAGTGGACCGGCTCCCGTACCGTCAGATCGCCGCCGATGACATCCTCCGCCCGGCGGCTCAGATCCACCACCGGCTGTGTGACAGAGCGGCTGAGGCGGATACTGTACTGGATCAGAAGCAGGATCAGGATGACAAACAGCACCAATACCAGCAAAATCTCCGCCATAATCTGCCGGGAGATCTGCTGCTGCAGCAGGTTCAGCTGTACCGACTCGCAGTAGAGATAGTTGTACATGTACTCTTGGATCAGGGAGGTGAGCACATAGATGTTGTTTTCCAGCTGCATCTGCCGTTCATCGTAGCTCTGGGTCTGCTCAATCTGGCGGATCTTCTCCTCCAGATTCTCGCACAGGTCCAGCACGCTGGTGACAGCCCGGAGGCTGTCCTTCTGGCTGGTGGAGCTGAGAAGGTCCTTGGCCAAGGCTTGGGCCGACTGGACCTCCTGAATGGGCAGGCCCTCGGAGTACCGGCTCTCGATTACATAGTAGTACATTTTCAGATCTATGTTTTCCTTGAAATCCTGGTTGAACTCCGAGGCGGTGGTCACGTTGTACAGGAGGTTTTTGTACTGGCTGTTGTGGGTCAGCACCAGCGCCAGCGTCACCGCCAATATAGCCGCCATAAAGCCGCAGCAGATCACCACCATGCGGTGCATGCGGCTCTGGATGGAGTCCGGGCGTCTTTTCACGGGCGCCTCCCTCCTCCCCGATAGTCCCGGGGCGTACAGCCTTGGGTCTTTTTGAAGAGGAAGCTGAAATAGTGGGGGTCCCGGTACCCCACTGCCGCCGCCACCTCCCCGGACCGCTTATCCGTGGTGCGGAGCAGCTCCTTGGCCAGATCCATCCGCTTGCCGGTGACGTACTCGGTAAAGGTGGCCCCCATCTCCTGACTGAACACCGCCGAGAGGTAGTTGGCGGAGATATTCACCTCCCGGGCCACTTGGTTCAGGGAGAGGGACTCCTCCGCGAAGTGACGGTCAATATAGGCCACCGCCTGTTTCAACAGGCTGCGGAGCTGGCTGGTGGAACTGCGGTCCCGCAGCTCCACCATACGCAGCAGGATAGCGGAGAGATAGCCCTTCAAATCCGCCGCCGTCACATTCCGGCCCACAATCTCCAGACAGGTCAGGGGCGCGAAAGCCTCCCGCTGGTCTATCCCCAAGGAGGCGGCAAAGCGGGCCGCCGTAAAGCGGGCGGAGAGCATGAGATACTGGCAGAAGGGCTTGGAGCCCAAGGCCTCCTCCACACTGCGGATATACTCGTCGGTAAAGCTCGGGACCTCTTGGGCGCTGGCGCTCTGCATTACGCCGTTGAGGATGGCGGGGTCCACCTTCCCCGCGTCCAGCTGGTCCAGCTGGCAGTCGCTGGAGGTGCCGGTGAGGAAGCTGACAGTATCCGCTGTCAGCACGTGCTGCCGGGGCAGGATGTGCCGGTAGGCCCAAAGGCGGGATACCTCCTCAAAACAGGCCGGCAGGGTGCTCAACCGCTGGGTGGGGCGGCCCGCGGCCACGTACCAGTTCTGCTCCGGGGCGTAGAGTGCGTATTGGCTTCGCACTGTTTCCACACAACGGCGGACCAGCTCCTCCATCCGGGCGGTGTCTCCCTTCAAAAGTACGGCGTAGGTGGTCAGGTTCCAGCGCAGGAGGACGTACTCCGGATATTTCAGAAAGTGCTCCAGTAATGCATCCCTTAGACGCGCCTTAGGCTCGGAGTAGGCCTCCGCCGAGCCGGAGGGCTCCGGCAGAACGGAGAAAAAGGCGATAGTGTAGCACTGGGCCCGGAGGTCGATGTCCAGCTTTGCCGCGGAGGCGTAAATCTCCTGCACAGAGAGCTGACCCGCTACAATCCGCTCAAAGAACACGCGGCGGGTGTACTGTTCGTACTCCTCCGCCTCCCGATGGAACTGGGAGAGGTAGCTCCGGCTGGCCCGCTCCCCCTCGATTTTTTCCTTGAGCTCCGCCAGCACATCCAGCAGGGCTTTTTTCGTAATGGGCTTCAGGAGATAGCGGTCCACACCGATGCTGATGGCCTTTCGAGCGTACTCGAAGTCGTCATAGCCGGAGATGATGACGATCTTCATCTCCGGGAACTCCCGGCTGACCAGCTCACTGAGGGCCAGCCCGTCCATGAAGGGCATCCGGATGTCTGTAATCAGCACATCCGGCTTGGCCTGACGGATCAGCGGGAGAGCCATCTCACCGTCTCCGGCTTCTCCGGAAAAAATGTAACCATACTGCTCCCAAGGCACCGTATCCCGCAGGGTCTCCCGGATGATGCTCTCATCCTCCGCCAGAAATATGCGCAGCAAAGCGGTTCCCCCCTTCCAGATTGCGTTTTCAAGTTTTATCCCGCAGCTTCCCGCGTTTTTCCCGGCTCCCCTTGTGGGAGTATGATAGGAAAGCTCCCCGGAACAGAGAGGGCGGAGAGGCACAAAAGCAAGCCCCGAAAAGCGGGAGATTTTCGGGGGTGGATTGCAGGATATCAGAAGCGGCTGACTTGCGTTAAGGTTTTGGTGTTAAAAGTGTATCAGATAGAAAATCAGAAGTCAATAACAGGGGCAGACAGCGGCTTCAAGTTGTGATGGCTGCCATAGGAAGTTGATTTGGGCAAGAAAAGCGGTTATAATGGTGCCGAATAGGGCGTCCTGACGTTGCGGCGTTATTGGTGGACACACCTCTATGGGAGCACTGGCTGGGCGTTGTTGTTTTTATGTGGATGTGAGGGAGCGGTTTTGCAATGGTAAGCCGGTTCGTTCTTATTTGGGAGAACCGCCTGTGGATTTCTCAAAAAGGAAACGAAAGTATTCGTGTTAATTTTTAGGTTTCATGCGGTTTGGGAAGGGGATGGTGGTATGGATAGATACTATTCTACTCTATCAAAAAGCGAAGTGTTTATCCGAATGGAGTGCCACACACAAAAAGCCTTTTTTATTGGAAATGAGGGGTCAAAAAAGCTCACTTTATGGCGGAAAAATAATTATTTTGAGTTAACTTGGCCTGCATTCGTAGGTCAGACGTCATTTTGCCGCTGCGCCAGATATAGGGAAAAAAGGAAATGAAATCGTTGCGCGCTTTATTGAAGAAAAGCTATGCGATTAGCAGATAGGTGCATCATATTGAAGCGGAGCTGAGGTTAGAAACTCGACTCCGCCTTTTGTGTTTCCAACGAAAACCCTTGGGCGGGGGCAAATCCCCCGCCCACTCTTCGGGGCTTGGTTGGAAACTTTATTTTGAGAGGAAGAACACGCATGAAAAAGAAATGGCTATCTTTAATCTTAGCGATGCATCTGTGTGTTGGGTGGGCAGTTCCCGCGATAGCAGAGGGAAATTTAGGAAAAGCCGGACAGACCAATACAGTATGCGCAGGCGGTGGAATTTCCGCTGTGATTGACTAAAGTGGCTCACTATGGATTTGCGGTGATAACTGATAGGATCATGTGGAATGAGGAGGAGAATTTTTATGACACTGAAAAAAGTGTTGAGTTTCTTTCTGGCTATGCTGATGCTGTTTTCGGTCACAGCCTGCGGAAAGAAAGATTCTGCACAGGAGGATGAGCAAGGTGGAGGTACAAAAGATTCCTTGGCCGCAAGGATTAACCTCCAGTTCAGCAGTATTGAGGTGGTGGATGACTGCGCGGTTAAGATGACTCTTTCTGAGCCCAGTGTAGATTTCCCTGGAAACCTTGCCAATATCCCTATTGTGGATAAAAAGACCTGTGCTGATGGGACATTTGACCTTACAAAAAATGCCAACGGCACTGACCCCTATAAGTTTATCAAATTTGATGAGGCCAACCAGACCATATCAATGGAAGCATATGAGTCCTATTGGGGGAAAAGGCCCTTATCAAAAACTTGCTGCTCAAGGCGATTATTGACTCTATTGCCGCTGCTTTGGCGCTTCAGTCCGGGGATGTTGACTACTGCATGAACTTGGATGTCAACTCCTGCCTGACTCTTGAGTCTGCGAACAATATAGTCGTTGAAACTGCGCCTAAGGCCAGCCTCACTTATGTCATGTTTAACTGTTCAATCGAACCCACCTCCAACAAGGCCCTCCGCCAAGCGATTAGCTACGCAATTGACAAGGAAGCCATTACCATGATCGTTTCCGACGGATATAACAGGGTCGCCGATGAGTTTCGGTATCCGGGTACAATTGGATATGAGCCGAAAAGTGTTTCGTGCTATGAGTACAATCCGGAAAAGGCCAGAGAAATCCTTGCGGAAGCGGGACTGGAAAATGTTGAGATCTCCTTCATTTCTGACAGAGATTATGTTGCAAAATTTGCGGAGGTCATCCAAAGCAATCTGAGAGATGTGGGGATCACCTTGAGTATCGAGCAGTTGGATGCCTCCGGCTATGATGAGAAGGTCTATGGAAAAACTTACCACATAGGCTATTGGACCATGGGCAGCAGGGGCGGTGATATTGAAGAGATGGCCGCTTTTGTTACCGACTCGCCGCAGACCATCACCTACTACAGCAACCCCTTTGTGGATAAGTATATAGAAGAACAGGGCAAAGAGCTTGATCCTGAGAAGAGAAAAGAGATCAATACCAAGATGTTAGAGGCATTTAAGGAAGATCCTCCCATGATCCCTCTTTATTTTAATACGGAGTTTGCTGCCTATAAAAAAGGTTTGAACACGCCAAGAATTTCTACTTTCCTCTTTGTAAGGTTCTGGGAGTTTTCTTGGGAGTAGCGCCGCTATAAAAAACAAAGAGTTTCCATTTCTGTCTTATAGCGCCTTATTCTCTCAAAAACTTGCGTCGGCATGGAAATTTGTCGGCGCAAGTTTTTTGACAATCTTTGATTGTACAATTGTACATGGGAGCGATCCGTCTATTCCTGAAATTCCGGGGAGTCAGGCACATGCCGTTTGCCTATGCGGTGTGAAATATCTTGCTTTTTGGAGGGAGATATGTTGCGATACATCCTTGTTCTTGCGCCGTCTTTGGCTATGTCTTATATATTTGTTATTGTTGCTGCTCTGGACAAAATTGCCTCCGCATTTCCAGATATTTCAGAGTCTGTTGTGCAGCTTCTCTCCACGCTTCCGTCTCTGCTGTCCATTCCGGTCATTTTGATCTCTGGATCATTATGCTCGCGTTTTAGGAAAAAGATAATTGTCATTGGTGCGCTGTTTCTTATGTTGGCTGGCGGTCTGCTCCCTATTGTATGCCATTCGGAATTTTGGATGCTGATGGCGAGTGCTGTGATTATGGGGATTGGATATGGTGGACTGTCGCCCTTAACCGCAGCTCTCATTGTGGAAAACGCTGCAAATGCGAAAGAGGAGGCGGTGCTGCTTAGTTTTCAGGGGACGGTGATCGGCGTTGGTGGTATTCTGTTTTCGTTTTTGATCGGCAGGCTGATCTGGGGGGAGTGGTGGCATATTTATTTTGCCTATTTCCTTATTGTACCTGTTTTGGCCATGTCTTTTCTCCTGCCCCAAGGGAATTTAACAGCGTTAAGAAGGGAAAAGCTCAGCGGTTTTTGGAACATAAGAATGGTGGCAATCTTGGTCCAAGGGCTGATGTTCAGTCTGTTCTCGTCCACGTACCAAATAAATCTTGCTATGCTGATCTCCCAACTCTCTATTGGAGACGACTCTCTTGCGTCAAATGCACTCTCTGTATACTCTGTCCTGAGCATGCTGTCGAACTTTGCAGGTGGATGGCTTATGGCAAAGTTTAAGGAGCATTCTCTATCCGTGTTTATGCTGGTCACTGGCGATGGGATTCTCTCTGTATCACTGTTCCTTGGTGTGGCGACAATTTATCTTAGTGCTGTTGCTGTTGGCTTTATACATAACTTGCGAATGGTTGCAGGTTACATAAAGACAAAAGCGGCTGTTCCTGCCAACGCCTCAACGAAAGCGATATTTGTATACTGTGCCACGGCTATGGTTGGGCAGTTTTTATCCCCTGTTGTGATCAACTGGATGAGCAATGGATTGGGACTTGTAATTGAAAGAAGATACCTGCTTTCTGGGACAGCCATCCTTATCCTTGCCGCAATCTCCTTATATTTGGAAAAACAGCCGACACATGTGCAATAACCAGCGAGGCCAGCAACATAATCCTCCGGGAGGCCCATGTGATAACCATCCCCGGCATCTCCTTTGGCCAGTGCGGCGAGGGCTATGTGCGCATTGCCTGCACCGTAGGCATCGACGCGTTGGAGGAGGCTTTCAACCGCTATATAAAATTGACCGGGCAGCGATATCAACACCATTCACCGTTGATATCGCTGCCCGATCTCTGTGAAACGCTGACAATATAACAAAAACTATCCCAGCTGCGTAAAGGTGCTGTGCTGTTTCCGATACGTTTCGTTGTCCTTTTGCGCTAACTCCCGCTCCACCTGCGCTATCTGCCGCTCTATATCCCTTGCCGTAGCCTCGTCGGCCTCGCCATTAAGCCGCTGCTGCAGCTCTGCCAGCTTCTTTTTCAGCTTCTCAATCTCACGATCCACCTTGCCGGTATCACCGACACAAAGCTCCTCCTTCTCCGGCCTCTCTGCGTCAGGTGCATCTTCTGCCCTTTCGGGGAGGTCCGGTGTCCGCTCCGGATCATCGAAGCGAATGATGGGCTGGCCCTCCTCGTCCTTCTCCATCCAGTAGCGGCCGGAGGGCTCCTGCGGCTCCTCTGGGACATATTCATCCCGCACAGACCTCCATGGGCTGCTCTGAACCGCCTCCTCGGACCGCTGGACCTTGGATGCTTCCGCCGCCTTCCCGGCTGCTGTCAAGGACCGGACTGCACCGGTGGTCATGTCAGAAATTGCCATCATAGATAATTCCTCCCATACAGACTCTGAAATTTCAAAAAGCTTCCTGCTTTTAGCTTAGTTTATTGGTCAAATCATGCCGGTGCAAGGTTTTTGTATTGAAATGCGCTCTGCATGCTGCGAGATGTTTTGCCGGCAGCAGGTATATTTCTGCAATTTAACGGGAAAATCTTATGGACACCTGCTCTAAGGATGCCGCATAGGTGTTTCGCACAGCGGGGCCGCAGCATTTGGGGGATCGCTTTGGCGGCGATCCCCCAAATTTTCGCTTCTTTTCTGAAACTGTTTGTGTTTCGACAAAAAGTGAGGGATACCCCATTGACAAATCAGGTCAGATATGATAAATATATTATATTTTTATCACACAACTCTACAAATAATAAAACAATGGTATATATTTTGCCAATAAATACATATATCTGGTTTGCCTGCTTCCATCCGGGGGCTGCAAATATATAACCTCGGGCATGTCTCGGGGGATCATCACTTAAGTATAAAGGATTCGATGAAAGGAAGGAACTTAGATGAAAAAGAGATCTCTGAAGCTGTTGTCCATGACGCTGGCACTGGTGATGCTGCTGGGTATGCTCACCGGCTGCGGTGGGAATAACAACGGCGACAAGGACAGCGGCAGCAATGGCGGAAATTCCGACAATGGCGGCGCGGCCTATGACGCGCTGAACATTATGTTTGTGGTCACCGGCAGCTTGGGCGGCGGCACCAACAACGACGATGTCTACTCCGCCCTCAGTGACTACACCACCGCTTACGGCGGCAATGTGGACACCGTGGAGTGCAATATGGACACCTCCCTCTACGAGAGCTCCTTGGTCCAGTCCGCCGAGATGGGCGAGTATGATCTGATCGTCACGGGCTTTGGCACCATGGTGGAGCCCCTGCAGAATACTGCCGCCAAGTTCCCTGACCAGAAGTTCTTTATCTTTGACACCGCTGTGGATTTTACCGCCGGCGACTTTAAGAACGTGATGAGTGTGCAGGTGCTGCAAAACGAGGGCGGCTTCCTGGTGGGCGCTCTGGCCGCTCTGATGACCACCTCCGATGCCCCCTTGGCCAACGAGCAGAAGACCGTGGGCTTCGTGGGCGCCATCGAGTCCACCGCCATTCTGGACTTCCTTATGGGGTATATCGAGGGCGTCAACTACGTGGACTCCAGCATCGAGGTGCTCTACTCCTTCGTGGGCAACCACAACGACGCCCCCCTGACCAAGGAGATTGCCACCACCCAGCACAACAGCGGCGCTGACGTGGTCTTCGCCGTGTCCTCCAGCGACCTGGCCGCCGCGGATGCCGCTCTGGAGAACGACTTCTACGCCATCTGCGTGGACGCCGACGAGGCCACCAACATCGCCGGTACCAGCCGTGAGACCGCCGAGCACATCATGACCTCCGTGGTAAAGGACTACTACAACATGGTCTATCCCATTCTGGAGCAGGTGGGCAGCGGCACTGCCAACTGGGGCACCCACAGCTATGTTCCCTACGCCGATGGCGGCGTGATTGTGGCGGACAACGAGTTCTTCCGCTCCATCGTGCCCGAGTCTGTGATGACCGAGTACCAGAAGATTGCCGATGAGATGGCCGCCGGCAAGATCACCGTCAGCACCGCTTTCGGTGCCTCCACAGAGGAGATCGATGCGGTGAAGGCGCTGGCCGCTCCGTTCTGATGCGGCAGGCGGTCCACTGGTAAGAATAGTCTGGGGAGCACTCCGTTTGTTGTCATTATAAGCGCGGGTACTCCCCGACTTTTTTTCAGAGGGTATACCAGTCTGTGTGGAGGAAGTGAGGAAAAATGATCGAAAGACGCAATGTATTTGACGGCGTAGCCATCGGGGAGGATATGCTCTCTATGGAGCATATCACCAAGATCTATGATAACGGCTTCGTCGCCAACAAGGATGTGAATTTTTCCGTGCGCAAGGGAGAGATTCACGGCTTGGTGGGAGAGAACGGCGCGGGCAAGACCACGCTGATGAAGGTGCTCTTCGGCCAGGAGATTCCCGAGGAGGGCCGTATTCTGATTGCCGGTCAGCCCTCCAAGGTGCAGAGCCCCTTGGACGCTCTGGCCTATGGCATCGGCATGGTCCACCAGCACTTCATGCTGGTCAACTCCCTCACCGTGGCGGAGAACATGGTGCTGGGGGATGAGCCGGTGAAGGGCATGCTCTTCGACCGGGCCAGGGCCCGGCAGATGACCGCCGAGGTGGCCAAACAATACGAGTTAGACGTGGACCCGGATGCCTTGGTCAGCGATTTGTCCGTGGGCTACAAGCAGCGGGTGGAGATTTTGAAGATGCTGCTGCGGGGGGCCAAGCTGCTGCTGCTGGACGAGCCCACCGCGGTGCTGACCCCTCAGGAGACCAAGGAGCTGTTTGTACAGCTGAAAAAGCTGCGGGAGAAGGGTTTCTCCATCGTGTTCATCTCCCACAAGCTGGGGGAGATCAAGGAGATCTGTGACAGGATCACGGTGCTGCGTCTGGGCCGGTACGAGGGTACCGTGGACGTAAAGGATGTGTCCGAGGCGGATATCTCCCGCATGATGGTGGGCCGGGACGTGTTCCTCGACATCAAGAAGGAGAAGGCCCAGCCCAAGGAGACTGTGCTGCAGGTCCGGGGGCTTAACTTTTATAACAAGCTGGGTATCCACACGTTGAAGGATGTGTCCTTCGACCTGCGCAAGGGCGAGATCTTGGGCGTGGCCGGCGTGGAGGGCAACGGACAGTCGGAGCTTTCGGACATGCTGGCGGGCCTGCTCACCATCCAGAGCGGCGAGGTCAACATCTGCGGCGAGAGCATCCGGGGCAAGAAAATCCGCGAAATCCGGGAGCTGGGTGTGTCCTTGGTCCACGAGGACCGCATGACCTACGGCGTCTCCCGTACCCAGTCCATCAAGGAGAACATCGTCTCCGACCGCTACTATAAAAAGGACTACAGCAGCCACGGCGTACTGGGGCTGAAGAAGATCCTCTCGGACACCCAGGCACTGATCAAGGAGTACCTCATCAAGTGCGACTCTCCGGAGTCGGAGGTGCGGACGCTCTCCGGCGGCAACATGCAGAAGGTGGTGGCAGCCCGGGAGTTCTCCGCGTCCCCCAAGCTGCTGCTGGCCAGCCACCCCACCCGGGGCATCGACGTGGGTGCGGCGGAGATGATCCGAAAGAAGATTGTGGCGCTGCGGGACGAGGGGACGGCTACGCTGCTGTTCTCCGCGGATTTGACGGAGCTGCTCTCCGTCAGCGACAGCATCTTTGTCATGTGTGAGGGGCGCATCGTGGCCTACTTCCCCGACGCCTCTGCCGTAGACGAGCAGGTGCTGGGTGAGTACATGCTGGGCTTAAAGACCATGAGCGAGGAGGAGATGGGAGGTGTTCTCCATGGGTAATGCGGTCAAGAAATCCAAGGACATGACCAGGACAATTGAGCGGCGGTTCTCCTTCCTCAGGACGCTGTTCGCCGTGCTGATTGCGCTGGCCATCGCCTTTGTGCTCATCGCCACGGTGAGCGAGAAGCCCCTGCAGGACTTCGTCACCCTGCTGGTGGGCCCCCTGAAGAACACCAGCCGTATGGCCACCATCGTCTCCAAGGCCATCCCCCTGCTGTTCACCGGCACCGCCGTGTGTCTGGTCTACTCCTGCGGGCAGATCAATATCGCCGCCGAGGGCGCCTTCTTCGGCGGGGCGGTGGCCGCCACCTGTGTGGCCATCCTGCCGGGTATCCCGCCCGTTATCCACATCCCCCTGTGCGCCATCGCCGGCGGCCTCGCCGGTGCGGCGGTCATGGGCATTCCGGGCATCCTGCGGGTGCGCTACAACGTAGTGACCATTGTGGCGGCGCTGATGATCAACTATGTGGCGCTGTACTTGGGGCTCTACATCATCCTGAACCCCCTGCGGGACCCCAGCGCCGGGTTCGAGGCCTCTTTCCTCTTCTCTGAGTCCGCCCTGCTGCCGGGGCTGTTCGGCAACCAGCGCATCCACCTGGGACTGCTGGTGGGCTTGGCGGCGGTGGTGCTGGGGTATTGGCTCCTCAACCACACGGCCTTCGGCCTCCAGATGCGCACCGTGGGTGAGAACGAGAAGTTTGCCACCTACTCGGGTATGCCGGTGGGCAAAACCATCGTCTTCACCTCCCTGATCTCCGGCTTCGTCGCCGGCGTGGGGGGCACCATGGAGACGCTGGGCAACTACCAGAGATTCGTCTACTCCGGCTTTACCAACCACGGCTGGGACGGCGTGATGCTGGCGGTGCTCTGCCACAACGACCCCAAGTATATCCCCGCGGCGGTGCTGTTTCTGGCCTATATCAAGACCTCCGCTGACGCGCTGAACTTCAGCTCCAAGATCCCCCCGGAGATTATCAGCGTGATCCAGGCCGTCATCATCATCTTCGTGGCGGCGGAGCGGTTCCTGGCCGGCTGGGAGCACCGGAGCATTGTGAAACACTCCAGGGATGCCATGTCGAAAGGGGGCGCTGAATAATGTTGTCGTATATCTTCTCCGCAAACTTTTTGGATGCGCTGCTGCGCATGGGCACCCCGCTGGTGTTCGTGGGAATGGCGGCGGTGATGGGCGGCAAGGCCAACATCCTCTGCGTGGCCTATGAGGGCATGATGCTCTTTGCCGCCCTGGGCGGCGCCATTGGCAGCGCCTACACCCAGAGCCTGCTGGCCGGCGCGGCCCTGGGTATGGCGTTCAGCATGGCTGTGGCCATGATCTTCGCCTACTTCGTGCTGTATCTGGACACCAAGCCCCTGCTGGCCGGCTTGGCCCTGAACACCCTGGGGACCGGCGGCACGGTGTACGTGGTGTATCTGCTCACCGGCATGAAGCTGGATACCTCCTCGCTGCCCTCCCTCAAGTTCCCGGCGGTGGATATCCCTCTGATCAAGGACATCCCCATCCTGGGGCCCATCCTCTCCGGGCACAACCTGATGACCTACCTGGCCTTCTTTGCGGTGGCTCTGGTGTGGTTTTTGCTGAAAAAGACCCGTTTGGGCCTGCGTATTCAGGCTGTGGGACAGGACGCCGCCGCCGCGGCCTCCGTGGGCATCAACGTGCGCAAGACCAAGTTTATTGCCCTCACCATCAGCAGCATCTTCGCGGCCATGGGCGGCATGTACATGTCCATGGGCTACCTGCCCTACTTCACCGCCAACATGACGGCAGGCCGGGGCTTCATCGGCATCGCCGCCCAGAATTTGGCGGTGGGCCACCCCCTGTGGACCATGTTCTTTGCCCTGCTCTTCGGCGCCTCCATGGCGGTGGGCAACATGGCCCAGAGCTACCGTCTGCCCTCCCAGTTCGCCGCCCTGATGCCCTATCTCATTACGCTGATCGGCCTTGTCATCATGGGGGCCAGAAGCAAGAAGCAGGACTCCCTCACCGCGGAGGCGGCGATGAAGCTCCACACCCCCGCCGGCGCCAAGTAAGAGAGGAGGAGAGACCATGAAGCAAGTATCCGCCGCCGACCCCAAGTTTGACGGGAAGGTCCCCCACCTGCTCTGCGCGCCGGGGGATGTGGCCCCCATCGTACTGCTGCCCGGCGACCCGGGCCGTGTGGCCATGTTCACCGGCCTGTGCGAGGATTTCCATGTCATCGCCTCCAACCGGGAGTACACCGTGGGTACCGGCAGCTATCAGGGCGTGCCGGTGAGCGTGTGCTCCACCGGGATTGGCGCCCCTTCCACGGAGATTGCCGTCATCGAGCTCATTGAGCTGGGGGCCAAGGCACTGATCCGTATCGGCGGCTGCGGCGTTACCCGGCCGGAGATCGCCTGCGGCGATATGGTCATCAATACCGCGGCCATGCGCTTAGGCGGGGCCAGCTGCTTCTACGCTCCCCCGGAGTACCCGGCGGTGGCCGCCTTCGAGGTGGTGGAGTGCCTCATCGACGCCTGTAAGGCCCGGAACGCGGCCTACTGGAAGGGCATCTCCGCCTCCACCGGTTCCTTCTTCGCCGGACAGGGCCGTCCCGCCGCCGGACGGGAATTCGCCATGCCGGGACGGACCAGCGCGGACTATGAGAGGCTGGGCATCCTGAACATGGAGATGGAGTCGGAGACCATTATGACCTTAGGCAGTCTCTACGGCGTGTTGGCCGGCTCCATCTGCGCCGTCCACGCCAACCGCGCCACCGACCAGTGGCTCTGCGACTTTGCCGATGCCCAGCGCAGCATGTGCCAGATCGCCTTGGACGCGGCGGTGCTGCTGACCCAGCGGTACCTATAATATCGTATTTTATCAAAAAAGGAACACAGGATGGCCGAGGCCATCCTGTGTTCCTTTTCTGTTTGACGCCGAAGCAGATAGTTTTGTCTGCACGGACAAAACAAATATCCCTGCAATGAATGCCTTCGTGCATCTTTCCGCGATTTTCTCCCACCCAGAGGCCAATTTACTCCCGCCGGCAGAGAGGTCCTCCGGAGAAAAAGCGGTGCCTGCGGCAGCCCCCGCTCCAAAAAAGGCGGCAGAAATGGGCTTGATTTTCTCGCCGTCTTATTTTAGAATAGACAGGATGAGATTGTGGGGGCCTACCCATAGTAATAAGACAGGGGGAAAAATCGTATGCAGAAGCGTATTTTAGTAGTGGACGACGACAGCATGAATTTGATGAGGACCAAAATGATCCTTGGAAAGGACTATGCCGTGCTTCTGGCGGACTCCGGGGTCAAGGCGCTGAAGAAGCTGAAGATTGAGAAGGTGGACTTGGTTCTTTTGGATATTGAGATGCCCGAGATGAACGGCATGGAGACCTTTGAGTGCATGAAGGAATTTGCTCCGGAGATCCCGGTGATTTTTCTGACGGCTTCGGGGCTGGAGGAGGACGTGGTCAGCGCCATCAAGCTGGGGGCGGCGAACTACCTGAAAAAGCCATTTGAGCCAGAGGAGCTGATGAAGCGGGTGGCGCAGGAGTTTGATAAAGTATGAGGACAGAGGAGCAGACAAGCAGACACCTGCTGCTGGCCATCGTCACCACATCGCTCAGTGCCGTGCTGGGGCTGATTACCATTGTGACGGCATGGGAGTTCTGGGCAGTTCCGCTGATGGCGGCGGGCTGCTTCAGCGTGTGGCTGCTGCATATTGCGCGGATCGGCTCGGATGTGATGTACGAAAACCTGTGCGCTGGCATGCTCTTGGTGGAGCTTTTCTTCTTCGGCGTGCATGAGGGCAGCCTCTACGACATACCTGCCGTGGCCTGCATCATCATCCTGTCGCTGTTCATGCTGAATAAAAAGTGGATTCTGCGTATGATAGATGCGTTGTATGTGCTGGTGATTATCTACCATGCGCTGGTCTTTCATACTGTTTCCCTGCACATGGAGCTGCGGGATGCCTTCCGTCTGGTGCTCGGTGCCGCCGTGACCATCGGCGGGACGGCGCTGGCGGAGTATTGGATCAACCAGCGGACTGCCCAGCGGAAATGGTATAACAAGGTCTTTACTGAGCTGGAGACGGCGGGAAAGCAAAACGCGGTCTTTTTGTCCAACGTATCCCATGAACTCCGCACGCCAATCAATATGGTCATCGGCATCAGCGAGGTGGCCTTAGGAAAGGCACTCCCCGGGGATGTTCGGGAGGATATGCTGTCCATCAAACTGGCGGGCAAGCGTCTGTCCAACCAGATCAACAATATGCTCGACTACACGGAGATCGTGAAGGGCACGCTGACGCCGGCCAAGGAGGAGTACATGATCACCTCGGTGCTCAACGACGTGATCACCATGACCGCGCTGCAGAGCAACCGGCAGCATTTGGAGCTGATCTTCGATATCAACCCCAAGGTCCCGGCGGTCCTGGTGGGCGACGCGGAAAAGATCTCCCACGTGCTCAAGATCTTGGTGGAGAACGCGATCAAGTTCACGGAGGAGGGCGGCGTAAACGTCTGTATCGAGTACCGCTGGGAGAATTATGGAGTTAACCTGATTATCTACATCCACGACACCGGCATCGGCATGACGGATGCCCAGCTGGAGCAGATGTATGAGGAGTTTTACCAAGCGGACTCCGGCAGCAGCCGGTTCGCGGGCGGCTTGGGCTTGGGGCTCCCCATTGCCCGGGGGCTTCTCAACGCCATGGGCGGCTTTATCCATTTTGACAGCAAGGGCAAGCAGGGTCTGCATGCCCACATTGTGATCCCCCAAGGTGTGGCGGATGATCAGCCATGTATCACCATCAATCATCCGGAGCGGCTCTGCATCGCCTGTTACTTCCGGCCGGAGAAATACAGCTGTGACGAGGTGCGGGGCTACTATGACGGGCTGATCCGGAATTTGGTGGAGGGTTTCGGCATCAAGGGCTACCAGGCGCATAATTTTGATGGCTTCCTCAAATTGCAGCGCACCTATCCGCTGACCCATGTGTTCATCGCACAGACAGAGTATGAGGAGAACACATCCTACTATGAGGAGCTGGCGGAGACGCTCCGGGTTGTAGTAATCGCGGAGCGGGAGTTTAATCTGGAGAACGGCAGCCGCCTGATGATCATACATAAGCCCTTCTCGGCCCTCTCGGTGGCCAATCTGCTGAATGGAGAGATGGGGGAGCGGGGCTTCGCGGAGGATCAGGCCGCCGGTCGGAAGCCCTTTACCTGTGTGGGTGTCCGGGCCTTGGCGGTGGACGATGAGGAGATGAACTTGGTGGTGGCCAAGGGCGTCTTGGGCAGCTACGGGATCGAGGTGGACACCTGCCTCAGCGGCAGAGAGGCGGTGGCCCAGTGCGGTGTCACCACCTATGACATCATCTTTTTGGACCACATGATGCCCGGCTTTGACGGCGTGGAGACGCTGAAAAAGATCCACGAGCTTTACAATGAGAAGTACCGGGACCTGCCGGTGATCGCGCTGACCGCCAACACCGTCAGCGGCGCCCGGGAGATGTTCCGCAGCGAGGGGTTCACGGAGTTCGTCCCGAAGCCCATTGAGCGCACAGTCTTGGAGCGGGTGCTGCGGAAGGTCCTGCCTAAGCACTGCATCCAGTATACCGCAAAGCCCACAGGGGGCCTTCTGGCGGAGGAGGTTCCGGAGGACGATCCTGCGTCAGAGTTCCAAGAGACCCCAGCGGCTCAGGAGGCAGAGGAGCTTCTGGAGCCAGCGGAGGCCCCAGAGGCCGCGCAGCCTGCGGCAGAGGCGGCAATCCCCTATGACCGCCTCACCCAGGCCGGCGTCAATACGGAGACGGGCCTGCGCTACTGCGGTGGGGATGAGGATTTCTACCGGGAGATGCTGCGGATGTTTTACGCCCAGAGCGGGGAGAAGCAGGCGGAGATCATCTCCCTGTATGAGAGCGCCAATTGGGCGGACTACGCGGTGAAGGTCCACGCGCTGAAGAGCACGTCGCTGACCATCGGCGCCGAGGCGCTCTCCGCCCGAGCCAAGGAGCTGGAGATGGCGGGGAAGCGGGGCGATGAGGCGTACATCCAAGCCCATCACCCGGAGCTGCTGCGCGCCTATGGGGAGCTCTGCGGACAGCTGGCCGGACTGTAACATGTGGGGGTGTTTTTCCCCCGAAATGCCTTGTGTTGAGGAGTGAGAGACTGCGTGATAAAAAAATGGTTTAGAATCATCTCCGACCACAGTATCAGCCTGCGTGAGCGCATGTTCCGCATTGTGACGGGTACGTGCATGGTCGCGCTGGTGTTCATCCTGCCCATGGGGCGGAGCGTTTGGAATATTCTGATTCTGGCCGCCAGCTTGGCTGTCATGGCGGTAATTGTGAAGATCAGCATCCAAAAGGAGCAGATCCAGCGGGGGGCCACCGCCATCTCGGTGCTTCTTCTGCTGTTGTTCCCCGTCAGCTTTTTTACGGCGGGCGGCTTTTACAGCGGGGTGCCGGAGTGGTTTGTATTCTGTTTCATCTATGTGTGTATTACCCTGCATGGCCGGCGCATGATGGTATTTTTTGGCCTGTGCACGCTTGAGACGCTGCTGTGCTATGGAGCTGCCTACTATTTCCCGGAGTATATCGTGCAAAATACCCAGAATCATTCCTTCTTTGACTCCGCGTTTTCTGTGATCATGGTGGGCCTTCTGACCTGCGTGCTGCTCATGTTCTTAAACCGGATGTACGAGGAGGAGAACGCGCTGTCCCAGCAGCAGAAGAAGGAGATCGAGGAGCTGAACCGGGCGGAGAACCACTTCTTCTCCAGCATGAGTCATGAGATCCGCACGCCCATCAATACGATCATCGGCCTCAACGAGATCATCCTTCGGGAGGACATCTCTGACGAGGTGGCGGAGAACGCCCGCAATATCCAGGGGGCCAGCAAGCTGCTGCTCACCCTGATCAACGACATTCTGGACCTCTCCAAGATTAAATCCGGGAAGATGGAGATTGTCAACGTCTCCTATGAGACGGGGGCGCTCTTCTCGGAGATCGTCAACATGATCTGGATCAAGGCGAAGGAGAAGGGACTGGAGTTTAAGCTCCATGTGGACTCATCCATCCCGAGCATGCTCTGCGGGGACGAGGTGCGCATCAAGCAGATCCTCATCAATCTCTTGAATAACGCGGTGAAGTACACCCGTGAGGGCTCTGTGACTCTCTCCGTCCGGTGCGAGCGTCAGTCACTGAACCGGGTGCGGGTCTGGTACTCGGTGGAGGACACCGGCTTAGGCGTGAAGAAGGAGAACATCCCCTATATCTTCAACGCCTTCCGCCGTGTGGACGAGGAGAGAAACCGCTATATCGAGGGAACCGGCTTGGGCCTGAGCATTGTGCAGCAGCTGGTAGAGCTGATGGGCGGCGAGATCAGCGTCAACAGCGTCTATACCAAGGGTTCCACATTTGTTGTCACGCTGGACCAAGATATTGTGGATGAGAAGGAGCTGGGAACCTTTACGCTGGCCTCCCGTGCCAAGGCCCGGGAGGGGGAGCCCTACCGGCAGAGCTTTGAGGCGCCGGATGCCCACATTCTGGTGGTGGACGACAACGACATGAACCTGATGGTGGTGGGCAAGCTGCTGGCGGAGACCAAGATCCAGATTGATACGGCCTCCAGCGGCGCCGAATGTCTCAGGCTGACCCAGAACCACCACTATGACTGCATCCTTATGGACCACATGATGCCGGAGATGGACGGGATCGAGTGCCTCCACGCGCTGCGCGTGCAGCCGGGGGGACTGTGCCAGAATGTTCCCGTGGTGGCCCTCACCGCCAACGCCGGCAGCGACAACCAGCTCCTCTACCGCAAGGAGGGGTTCAGCGGCTATCTGGCCAAGCCGGTCAGCGGTGTGCTGCTGGAGGCGGCTGTGCTGAGCATCCTCCCCAAGGAGCTGGTTCAGCTCAGCGAGGAGGTCCGGCAGTCGGATATTGAGAAGGATATTCTAATCTTCGAGCAGGTAAAGCGGCGGTCCATTCTGATCACCACCGACAGTGTCTGCGACCTGCCGGAATCCCTGCGGAAGATGTTTGGAATCCCAGTGTGTCCCTACTATGTCTGCACGGAGGAGGGGCGCTTCTTGGACGAGGAGGAGCTGAAAGCGGATGAGCTTTTGACCCATATCGCCAACGGGCGGAAGGGCAGCTCCCAGCCGCCGGAGGTGGAGGACTACGAGCGATTCTTTGCCGAGAGCCTGACCGAGGCCCAGAACGTGATCCACATCACCATGGCAAGGCATGTCAGTGATGGCTACGAAAATGCCCGTGAGGCGGCGAAGTCCTTTGAGAATGTCACCGTGCTGGACTCGGGCCATCTCTCCAGCAGTATGGGGCTGGTGGTGCTGTACGCGGCCTATCTGGCGGAGCACCACGCCACCAAGGCGGAGATCATCCAAGCGGTGATCCGCATGGAACGCTTTGTCTCCTCTGCGTTTGTCATCAACACCACGCACATGATGTGTCAGTCCGGGCGGATCTCCAAGCGGATACAGATCCTGTGCGACGCGCTGCTGCTGCACCCGGTCCTTGTGCTGAAGAAGAGCCGGATGACCGTGGGCAGCATGGAGATGGGGGACTTCTCCCATGTGGCGAGGCGGTATGTCAGAAAGACGCTGTTAGAGACCCGGAGCATTGACCGGCGCATCCTGTTCATCACCTACTCCGGGATGGACGACAAGAAGCTCCAGTACATCAAGAATCTGGTGCAGCAGGTCTGTCCCTTTGAGCGGGTCTATTTGCAGAAGGCGTCCTCCGCCATTGCCAGCAACTGCGGCCCGGGCTCCTTTGGCCTGCTGTTCCTGCGCAAGGATGACGCCATGATCCAGTTTACCCAAGCGCTGAACCAGCAGAACCGGACGGAGTAAACCGCCGCCCGCCCTCAGGCGGACAGCCTGCGAATAGGCGAATCCTACACAGCAAAAGGCACCGCCGCCGGCGGTGCCTTTTTGCCGCATAATCCTTGGTTTTCCGAAATAGTTCCGCTTTCACGCCCCCGCGTCGCTTGCCTGCTCCGCGTCCGCGGAGAGGAACACATAGCAGTCCTCCGTCGAGACCTCCGGGTGGAATCGGTATCCCAGCTGGTCGAAGGCCCGAAGCCCCTCCAAGTCTGTGACATGGCGCTCCGCCAGCCAGCGGACCATCTGCCCCCGCGCCATTTTGCACATGGTGCCCGTCTCCACCACCTTGCCGCCCCTCCGCTGGCCGAAGCGGCAGCTGAGAAACCGGACGGACCGGGGCAGGTGAGGCTCCACTGCCCGGCTGTACTCCTTGGAGGCCAGATTCAGCACAAGATCCGTCTCCGCGGCCAGCTCCTTGGCCAGACGGTCCCCCCAGAAGGCGTACAGATTCCCGCAGCCGTCCACCTGCAGCCGGGCCTGCATCTCCAGGCGGTAGGGCGTCACCCCGTCAAAGGGGCGCAGCAGGCCATAGAAGCCGGACAGAATACGCAGATGCTCCCGCAGATAACGGAGCTGATCCGTCTCCATCACACCGGGAGCCATGTAGCGGTACTGGATGCCCTCATAGGACAGGATGGCGGGGGTGAGCCGGCGGCGCAGATCCATGCCGCTCAACCGCTCTCCATTCAGTCGGGCGATGGCATCGCTGCACCGCCAGAGGGCCTGCAGCTCCCCCGGGGACATCCCCCGCAAGGCCGCCTTCAGGCGCTCCGTCTGCTCCAGAAAGGCGGGCAGACCCTCCACCGGGAGGCTGTCCGTATCCGTCACCATCCTCTTGGCGGGCGAGATGATGATGCGCATATCAGATCAGAACCCCCTCGCAGTGGTCGATTTCGTGCTGGATAATCTCCGCCGTCCAGCCGGTAAAGGTCTTGAAGCGGAGCTGGAATTTCTCGTTTTGGTACTGCACCTTGACAGACCGCCAGCGCCGGACCCTGCGCGTGCCGGAGAGGGACAGACAGCCCTCCTCCGCCTCATAGGGGCCGGATTTTTTGACGATCTCCGGGTTGAACATGACCATATAGGCGCCCTCGTTGTCAAAGACAATGATGCGCTTGTTCACGCCGATCATATTCGCCGCCATCCCCACGCACCCCTCCCTGTGCGCCGCCAGCGTGTCCAGCAGATCCCGTGCCACGGCGAGATCCTCCTCTGTGGCGGCTTCCGACCTCTGCGACAGAAAGGCCTCGTCCCGCATAATGTCCCGTACCATGATGCGACTCCTCCCAGCGTGCCCTGCCGCCAGCAGCAGAGCGGCGGCAGGGCCTAATATTCCATAAAATAGCACAAAACCGGAGAAAAAGCAATTAAAATCCATAGAGCCATGAGGCCGTGGCGGCTGAAATTGTGGGACAATTGTATAGTTCGGGATTGCATTTTTGCCCAATATCGGCTATAGTAGGAACTGTTGTTCGACTGCCGGCAGCGCAAGGCGAACAAACATCAACCAGAGCGAGGGATACCATGAATCAAAAAGAGATCAGCGAACTGCGCCGCCGCTTCCGCGCCGACCGGAACGCCTTCAGCCGGGTCTACGGCTGCTATGTCAACGCCAGCCGGGAGGTCATCTCCACCATCGACGAGCCCTTGGGCATGCTGCCCCAGGAGGAGGCGGAGCAGTATTTGGGACTGCTGAAAAAGGCCCTCTCCGGCACACTGGGGAAAAATCTCATCGACATTGTCTTCTCCACCCGGCAGGTGGTGGACAGCGAGGAGCACCGCCTCCTCTCCGCCCTGCGGGACACCGCCCTGAAGGACGAGACGGTGCGGCAGACATTTTATCAGAGGGCCATCGACGCCTTGGATATGGAGGGCAACTACCTCCTGCTGGTGGCCCACGACGCCTATGACGTGCCCTACCGGGGCGAGGACGCGGCGGACCAGTCGGAGACCGCCAGCGAGGTGTTCTCCTACATCGTTTGCTGCGTCTGCCCGGTGCGGGACGGCCGTCTGGAGTTGAGCTACTGCCCTGGGGAGAACGAGTTTCACAATTTTCTCCCCCGCCAGCTGGTGGCCGCGCCGGAGCTGGGGTTTTTGTTCCCGGCCTTCGACGACCGCGCCGCCAATATCTACGGCGCTCTGGCCTATACCCGAAAACCGGAGGAGCTGCACCAGCCCTTTTTGGACGCCATTTTTCATGTGGAGCCGCCCATGTCCGCGCCGGAGCAGCGGGAGGCCTTCCAGACCGCCCTCAGCGACGCGCTGGAGGGGGAGTGTTCCCTGGAGGTGGTGCAGGCCGTCCACGGGCGCCTGACGGAGCGGATCGGACAGCACAAGGAGAGCCGGGACCCGGAGCCTCTCACCGTCACCGCCCGGGAGGTGGGGGACATACTGGAGGACTGCGGCGTAGGGGAGCGGCAGGTGGCCGCCTTCCGTGAGAGTTGCGGCGCGCAGTTCGGTGAGGATGCCCCCCTGCGCCCGGCGAATTTGATTGACAGCAAGCGATTTGCCATCAAGTCCGCCGGTATCACCATCACCGTACCCCCGGAGGAGAGCTGCTTAGTGGAGGCCCGTGTCATTGACGGCAGGAAGTACCTGCTGATCCCCGCCGGCGAGGGCATAGAGGTCAACGGCCTGCCCGTGGAGGTGTGAGGCGGAGTGACGTCCCCAGAGCAGGCTCCGTACCGACCGATTGCCGCCGGGCCCCATCGTTTTACTGCCGCTGCGAATCTTGATGATTTGCAGCGGCAGTATCCATTTTATATGGGGATATTGTCTATCCGTTGAAAATACTCCTGAGAAAAGGAGATGAACTCTCTCGCGGGACTTCTCAGCCCGGTCTCCGGCAGATAGATCATATAGTCGCTGCGCTCAATGGCCTGATTCTGCCGGTCCTTCAGGATGGAGCGGTAGAGCTGCGGCACATTTCGATAGGCCATGCGGTCCATCAAAATGCTGTACCCCAGCCCGCGGGATACCATAGCCACACAGGTGGGAATACTGGGAACGACCATGGAGATCCGCGGCGGAACGTCAAAGGTGTTCTTCCACCAGTTGCTGATCAGGCGCTGGGAGTTGACGCTGAAGGAGGTGTCAATGCGGGACATAAAGGGGAGCTCCGAGAGACAAATGGGTCTGTGGGAGAGGAGGGTCATCACCTCGGTGCGGATGTGGACCCGCTGGAAGTTCCAGGGCTGCTCCCCGCAGACGAAAGCGATGTCCGCCTGACCGTTGTGCACCAGCTGGGCGGACTCCCCGCTGCCTACGGCGTGGAGGACCAGATGGGTCTTGGGGTATACCTTCAAAAAATTGGCGAAGAGATCCGGCAGCAGCTCATGGGCCAAGGTTCTGGCGGAGACAATACTGATGGTGGAGTCCTTCTCGGTCTGGAGGCCGTGCAGCGCCATTTTCAGCTCCTTGTACTCGTTGACACACTGCTCTGCGTACCGGACGACATACTGCCCCTCAGGCGTAAACTGCACGCCCTTGACATTCCGGTTGACAATGAGAACCCCCAGCTCCTGCTCAATCTGCTGCAGCCGCTTTGTCAGCGCCGGCTGGGAGAGAAACAGCGTCTGCGCGGCCTGCGTAATGTTCTTGCTGCGGTAGAGCGTGATCAAAAATTCGTAGTCATTGGCTTTCAGCATGGCGGCACCTTTTCTCCCCGGAAGGACAGGAGCGGGGTGTTGTAACGTCTGTGAACAAAAATATTTATCTGTATTCTACAAAAACAAAGGGTAAAAGTCAATAAACTATCCAAATAAATGATTGTAACAATAGAATTTAGTTATATATTGGTGAAAATTTTCATATTTTACAACTCCCCACAGAGGAGTATAGACTATATGCACAACCTCCGGCATAGATGACAGACAAATTTTGTGACGAAAGGGATGTGTTTTATGAAGAAGGCAAAGATACAGAGGTCGATCCTGTGCGTGCTCCTGTCGCTTGTGCTGCTGATGCTGAACGGCTGCGGTGTTCAGACGGATGACGGACAGAAGGAGCCGCCTCAGACGGGAGTGTCGGATGGGAGCGGCACCTATCCGGCGAAGTTGCTGAACTACTACGTGGCTGCCTCCGCCGGCGGGGGACTGGACATCGTCTCCAGAGCGTTTACGCCGCAGTGGGAGCAGGCGCTGGGGACCACCTTCGAGTATATCTACGAGGACACTGGCAGCACTTATTTGATGGGGATGAACGATCTGACCTCCTTGGGGGAGGATGAGTTCGGCGTCATGTGCGGCCTGCCGGAGGCCATGCTGGGTATGTTCGCCTTTCAGGATTCCACGTATTCCTTGGACGACATCGCTTGGATTGGGAATGTCTATACGGACGCAAACTGCCTGATGGTGCGCATTGACGACGACCGCTTCAACACGGCCTCCGACCTTATCGCCTACGCCCGCAGCGCGGCGGATCCCCTTACCATTTCCACGCCCCAGGTGCTCACCCCTGCCAATATCACGGCGGAGATCTTTATTGAGGCCTCCGGCATCAACGCCAATGTGGTGGCCTACAGCGGCGGCTCCGGCGCGCGGAATGATCTGATCGGGGGACACGTGGACGTGTCTGTCGGCGGAATCTCCACTGCCGTGGGACTGACCGACCAAGTGAAGGTGATCGGAATCTTTGGGAACAGCAACCCCGTGAAGGATCTCTGGGACTGTCAGGTGGTGGAGGACTTTGCCACAGACTTTGCCATGCCGGATCTCACCTGCCACTGCTCCATATGGACCACCAAGGAGATGCAGGAGAGGAACCCCGAGGTATACCATATGCTGGTGGATACATTTGCCCAGGCCATCCAGTCCAAGGAGGCCGAGGACAGTCTGGTTGCGGCCAATCAGGACCGCTTCATTGAGTACTTCGGCCCTGAGCAGACGCTTGCCAATGCCTCCGGCTTCATGAAGACGTTGGAGGAGTATTCCGACCTGCTGAATCCGGCCTGATCCGCGGCACGTTACCGGCTTCCTTAGGTACAGGTCATAACCGGGCGCGTACCGGGTGGCGGAGGCTCCGCTTCCGCCCACCTTTGGAGGGTGTGCAAATCTTGGAAAGGACATCAACATGAAAAAGAGGATCCCTTGGGGAGAATTCATCTTTTTGGCGGTGATTCTCGCCTATGTGGCATACTATTTCTTCTCGGTGAGAGGGTACTCCCACCGGGCGGTTCTCTGGCCCTTCTGCCTGATGGGGGCCATGCTGGCGGCTGTGGCGGCGGTGGGCGTGGAGATCGTGAAAAAAGCGCCGACGGCGGAGGGAACGCAGAGTGTCGAAAAGCCGGCACTGCGTCAGCTGCTGCTGAAAAACGCGTCGGTTTTTGTCATCATCGCCGCCTTTGTGAGCTATGCGCTGCTGCTGAAAATTTTGGGGCTCCACCTCTGCAATTTCCTGATCTCCTTTGTTCTGGTGTTCTATTTGAACAGGGGACGGTGGCGGCCGGCGCTGATTACAGCATGTATTATTACGCTGAGTTTCTACTTGGTGTTTGACTTGGCGATGGGAATTCGGCTGCCGGCGTGCAGACTCTTTTAGGGGAGGGAACCATGGAAAATTTGCTATTAGGGATACAGAAGCTCTGTTCGGTGCAAATCATCCTGTTCATTGTGATGGGCGGTGTGGTGGGACTGCTGGCCGGCGCCATTCCGGGGCTGAATGACACCAATATTCTCACGCTGTTCCTCTCCTTTGTGGTCTTTCTCGACCCCTTCCCGGCGGTGATTCTCATGACGGCGGTGTTTGTTGCCTGCCAGACCGCCGGCTCGATCCCGGCCATTCTCATCAACATTCCGGGGACGCCGTCCACAGCCGCCTCCACGCTGGAGGGCTACCCCATGACGAAAAACGGCATGGCGGGACAGGCCTTGGGTTGTTCCTTCGCCTCCTCCCTGAGCGGCACGGTGATCGGCGGTGTGATGGCGTTGCTTCTGGCCCCCATTCTGGGCCGGTACGCGCTGAGCTTCGGCCCGCCGGAGATGTTTATGCTGGCTCTGTTCGGCATGACGGCGGTTGCGTCCCTGACAGGGAACTCGGTGCCCAAGGGCCTTCTGTCGGCCATTTTGGGGCTCTTGGTGGGGACCATCGGGATGGACTACTTTGTAGGGGTCACGCGCTCGACCTTCGGCGTGGCGGAACTGTATGGCGGCGTGCCGCAGATCCCCCTTCTGCTGGGACTCTTCGGCGTGGGAGAGCTGTACTCTCTGGTCTTCAAAAAGTCCATCGGGTCTGGGGACTCCCGCACCAAGGGACCGGATATGCGGAGCCAGTGGGAGGGATTTAAGGCCGCCCTGCGCTACCGGTGGACGTGTCTGCTCTCTGCGGTAATCGGGTTCATCATCGGCGTGATTCCCGGAACCGGCGCGACCATCGCCTCCTTTACCAGCTATGGCATGGCCCGCTCCCTGTCCCGGGAGCCGGAGCGGTTCGGCACCGGCTATTACGGGGGGCTGGTGGCCACGGACACAGCCAACAACGCCAGTGTCCCCGGGTCCATTGTGCCGGCCTTGACGCTGGGGATTCCAGGCAGCGGTACGACGGTACTGTTTATCAGTGCCTTTTTGATGCACGGGATGCAGCCAGGTCCCTCCTTTTTCAACAGCTATCTCCCGGAGTCCAACGCGATTTTTCTCACGGTGATTCTGGTGGGCTGTTTGGCGACCGTTGTGGGGATGTTTGCGGCGGGCTACATGGTGAAGATCGTGTCCCTGCCTACCAGTATTTTGGTGCCCCTGATTGCCGTATTTTGCCTGCTGGGCGGCTATATCTGCCGGGCCAAGGTGAATGACCTCTTTATCATGCTGGCCTTCTCCATTCTGTCCATTTTCCTGAAGAAATACGACTACTCGTTGCCGGCCTTCCTGCTGGGCGTGATTCTGGGGCCGATTATTGAGCCGAACTTTTTCCGGGCCTTGGCGATTTCCAACAACAACCCGGCGGTCTTTTTCACACGGCCGATCTGCATCGTGCTGTGGATCATGTGCGCGGCGGCGCTGCTGATGCCGCGGCTGATGAGCCGCCGCGCAAAGAAACAGGAGGGACATGTATGAATCTGTTGTATAACTGTGTGGCCGGCAGCAAGGTGGCGTCCGCGGAGAGGCAGGGAACCTTTTTGCTCCGGGCCGGAACCCTGTTTGACGGAAAGGGCGCCGAGACGCAAGAAAATATGGACATCCTGATCCAAGACGGGCGGATTGCCGGCGTTCGCCCCGCCGGCGGCTTCGCCGTCATGGCGCTCCCGGTCTGGGACTGTGGGGACAAGTTCGTGATGCCGGGACTGATCGAGGCCCACGTGCACCTGTCCGGGATGTACACGCAGGAGCCCTACCGGCGGTATTTTGAGAACAGCGACGTGCGTCTGATCCGCGCCCTCCGGCATGCGGAGGAGCTGTTGGCCCACGGGTATACCACTGTGCGGGAGATGGGCGCCAAGGGCCGCGGCGTGGGCATCCGCGAGGGGATCGCCAAGGGGCTGTGCCATGGCCCCCGGATTTTGACGGCCATCGAATTTCTCTCCCCCACCGGGGGACATGGGGACTGGCCGATTCTGCCCTATTCCTTCGTAAAGGAGACCTCTATGCGCAGCATCCTGGTGGACGGGGAGGACGCCTGTGTCCACGCGGTGCGGCTGCTGCTGCGGGAGGGGGCGGACGTGGTGAAGATCGTCACCGCCACCGGGAGCATGGGGCAGCCCTATGATCGGATGCGCTTTCGGCCCTGCTTCTCCCAGCGGGAAATTTTGGCCATGAGCGGCGAGGCGCACCAGCAGAACCGCAGGATTGCCGCCCACGTGGTGGGGGAGGTTGGCGTACAGAATGCACTGGAGGGAAATATTGACACCCTTGAGCACTGCTTCTTCAACTATGAGCAGCACCCGGAGTTGTTGGAGAGGATTGCGGAGAAGGGGGCGGCTCTGGTTCCCACCATCTCCATCATCAAGTGGTTTGGCGAGTACGAGGAGCAAAATGGAAACCGCTCCGCCGCGGAGCGGTTCTATCACAACGCGAGAAAGCATGGAGCCTTTGTGAAGGCGGCCTATGAGGCCGGCGTCCCCGTTGTCTGCGGTACAGATGAAAACGGGATGCACGGCGCAGGCCGCTGCCCGGAGGAGTACGTCTCTCTGGTGGAGGCGGGCCTTCCCCCGTGGGCGGTTTTGCAGGGGGCAACCAGCAGAGCGGCGGCGGTGCTGGACATCGGGGACGACACCGGCACCATAGCGGAGGGCCTGCGGGCGGACATTCTGGTTTTGAACAGAAACCCGCTGGAGGACATCTCCGTACTGTGCGACAAAAAGACGGTATCCTGCGTTTTGCAGGGGAGCTGATAATGGAAAGGGGACATACAGGATGGTGGAGCGCAATCCCATGTTGGAGAAGATGCGGAGGGGGGAGCCGGTTTTAGGCTGTCAGGTGCGCAGCCGCTCCCCGCTGGTGGCGGAGCTGCTGGCCTACAGCGGCCTGGACTATGTGTTCATTGAGGGGGAGCACTTTGTACATAACATTGAGACCGTAGAGAACCAGATCCGGGCCATCCAGTTGGGTGGCGCGGTGCCTGTTGTGCGCATCCCCAGCCATGAGGACGGGCTGATCCTTCAGGTGCTGGAGGCCGGCGTGATGGGGGTGATCTTCCCCCACATCGACAATAGGGAGCAGGCGGAGCACGCGGTCCGTCAGGTGAAGTACAGCCCCTTGGGGGAGCGCGGCTTCGGCGACGGCGCGCGGGCGTCAAAATTCGGCTTTATCCCCACGGCGGCCTATATAGAGCATGTCAATCAAAACGTCATGGTGATCGGCATGGTGGAGAGCCGGGAGGGCCTTCGGAACTTAGATGACATTTTGCAGTCCGGAATAGACGTGCTGCGGATCGGCGCGAAGGATTTGTCCATGGATATGGGATACGGCGGGATGGTGACGGCGGAGGTCCGCGAGGCCATAGAGGCGGCCTGCCGTAAAATCCGGGACTCCCACGTCATTCTGGGGGACGCCGGACTTGGGGGGCTGCGCTCCTTGGAGGAGTTCCGGCAGGTCCGGGCCTTGGGGTGCCGGATGTTTACCATCGGATCGGACATGGCCGTGCTGAAGCAGGGCGTGGAGGGAAAACATAGGGCCTTTGAGGAATGGAAGGCCGCGCAATAAGAGCAAAACAATGAAACAGGAGGTGGTTGTATTGTGCTATCGTATTTTAGTGACAGAGCCCATGGCCGAGGACGGACCGGACTGGCTCCGGGCCAACGGCTATGAGGTCAAATATGGCCGCGGCATAGATTGTGAGACGCTGATCGAGGATTTGCAGGACTGCGACGGCGTGATCCCCCGTTTAGCGGTGATAAGCGACGAGGTGATCTCCCGGTGCCCCAAGCTGAAGGTGGTGGCCCGCCACGGCGCCGGCGTGGACACGGTGGACTTGGAGAGCTGCAAAAGACACGGTGTCCGCGTAGTGAACACACGAGGGAGCAACAGCCTTGCTGTGGCGGAGCACGCGGTGATGCTGATGCTGGCCTGCGCCAAGACGCTGCACCACATTCAGGCTCTGTACAGCGAGGGGGCGTTCAAAGAGGCGCGAAAAGTGACAAAGGGCGTGGAGCTGAGTGGCAAGACCTTGGGACTGCTGGGTCTTGGAAACATAGGAAAGCATGTGGCGCGCATTGCCGGTCAGGGGTTTGGTATGAATATCCTGTCCTACGACCCCTACCAGGACCCCAGCACGCTGCCGGAGGGCATAAGACTGACCGCGGACCGGGACGAGCTCTTTCAGAAGGCGGATTTTGTCAGTCTCCATATGGCGGCCACACCGGAGACAAAGGGCAGCGTCGGCGCCCGCGAGTTCGCGCTGATGAAGCCAACGGCGTATTTGATCAACACGGCGCGGGGCTCGATTGTCAGGGAGGCGGAGCTGATCGAGGCCCTCCAGAGGGGGGAGATTGCCGGAGCCGGCTTGGACGCCACCGATCCGGAGCCCGCGTCGCCGGACAGCCCCCTGTTTCAGATGGACAATGTCATCATGACGCCCCACTGCGGCGGCAGCACGCTGGAGTCGAAGCGGCGCTCCTCGCTGGGCGCGGCCAAGGGCTGCGACGAAATTTTAAGCGGTAAAACCCCAACCAGTTTGGTGCTTTAACCGCCCCCCCATCCCCCTTGCGTTTTCCGCGTAAAATCCTCTGGCTATCCTCCTCACAGTATGCTATACTACCCTTACCCCCCACATAAAACGACTGGAGGATAGGAGAATGAAGGACCTTGCAAACTTTAGCAGAATCCCCTTGGGCGTCCTGCCCACCCCGCTCTACAAGCTGGAGAACCTGAGCCGGGAGCTGGGGAAAAGCCTCTACATCAAGCGGGACGACATGACCGGCACGGCGCTGGGCGGCAACAAGATCCGCAAGCTGGAATTCCTTCTGGCGGAGGCCCGGGACCAGGGCGCGGACGTCGTCCTGACGGCGGGCGGCCCCCAGTCCAACCATGCGATGCTCACCGCCGCCAGCGCCGCCCGGCTGGGCATGAAGGCCATTTTAGTGCTGAAAAAGCGCGGCGTTTTGACCGCGGGGAATGTGATATTGGACCACATCTTCGGCGCGGATGTCCGCTTTGTGGATACCGACTCCTATCGGGATGTCTACGCGGAGATGGAGCGGATCATGGAGGACCTGCGGCAGGAGGGCCATACCCCCTACTTCATCCCCGTAGGCGGTTCGGTGGCCCTGGGGTGCTTGGGCTATGTCAACTGCATCCAAGAGATCACCCGGCAGGCGGAGGCCCTCCAGGTCTCCTTTGACGCCATCGTCAGCGCCACAGGCTCCGGCGGCACCTACTCCGGCCTGACCTTGGGGGCGAAGCTGTTCATTCCGGGGACCCGCTCCATAGGCATTGGGGTGTGTGACGACCCCTTTGAGAAGATCTCCCTCCGCCTGATGCAGGAGACCGCCGCCCTGCTGGACTGCGAGGTTTCTGCAGGGGAGGAGGACATCCACATCCACTACCAGATCGGCCCCGGCTACGCCCAGTCCAGCCCCGAGGGCCGGGAGGCGGTGTACCGTCTGGCCCGCAGCGAGGGGATTCTGGTGGACCCGGTCTACACGGGGAAGGCCTTGGCCGGTCTGTTTACGCTGATGGAGCAGGGGTACTTTGACGGCATGGAGAACATCCTGTTCCTCCACACCGGCGGCGCTGGGGCCCTGTTCGCGGTGGATCTGTAAGCGCCTGCGAGAAGCCTCCCGCAGAGCGAAACAGACCAAAGAACACCTCAGCATCCTTCTGACTACAGAAAAAGCCCGCTTTTAAGACGCGGCAGGTCTGACGCCTGCGCCCTTGAAAGCGGGCCTTTTGCTGCCCTCTTCTCACCGTATCTTTTTGCGGCGGACGATCAGAACGACTGCCGCTGTCACGGCAAAAAGTCCCCCGGCAGCCAGAGGAACCCACCCCCTGCCGGCGGCCTCCTCCTCCGGCTCCGGTGTGGGGACAGACGGCTCCGGCGGAGGGAGGGGAGGTACCTCTCGGCTCTCGACCGCGCCGCAGAGGGTACAGGCTGCCTCCTCCCGCCCAGCCCGCTGGACGGTGGGGGCCAGAGTCTCCGTCCACGCCCCCCACTGGTGCTGGAAGAGGGTGTAGGCGTCCCGCTGGCTGTACCCGCAGACGCCGCAGGTCCGGGTGGTATAGCCGAAGGTGTCGCAGCCCGCCGGCGTGACGGCCTCGGCATAGCTGGGCTCCGCGCAGGTGTGGGGGCGCAGATTCACCGAGTAGTCAAAGACCTCGTTGCGGGTGAAATCGTCCGTGTTGCCCCCGTTTGTGAAGTCCCAGTTCATGATCTCGCCGATAAACCCGTTGCAGTAGGCCCGGCGGTTGGTATTGTCCTCAAAAAATGTGATCTGCCCGGTGACCGCGTTGTTGGTGATCTCCCCGTGGAAGTCCAGCCCGGCGGGGTAGAAGATGTACATCCCCACCAGCCCGCCATTGTGCACGTAGCCGTGGTCGGAGTCGTAGCCGTCAATGGCCACGGTGCAGTCCTTTACATTCAGATGCCCGGCGGCGTAAGCCCCGCCCATAAACTGCTCGTCCCGGGTCTGGGCGTCGGTGTCGGTGCAAATGAGCGTGAAGTCCCCCTGACAGCTCTCCAGTGTACCGCTTCCATAGCCCACAAAGCCCCCCACGCCGAACATCCGGTCGTGGGCGGTGAGCTCCAGTGTGCCCTGTACCGTGCAGTTGGTGATCCTGCTGTCCTCCGTGTAGCCGGCAACGGCGCCGATGAAGCAGGGCACGTCGCTGTCCACCGTCACCCGCAGGTTCCACAGCGACAGATCATGGACGCTGGCCCCGGTGAGCGTACCAAAGAGACCGGCAAAGGCAGTGTCATAGGTCTTATAGTTGCCGTCGTAGGTGGTAGCCATGGTCTCTCCCACCGCTGTGACCTCCAGGTTCAGCAGGGCATGGCCGCCGCCGTCCAACTCCCCGGAGAAGTCCAAGGGCTCCCACGCCCGCCCCGCCATGTCGATGCTTTCCGTCAGCCGGTAGACGCCGGAGGGGTTCTCCCGCATGGACAAAAGCTCCTCATAGCTGGAGATCTCCACCGCCGGCCCCGCCGGCCCCGCGCCCTTGGCCCCTCCGGACAGGGAGACCAGCAGGATCAAAACCACCATAAGGGCACGCAGCCGCCGCAATTTCACCATAAAACCGCTCCCTTCCCCCAACCGGCCCCAGATAGGGCGCCGGTAATCATCAAACACAGATAGGTTCTAAACCCATAGTATAACAAATATCAGGGAGAATGGAAAGAGCCGGCGCAAAAAATTTTTCCGCAGAGCCACATTGTGATATGTGACAAAAATGAAGACGATTATTTGGAGGACTCCCGTCTGGTATACACAAAATACATCTTGATAATTTCGGGAAAAATGGTAAACTAATCAATAGATGGAGAAATCAACTGATTTCCGAAAATCTCAAATAGTACCATTAGGAATAACAACAGGAGGAACGAGGAAGTTATGAATGCGTATGTGCAGAGCGTGATCGAGAATGTGAGGAAGAAGCACGGGAATGAGCCTGAGTTTGTGCAGACGGTGG
>JAAWSV010000025.1 GCA_022801715.1 Oscillospiraceae bacterium
TTTTACCACGATATGCCCGTCCTTGATTTGCCGTTTCCGTTCCATTCCTTTCCCGTCCTTTCTTTGTTTATTAAAGTGATAAGTTTCGGAGCAAGCATATGAGTTCGGCACCACCAGCGTGTTTGTCAGCATGGGCAAGAGCGTGCCGAATTTCCTCACCGGGGAGCTGAAGAGCAAGCTGATTCCCATCAAGGTGGTCATGGATGAGCGCATCTGCACCGGTCACGACTACGCTGTGTTTTATAAGACCATGCGCCGGTTTTTGAAGAATCCGGCCCTTTTGGAGGAGGATACCCTGCCGGTGAGCGTCAAATAAGCGACGTAGCCACTTTTTTAAGAGAGCTGCGCTTTGCGCCCCGCACCTTAAAGGCATTTCCTCGCTGTTTGCAGCAGCTCCAACACGTGTCGCAAACTCTGTCGAGGGTTCAGCAAGCGAAAGCCGCCCTTCCACAGGAAGGGCGGCGTGTTACCTTCAGCACTCAGGTGTACTCCACGCTGACCACATAGGCGGGGTCGAACTCAATGTACTCGGTCTTGAAGATGATCTCCTTGCCGATGCGGATCTCTTGGGTTCCCACCGAGGGCACCATCACAGCGGTCTTTTCCACTTGGGCGGTGACGGTGAAGAGGAGGTCCACATGGTCCGGGTCCTCCACCCACGTTCCCTCGCTGCACACCAAGGTGTGCTCCGCCTCTACGGCGGTGACCTCTGCGTCATAGAGGGCGCCGGAGGCCATGATCTTGCAGGGGATGTACTGCTGGGCCGCCTCGTACATCTCCACCGGCTGGTTCTCCGCTATGACTTGGTAGGTGATGGTTACCATCTCCCGCTCTCCGCCGCGATTACTCAGCAGCTTGGAGGCCACGAAGAAGATCACGGCGGCGATCAGTACAACAGCAATTATGTCGATAATGTTAAATTTCCACTTTTTCTGGGGCATTTTCGCTTCCTCCTGCTTGACCGGCGCCGCAATAGGGCGCTATAATAGTTGTCCGTGAGGCCTGTCCCGCAGGACAGCGCCGTGTTGAACCATTATAGCGCACTTTCTGCCATACCACAAGAGAAATTTTTCTCCCTGTGGCCCCATATTGCAGACAGGGCCCGCCGGTGCTCTGAAAGGGGGCGCTATGCTGGAATACATTGGTTTTTCCTATATGGGCTTGCTGCTGTTTATTCCCAACCCTCTCTGGATGCTCTTAGCCATCGGCTACATCAGTATCTACCCTCAGCACTGTCAAGCCCTGCCATGACCCAATATCTCCCATCTCAATAAAACTCCGGAGGTTTTATGAATGTAATCCATCTCATCAGCGGCGGCGACACCGGCGGGGCCAAGACCCACGTGCTGTCCCTGCTGCAGCATCTGAATGAATCCATTACCGCCCAGCTGGTCTGTTTTCGGGACGGCGAGTTTGCCCAAGAGGCCCGGGACATGGGCATCCCCACCGAGATCTTTGATGGCCGGAACGTGGTGAGTACCTATCGCCGGCTCCGCCGCTATATTATCGAGGGCGGCTATGAAGTCATCCACTGCCACGGGGCCCGGGCCAACATGATGGGGGCGCTTCTCCGCCGGGGTACCGCCCTTCCGGTGGTCACTACCGTCCACAGCGACTACCGTTTGGACTATATGGGCCGTCCTTTAGGCAAGCTGACCTATGGAACGGTAAATACACTGGCGCTGCGGTGCTTCGACTACCACATCGGCGTCAGCGACGCCATGGTGGACCTGCTGATCTCACGGGGGTTTCCGCCCCAGCAGCTCTACGCTATCTACAACGGCCTGACCTTTGACGCCCAGCCTACCTTGCCGGACCGCACCGCCTATCTCCGCTCACTGGGGGCCGAAGTGGAGGAGAACTCTGTTGTGGTGGGCATCGCCGCCCGACTAAACCCGGTGAAGGACATCGCCACACTGATTCGGGCCTTCGCGCTGGCGGCGGAAGGGTGTCCCCGTCTGCGTTTGGTCATCGCCGGGGACGGGGCGGAGAAGGACAAGCTCACTGCCCTGTCTAAGGAGCTGAATGTGGCGGAGAAGGTGTGCTTCGCCGGATGGATCAGCGACATGGACAGCTTTTACCAGGCCATCGACATCAACACCCTGACCTCCCTCAGCGAGACCTTCCCCTATGCCCTCACCGAGGGGGCCCGGTACGCCCTGCCAACGGTGAGCAGCCGGGTGGGCGGAGTGCCCTACCTCATCGACCACGCGGTGAACGGCCTGATGTTCCAGCCTAAGGACCCCGGTGCCCTTGCCAAGTGCCTGACGGAGCTGGCGGAGGATGAGGCGCTGCGCCGTCAGATGGGGGAGAGGCTGCGGGAGAAGGCGGCGGAGCGGTTCTCCCTGCAAAAGACCGTGGACACACAGCTTGGGATCTATGAGGACATCCTCCGCCGCCACGCCCGGCCCAAGTCCAAGCGGGACGGGGTGGTGATCTGTGGAGCCTACGGTAAGGAGAACGCCGGGGACGACGCCATTTTAAGCGCCATTATTCAGGAGATGAAGGGCATCGACCCCTATATGCCCATCACCGTCCTCTCCCGCCAGCCCAAGCGCACCCGGCTGACCTACCGGGTGGAGGCGGTACACACCTTTGCCCTCCTCAAGTGGAAGCGGGCCATGAAGCACTGTAGGCTCTATCTTAACGGCGGCGGCAGCTTGATACAGGACGTAACCAGCCGGCGGTCCTTGTGGTACTATCTCTATAATATACGGGCCGCCAAGCGGCGGAAGAACAAGGTGATGATGTACGGCTGCGGCATCGGTCCGGTGATCCGGCCCCGGCACCAGCGGCTGGCCGCGGAGTATATGAACCGCTACGTGGATGCCATCACTCTACGGGAACCGGACTCCCTCCAAGAGCTGCGGCGGATGGGGGTGGACCAGCCGGAGACCTGCCTCAGCGCGGACCCGGCCCTGCGTCTCCCCGCCTTGGACGATGCCCTCACCGACAGCACATTTCTCTCCCACGGTGTGCCGGTGGAGGGGCGGTACATCTGCTTTGCCCTGCGGAACTGGCCGGGGGTGGAGGAGAAATTTGAGGCCATCCGGGCCGGGGCGGTCCACGCCTACAAGCGTCACGGTCTGACGCCGCTGTTTCTGGCGGTGGAGAAGCTTCACGACCCAGAGGTGATCACCCGGGCGGCCAAGGGCCTCCCGGTGCCCTGCCATCTGATCACACAGCCGGAGAGCCCTATGGCTATCATCGGCGTCCTCTCCCGGATGCGGGCGGTGGTGTCCATGCGGCTCCACGCCCTGATCTTCGCGGCGGGGAAGGGGGTGCCTCTGGTGGGGCTGGTATACGACCCCAAGGTCAGCGCCTTCCTGCGCTACATCGGGGAGGAGCAGTTTATGGATTTGGAGGATCTCACCGCCAAGAAGCTCTGCGCCATGATCGACGCCGCTGTCCGCCTCCGCCGGGAACCGGATGCGGTGGAGCGCCTGCTGAAAATCGAGGAGCGCAACATGGCTGTAGCTGAGCGCCTATATCGGGAATAAGACACGCCGGACTGGGGATCCAGTCCGGCGTGTCTTATGATTTCTCCTCCTTTCACACCTCCGGCAACGAACCATAGCCCCGGACTTTCACTTATTTTGGAGTTTTGCATAGATTAAAAAGAGAGAACCACAGATCAGGAGGGTGATCCATGATAAGCAATTTCTTTTTAGGCGCCAACAGCAGCGCCGGATTCCAAAGTCTGTATGAGGGGTTTGTGGACCCGGAAAAAAATCAGGATGTGATTGTGCTGAAGGGGGGACCTGGCGCGGGGAAGTCCTCCTTTATGAAATATATCGGTGAGCAGGCGGAGGCGCGGGGCGAGGATGTGGAATACATATGGTGCTCCGGAGATCCGGAGTCTTTAGACGCTGTGCGCCTGCCCCGTCTGGGCATCTTGGCCGTGGACGGCACCAGCCCCCACGTGGTGGAGCCCCAATACCCGGCGGCGGTGGACCGATATGTGAACTTGGGCCGGTTTTATCAGGTGGAGAAGCTCAAAACCCTGCGGGAAGAGATCATGGCTCATGCAAAGGACTACAGGGCCGCCTACCGGCAGGCTTACCGGGCGCTGAAAGCTGCCGGAGAGGTGGAGCGGTGCCTTCAGGATCTGACGAGCACGGGCTTTGACCAAGAGAAGCTGCGCCGGCGCACCGCCGGCATCATCACACGGGAGCTGGGGAAACAGGGCGGCGGCACAGGGGAGATCGCCTACCGCTTTTTAGGCGGTGTGACACATCGGGGACTTATCTGGCGCTTTGACACGGTGGAGACCCTATGCGACAGGATATACGAGCTCAAGGACAGCCGGGGCCTGGGAGGCGAGGTACTCCATACCGTGGCCCAGGCCGCCGTTCAGCGGGGATACGACGTGATTGCCTGCCTCGACTGCAACCGCCTTGCCCGCCTCCAGCATCTGATCCTTCCTGAGCTGCGTCTGGGATTCATTACCACCCGGGAGGGGATGGAGTACACCGGCAAAAAGCCCTACCGCCGTATCCATATCGACGCCATGGCCGACCAGCGCCTCCAGCGCCAGAACCGCTCCCGCTGCCGCTTCCACCGCCGGATGTACCAGCTCCTGATGGAGGAGGCCATCGCCGGTCTGCAGGCGGCCAAGGCATCCCATGATCTGTTGGAGAAGGCGTATAATCCCTATGTGGACTTCGACGGCGTCTACGCTCTGGCCAAGGAGGAGTGGAAAAGGATCGAAAAACAGCTGTAAAGCGAATACCCTTGCAAAAGCCCTCGGCAGAGTTTCGCGGCGCGCACGCCGCGAAAAAATACCTCTCGCGGAGCGAGCGTCGAACCCTCGGACCTCCCCAACGGGGAGGTCCGAGGGTGAGGCGCAGAGCGCAGCGCCAATCCCCTAAAAATAGAAGGAGTTCGGCCCTTACAGGGCCGAACTCCTTCTATTTTTAATTCAAAAAATCCTTCAGCTTTTTGCTCCGGCTGGGGTGGCGGAGCTTACGCAGGGCCTTGGCCTCGATCTGGCGGATACGCTCCCGGGTGACCTGAAACTCCTTGCCCACCTCCTCTAAGGTACGGCTGCGGCCGTCCTCGATGCCGAAGCGGAGCTTGAGGACCTTCTCCTCCCGGGGGGTCAGGGTGCTGAGTACGTCGATGAGCTGCTCCTTGAGCAGGGTGAAGCTGGCGGCCTCGCTGGGTTCACTGGCGCCCTCGTCGGGGATGAAGTCGCCCAAGTGGCTGTCCTCCTCCTCGCCGATGGGGGTCTCCAGGCTCACCGGTTCCTGCGCGATCTTGAGAATCTCCCGGACCTTCTCCACGGGCATCCCCATCTCGGCGGAGATCTCCTCGGGGCTGGGGTCGTGGCCCAGCTCCTGAAGAAGCTGGCGGCTGACACGGATCACTTTGTTGATGGTCTCCACCATGTGTACCGGGATGCGGATGGTCCGGGCTTGGTCGGCGATGGCCCGGGTGATGGCCTGACGAATCCACCAAGTGGCATAGGTGGAGAATTTATAGCCCTTGGTGTAGTCGAACTTCTCCACCGCCTTGATAAGTCCCAAGTTGCCCTCTTGGATCAGATCCAAAAACAGCATACCCCGGCCCACATAACGCTTGGCAATGGACACCACCAGACGAAGGTTGGCCTCGGCCAGCTTCTGCTTGGCGTTCTCACCGGCCCGGTAGTTCCGGCGCAGGACCTTCAGCTCCTCCTCAGGAATCTCCAAGCCGTCGGTCTTCATCATGTGCAGCATCTCGGCGGCCTGATTGCCGGCGGTCATGGCCTGTGCCAGATCAATCTCCTCATCGGGGGAGAGCAGGGGAACCTTGCCGATCTCCTTGAGGTACATACGCACCGGATCGTCGATGGCGAAGGTGTCCACCAGCGTGTTGGGATCGACCAGTTCCTCCTCCTCGATGTCGGTAATCTCCTCAATAGGGGGCTCGATATCGTCGGGGAGCTCAGGCAGCAGGTCCTCCTCGGTGCCGATCTCAATGCCCAAGGACTCCAAGGAGTCGTAGATGTGCTCCATCTGCTCGCCGTCCAGCTCGATCTCGTCCAAGACCTCCATCATCTCGGAGGAGTCCACCTTGCCCTTCTTTTTGCCACGGGCAAAGAGGTCCATCAGCTTCTCATGGGCGAGAAGAATAGGGGCGGCGGAGAGCTTGGCGACGTCCTTCTCTTCCAGCTTTTGCAGGGGCTTCTTCTCCCCGTCCTTCTCCTTTTTGAGTATCCGCCGGGCGGGCTTGATGTCGATCTCCGGCAGCTCCTCCAAAGGCACGTCCTGTACCAGATCATTTACGTCAACGTGCTCTAAGTCTTTTGTCATACTTGCTTTCCTCCGTAACCCTTTTTCTTCCTGTTTTTCTCCTGTGCGGCCAGCAGAGGGTCTGTCTCTTGGGTCCCGCTGCGCCTCAGGCAGGCGTCTTGAATGATGCGTATGTAATCCTTCAGCGCCTCCTCGGCGCGGGAGAGGGATTCTGGTTTTTGCAGCAGGGCGGAGAGGTGGTTCATCTCCTCCGCCGTGAGCAGGGCCGACAGCGCCGCGATGGTGAGGGGCAATCCGCCGCTGTGGCGCTCTGAAAGCGCGCCATAGATTTTACCCAATAATGGCGAGGAAAATTCCTCCACAGTGAGACTGGCGCAGTGGGGGAAGAGAGACTCATCCCGCAGCAGCAGGCGGATAACCCCCTCCTCAGCCAAGGCTGAGCGCACATCACTGTATCGAATGGAACGATTTTGGGGCTGGAGCTGGGATATCGGGTTCATCTCCCGCCGCTCTGCCGCCCGCTTCTCCTTTTTATAGAGCCGCTTTCCGGCCCGCTCCACCTCAATGAGCATAGCCTCCCGGGAGATGCCTGTCCGTTCCGCCGCCCGACCGGCGCATACCTCCCGCTCCACGGCGTTGGGGAGCTTGGCGATGAGCTCGCTGATCTCGGTGGCGTAGGCCACCCGCTGCTTGTCATCGGTGAGATCGTATTTGGCGGCCACAGTCTCCATGCGGTAGTCCACCTGGTCCTCGCTGCCGGTGAGCAGAGCCTCAAAGGCGGCGCGGCCTTGGTTTTTGATGAAGTCGTCCACGTCCTGCTTCACCGGCTGACCATCCACCATACGGTTGGGCAGCTGGAGAACCCGGACAGTGAACTCGGAGTTCTTCAGGAGCTCAATGGCCTTCTCCGTGGCGTTTTTGCCGGCGCCGTCGTTGTCATAGCAGAGGACCAGCTCCTTGGTGTAGCGGCTTAAAATCCGAGTCTGCTCGGTGGTGAGAGCGGTCCCCATGGAGGCCACCGCGTTGTCAAACCCCGCTTGATGAAGGGTGATGACGTCAATATTTCCCTCGCAGAGGATGATATTGGGGCGCTTGGTCCTCTTGGCCAGGTTCATGCCGTAGAGCACCCGGCGCTTGCTGTAGGTCACGGTCTCCGGGGTGTTCATGTACTTAGGCTCGGACTTGTCCAACACCCGCCCGCCGAAGCCTACCACATCCCCCCGCACGTCAATGACGGGGAAGATCAGGCGGTTTCGGAACTTGTCATAGAGCCGGCCCTGCTTGTTCTGTACCACAAGGCCTGCGGCCAAGAGCTCGGTCTTGGAGTAGCCCTTGCCCACCATGGCGGTGAGGAGGCTGTCCCAAGCGTCCAGGGAGGCGCCAAGGCCAAAGTCCATGGCGGTTTTCCGAGTGATCCTCCGGCGGCGCAGGTACTCCGACACCGCTGTCCCCGCCGGACTCTGTAGATTTTGGTAGAAAAACCGGGCGGCTTCCTTGTTGAGGGAGAGCACACGGGCGCGGAGCCGGTCCCGCTCCCGGTCACCGGTGTCCTCCGGAACCTCCATGCCGGCCCGGCCTGCCAGAAAGCGCACCGCGTCTGGAAAGGAGAGATTTTCCTCCTCCATGATGAAGTTGATCACACCGCCGCCCTTCTTGCAGCCGAAGCAGTGGTAGATCTGCTTGTCCGGAGAGACGGAGAAGGAGCCGGTTTTCTCATTGTGGAAGGGACACAGGCCGAAGTAGTTGCTGCCCTTCTTGGTCAGGTGGACATAGGAGGAGACCACATCTACGATGTCGCACCGCCCGGTCAGCTCGTCCAAAAAGCTTTGGGGGAAGGCCATCCGTCTCACTCCTCTCCGCGCCGTCTGTGGAAACCGAAAAATCCAACTGTAGCAATATACGCCGCCGATTTGGAAAACCCTCTTTTTTTCAAAAAAATTTTGAAAAAAAGAGGGAACGGGAAGAACCATCGCCAGAGGAGCGGAGCGAGAGAGCGCCTGTGCACGTTTCGGCAAAATTCCACTTGACATTGACACTGTGTAAACACCTATACTGTCCGATGAGCCAATTCTATGGCAGAGGGCTGTAAAAACTGTACCAAAAAGGTGGCTGTATAGTAAGGAGGTGTGTCCCCGCAGTGCTGTGTCGGCGCGTCATGCTTTGATCCAAACGGCAGGGGAGTGCGGCGGCTTCGTGCGCAGGTTTAACAAAAAGATTAGAGAGAGAACGGGGAGATCGTGGGAAATAACGGAAAAAATAATAGGATTTGACATTAAAATTTGAATTTGTTATACTACTCCATGTTTGTAAAAGAAGTTGAAATTTCTATGGAAAAGAGGAGACACTAATGGAAGAGAACACCTTGCAGCACCCCTTTGCCCGTGAGCCGGTGGGGCGGCTGCTTGTCCGCTTTGCTGTGCCGTCGATCATCTCCATGGTGGTCAACAGCGTCTATAATATGGTGGACCAAATTTTCATCGGCCAGGGTGTGGGCTATATCGGCAACACCGCCACCAACATCTGCTTTCCCTTTACCACCATGTATCTGGCCCTCAGCCTGCTCATTGGCGACGGCGCGGCGGCCCTGTTCAGCCTGCGCTTGGGCGAGGGGCGGCGGGAGGAGGCCCGTGACACCGTAGGCACCGCTATTCTATTGGGACTGTTGGTGGGCGGGAGCTACACCGCCCTCTGTGAGCTGGGGCTTCAGCCGCTGTTAGGGCTTTTTGGCTGTACAGAGTCCGCCTTTCCATACGCGGTGGAGTATGCCTCCATCACCCTCTTGGGTGTGCCCTTTGTGGCGGTGTCCATTGCGTGCAGCAACATCATTCGGGCCGATGGCAGTCCCCAGTATTCCATGTTTTGTATGTTGGCCGGGTGTTTTACCAACATCGTTCTGGACTGGCACTTTGTTATGAATTTAGGGTGGGGCATCGCCGGAGCCGCATGGGCCACAGTGATTGGCCAAGTGCTCAACTTCGCCTTGGCTGTGATCCGGCTGCCGAAGCTGAAGAATGTGCAGCTGAGCTTGCGGACACTGCGTCTGCGCCGGCGCACGGTATTTCAGATCGGGCGGCTGGGAATCTCCAGCTTTATTACCCAAGGCGCCGCGACCTTTGTGGTGATTTTGATGAACCGCTCCCTCAGCACCTATGGCGCCCTCTCCATCTACGGTTCGGACATCCCCCAGGCGGCTTTCGGCAATGTGATGAAGGTCAACCAAGTGGTGGTGGCGGTGCTGCTGGGCTTGGGCGTAGGGTCCCAGCCTATTGTGGGCTTTAACTACGGGGCCAGAATCTATGAACGGGTCCGCCGGACCTATCTGATCTGTATCGGTGCGGCCACTACAGCGGCGGTAACCGGGTGGGGCTTCTGCCAGCTCTTTACACAGGATATTGTGAACCTCTTTGGACAGGAGGGGGAGCTGTACAACCAATTTGCCCTGAACTGTTTCCACATCTTTCTGTCTATGGTGCTCCTCTACGGGGTCACGGTGCCCACAGGTATCTTTTTCCAAGCCATCGGCAAGCCGGTGAAGGCGCTGCTGTGCTCCTTAGGGCGGCAGGTTCTGTTCTTTGTCCCCTGCATCTTTATCATGAGGGCGATAGCGGGTTTAGAGGGGCTGCTCTATGCCGGACCGATTGCCGACGCGTGTGCCTTTCTGCTGTCGGGGGCCTTGGGGCTTCGGGAGATGCGGTTAATGAGACAACAGCCCCACAGCCCCCAGACGGGGGAGTAAGGAGGAGCGGATGGATATACAGGTCTACGCCTTGACAATCGACCGGGAGTTGAAGGAGGAGGAGCGGTGTTACCTCACAGAGGTGATGCCCTTCTCCCGACGGCAGCGGATGCTGCGCCTCAGAGAGCAGAAGCAGTCCCAGCCGCTCTGCGCCTATGGCCTCCTGCGTCTGGCCCTCCAGCGGCTCCACGGCTTTGATCAGATTCCCTCCATCGCCATCGCCCCGGCGGGGAAGCCCTATCTTTCCGAGGAGGGGAAAATCTGCTTCAACATCAGCCATACCGACGGGGCGGTGCTCTGTGCCGTCCATGACCGGGAGGTAGGCGTGGACATCGAGCGCAGCCGTGCCCCCGCTCCCACCATCCTCCACTACTATCAGATCAGTGAGGAGCGGCAGTTCTGGGAGATGTGGGTCCACCGGGAGGCGGTGGCCAAGTGCCGGGGCTGCGGCTTTGCCGCCATGGCCCACTGGGACGAGGAGATGGAGCGGTCCATCACCACACACCCTCTGTCAATCTTCGATGGTTTCTATGCCGCCTTGGCCACTGGCGAGGCGAAGGCGGGATATGACGTTCACGTGGTCACAATTGACGAACTGTTGACAGAAATGGAAGAACGATAGGAAAGGCCCGTGTCCAAAAGGACACGGGCCTTTCAAATTCCTGTATTCTGCGGTTTTTAAGCGGTCTCCTCTTCGTGTGCCGGATAGTCCGGTAAATCCACCATCTTGGCCTTGTGCTTGCAGTGGGGGAGGAAGATGTTCAGTACGTCCGAGGTCTCCATCTTTAGCGTTCCAGTGTTCATGCAGGGGTGGCAGCCGATGTACTCCTTGCTGTAGAGGGTGCGGTCGATGAGCAGCTGCACTTGGTGCTCCGTATCGTTCATCAGCGCAAGGATGGAGGCGGAACCGGGGGTGACGCCTAAGAGCTCCTGCATCTTCTCCGCCGGAGCAAAGCTCAGACGGGAGACATCCAGCTGGCCGGAGAGGTCCTTGGTCTTGAAGGTCTTGCTGGCGGGCATGCAAAGGAGATAGAACTGCGTCTGCTGCCGGTTGCAGAGGAACAGGTTCTTGCACACCTGCACATACAGCGCCTCGCTGATCTCCCGGCAGTCCTCCATGGTGAAGGCCGGGTCGTGCTCCACCCGCTCAAAGGGAATGTGGAGCTTCTCCAGCAGCTCGAAGCAGTTCTGCTCCGCCGGCTCCCGGCGGTCAGTGGGGGGAGTGGTGAAGATTTGAGAAATGGTCATGGTATCGTCTCTCTTTCACAGTCCAGAGTGTGGGCAGCCCGGAGGGGCGACCGGTTCTTTGGTGCAAACTCCTCACAGAGGAGAGGAATGACGGTTATTTCAGCAGGGCCTCCCCCGCCGTGTAGATATTGCCCGCGCCCACCGTGAGGATCAGGTCCCCCGGCTGGGCCATACCCCGCAGGGTGTCCTCCACCTCGCGAAGGGTGGGGCAGAAGATGGCCCCCGGAATCTCCCGGGCCAAGTCCGCCGAGGAGATGCCGACGGTGTTCTGCTCCCTGGCGGCGAAAATCTCCGCCAAGATCACTTGGTCGGCGGCGCGCAGCTCCTCCACAAACTGGGCGAAGAGGGCCTTGGTCCGGGTAAAGGTGTGGGGCTGGAAGGCGCAGAGAACCCGCTGATAGCCCAAGGATTTGGCCATGGTGAGAAGGGCGTGGAGCTCACCGGGGTGGTGGGCGTAGTCATCGTAGATTCTGGCCCCGTGGAACTCCCCCTTGTACTCAAAGCGCCTCCCGGCGCCGGAGAAGGAGGAGAGTCCCCGCTCCACCGCCTCTCCGGGGAGACCCAGCACATAAGCGGCGGCGGCGGCGGCCAAGGCGTTGAGAATGTTGTGCCGTCCGCCCACATGGAGAGTGACATGGGCGTAGACCTCCCCGTGGACCACCACGTCGAAGGAGGGGAGGCCGCTGTGGAAGACGATGGACTCCGCCCGGCAGTCCGCTGGGGCTTGAAGGGCGAAGGTAAAGAGGGACATGCCGTCCAGCGCCTCCATGGCGTTTTTGTCGTCGGCGTTGACAACGATGACGCCATCCCTGGGCACCAGCTGGGCAAAGAGACGGAAGGAGTGCTGAATGTCCTTTAAGTCCTTGAAGAAATCCAAGTGGTCCTCCTCCACATTGAGCACCACCGCCACAGTGGGGGAGAAGTGGAGGAAGGAGTTGCAGTACTCGCAGGACTCCATAATGATGGTGTCCCCCCTTCCCACCCGATAGCCGCTGTGGAGCAGGGGAAGGGTGCCGCCGATCATCACCGTAGGGTCCGCTTGGGCGGCCATGAATACGTGGGTGGTCATAGAGGTGGTGGTGGTCTTGCCGTGGGTGCCGGCGATGCAAACCGCATTGCGGTAGCTCCTCATAATGGCCCCCCATGCCTCTGCCCGCTCAAAGACGGGAAGGCCAGCAGCGTGGGCGGCGGCAATCTCCGGGTTGTCGTCGTGGACAGCGGCGGTGCGGATCAGGAACTCCGCGCCCTCAATATTGTCGGCCCGGTGGCCGATGGCGATGCGCACCCCCTGCTCCCGGAGGTGCAAAACGCCGCCGCTCTCCTGCATGTCGCTGCCTTGGACCAGAAGGCCCATACCGTGGAGCACCTCCGCCAAGGGGGACATGGAAACGCCGCCGATGCCGCAGAGGTGGACCCGACGGCCGGCCCGCAGATATTCCTGTATTGTGGAACCCATAGCTGTTCCTCCAGAGCCGGCGGTTCACCGCCGGGATATTTTCAGAGCCTGTATTGGCAAGTGAACTTGACAGGATAGGCCGAAGGTTTTCCGTACCTGTCAGGGTAGTCTTTCGCAGAAGTCCCAAGCGGGGAGCTGCCGAGACAGTACCATCATAGATTGCGGCGTATAAAATTGGGACAAACGCTATTATTTTTAACTATTTTATATTATAATGTATTCCATGTGAATATGCAACAAAAAAGGAGCGGGCAAACCTGACGATTGTGGGTGGCGGAACTGCCCATATTTTGTCCAAATTACAGCAAATACAAACCTGCCTCGGCTGCTCCGCGGCAGGATTTTATTCCCAGATCCCAGACGGCCTATAGCCACAGCGGCAGGGAACAAGGGACCTGAGGACGTTTTTTCTGACAGGAGGAGCGCCAATGATTGCCATACCCAAAAGCGTGGAAGAAATTCTGCACCGCCTGCGCACTGCCGGACACCAAGGGTACTGCGTGGGGGGCTGTGTCCGGGATCGGCTGCTGGGCCGGGAGCCCAAGGACTACGATGTGACCACCTCCGCCAAGCCGGAGGAGGTGATGGCCCTTTTTGCCCCCCACGCCATCCCAACCGGCCTCCAGCACGGCACGGTGACAGTGGTTTCAGAGGGGGAGCGGGTGGAGGTGACCACCTTCCGCCGGGACGGAGCATATACCGACCACCGCCATCCCGACGCCGTTACCTTCACCGCCTCCCTTACAGAGGACCTGAGCCGCCGGGACTTCACCATCAATGCCATGGCCATGGATTCAGACGGACAGGTGACAGACCCCTTCGGCGGCACAGCGGACCTGCGCCGGGGAATGCTCCGATGTGTGGGGGACCCTGCCGCCCGTTTTCAGGAGGACGCTCTGCGGATCATGCGGGCCTTGCGCTTCGCCGCGGAGCTGTCCCTCACTGTGGAGGACGGTACGGCGGCAGCACTGAGGGGGCAGAAGGAGCTTCTAAAGGAGATCGCCGTGGAGCGGATCTTGGTGGAGCTGAACAAGCTCCTCTGCGCCCCTTCGGCGTCGGAGGTACTGCTGGCCTACCCGGAGGTGATCGGCGTGGTGCTGCCGGAGATTCTGCCGGCGGTGGGCTTCGACCAGCACAACCGCCACCACTGCTATGACGTGTATGAGCACAGCATCCGGGCCATGGCCGCCGTGCCGCCGGAGCCGGTGCTCCGCTGGACCATGCTCCTCCACGACTTGGGAAAGCCGGAGACCTTCTCCTTGGATGAGGCGGGGGTGGGTCACTTCTATGGCCACGGCAGGCGCAGTGCTGAGCTGGCCCACACAATTTGCCGCCGGCTGCGGATGGACCGGCGCTCCTCGGAGACCATTGAAGAGCTGGTGCGCCTCCATGACACAGAGATTCCCCTGACAGAGCGGGGGGTTCGCCGGATGCTCCGCCGGGTGGGGGAGGAGCAGCTCCGCCGCCTGATCGCGGTGAAGCGGGGGGACAACTTGGCCCAGCACCCGGACTATCGGGGGCGTCAGGAGACCCTGAGCCAGCTGGAGACGCTGCTGAACATGGTGCTCTCGGCGGACGCGTGTTTTTCCCTGAAGCAGTTGACTGTAAAGGGAGGAGACTTGACTGCAATCGGCATTACCGGACCAGATATCGGCCGGACACTGGCCCGGCTCTTGGACGAGGTGGTGGAGGAGCGCCTGCCCAATGACCGGGGGGCGCTGCTGGCCTATGCAGAGGAGATACGAGATGAGGAGAGGAGGGACAGGAGATGACCTGCTATTTGGGAGCCCATCTCTCCAGCGCCAAAGGCTACGCCAAGATGGCCCGCCGGGCGGCGGAGATCGGGGCCAACACCTGCCAGTTTTTCTGCCGCAATCCCAGAGGGAGCCGGGCCAAGTCCCTCAATGAGGGGGATTTGGAGCAGTGTCGGACATTTCTGGTGGAGCGGAATTTCGGCCCCTTGGTGGGCCATGCGCCCTACATTATGAATCCCTGCGCCAAGGACCCGGGGATTCGGGAGCTGGCGGCGCGGATGATGGCGGAGGACCTGATGCTGATGGAGCGGCTGACGCCGGGATACTACGTCTTTCACCCCGGCAGCCACGTGGGACAGGGGATAGAGGAGGGCTGCCGGCAGATCGCGGCCATGCTCAACGCCGTTTTGCGCCCGGAGCAGCAGACGGTGGTATTGCTGGAGACCATGACAGGCAAGGGCACCGAGGTGGGCGGACGGTTTGAGGACCTGCGGGCCATTTTGAGCCAAGTGACATGTCGGGAGAAGGTGGGGGTGTGCATGGATACCTGCCACATGTCCGACGCGGGCTACCATGTGGCAGGAGATTTGGATGGCGTGCTGGCGGAGTTTGACCGGGTGGTGGGACTGCGCTGGGTGAAAGCGGCCCACATTAACGACAGCCTCAACCCTGTGGGGGCACAAAAGGACCGCCACGCGGCCATCGGGGAGGGCACCTTGGGTACCGATGCGATCCTGCGCTTTATTACCCACCCGGCCTTGGCGGGTATTCCCTTTGAGCTGGAGACCCCTCAGGATGACGAGGGCCACGGACGGGAGCTCGCCATGCTGCGGGAGAGGATCGCGGCGCGCTCTGTCCAGTAGACGGGAGGCGCCGCAATTTGCGGGCAAATGTGGGCGAAGAGGGTTTGCAAAGCGCATAGTTGTAACTAAATTCCCGCTGTGATATACTTTTTCTTGCTTCTCCACTCACCGCTCCAAGTGGAACCGGGGCGGTACATTACTACATTGGGAGGGAATTTTCTTATGAGGAGAATACTGCATCGTGTCCTATCGCTCTGCTTGACCCTATCGCTCTGTGCGGGACTGCTGGCCCTGCCGGCCGCCGCCTCCGGCTCCAGCGCGGAGTCCACCGACCGGGCGGACAAGCTGGCTTCGCTGCACCTGTTCCAAGGCACCGAACAGGGCTATCAGCTAAACGCCAGTCCAAGCCGGATTCAGGGCCTTGTCATGCTGATCCGCCTGCTGGGCATGGAGGATGAGGCCTTGGCCTGCACGGAGGACGTCCCCTTTACCGACATCGGCTGGGGGAAGGCCTACGTGGCTTACGGCTATGCCAACGGCCTTGCCAAGGGTACCAGTGAGACCACCTTTGCCCCCAACAGCGCGCTGAATGCCCAAGGGTATGTGACCTTCCTGCTCCGGGCCTTGGGGTATACCGACGCCGAGGGCGGAGATTTTACTTGGAAGACCGCGCTGGAGTTCGCTGCTGAAAAATCCCTGATCTCCTCCGACAGTGTCAGCGCCCTCGCCGCCGCTGTCTTCAACCGGGGGGATATGGTAGATTTGTCCTATGCCGCCCTGACCTGCCAGATGAAAGACGGGGGGAAGACCTTGGCGGAGAGCCTGTCTGAGGCCGGCGTGTTTACCGAGGACGAGGGCCGCGCCGCCGGTGTCGTTGGCGGCAAGGGCTATACCTATCAATATACCCCCTACAACACTGCCGGTTCCGACCATACCGGCAGCACCACCACACCCGCCGTGTCCTCCGCTGTGACCCACAGCAAGTTCTCCGCCGCCGGTGTCACCGCCAATGTGCTGACAGTGGACATGGACAAGGCAATCGTCAAAACTGCCTTGGTGAACAACACCGTGGGCGATACCGCCTCCTTTAAGTCCATTGTGGAGCAGAGCGGCGCTGTGGCGGTGGTCAACGGCAACTTTTTCAACTCCTATGATGCCTTCCAGTGTCCCATCGGCCATGTGATGGTGGATGGAGAATTTCTCTACGGAAACTCCGGTATCTCCTCTTTCGGCATCACCAGAGACGGGGAGATCCGTGTGGGCCGTCCGGCCCTCTTTACCCGGCTTACCCGCAGTGACGGCAAGGGCTGGTCCATCTACGAGATCAACACCGCCGCCCAGAACCAATACACCTGCACCATGTACACACCTGCTTACAACAGCGCCAGAACCCTGACGATTACCGCGGCAGCCCGTGTGATGACAGTGGAGAGCGGCGTCATCACCGGCTACCGCACTGTCTCCGCCGGGGAGACGCTGTCCATCCCCGCAAAGGGCTATTTGGTGTACATGAGCGATAGCTTCACCTCCACCAACTACTTTGCCACCCCGGAGGTGGGGGACACAGTGACCATGTCCTACACCTTAAACAAGGAGGACCCGGAGGGCTTCACCTTGGACAACATGGAGAGCATCGTCTCCGGCGCGCCCCGCCTGGTACAGGACGGCGCCATGGTCACCGCCTTGGATGCCGGCTTTGAGGAGGCCCGCTTTACCACCATGTCCTCTCCCCGCACCGCTGTCGGCGTCAATCGGGAGGGACGGCTGTTACTGGTCTCCGTCCCCAGTGCCACGGTCCAGCAGATGCGTGAGCTGATGCTGGCGCTGGGCTGTGTGGACGCCATCAACTTGGACGGCGGCGGCTCCTGCGCCATGTACTACAACGGAAGCTATCTGGCTACCCCAGGGCGGAATTTAACAGTGACCTTGCAGGTGTTCGAGAAGTAAGGCGAGCGTTGCAAGTCGTCCGCCTCTTGCAGGGGTGTCCCCGAATACCTGATGGGAAACCGCGCAGAGCATTTTTGACAGGGCTGTGACCACAGCGGGTCACAGCCCTGTCTTTTCATGCCATTTTCTCGCTTTTTCCGCTATTTCCGGTCTGAAAAGGGCGGTCCAAACCGCCGACATTCCCGATGTTTTTGTGAGAAAACCTTCCATATGGACAGCTTGTCCCAGCAAAATTACAGCCGTATTCAAATCCGGCTTACCCCGGAGATATAGGGAGGGTCGTAAATTTCGTCCAAAAAAATGTGGAATTATACAATAAAAATAGTGACATTTGTTCAAGGTGTTGCCGCAAAACAGATTAAACTATAAATAACATCTGATAAGCTGAATATGATATAAGCACTACACCCTTTCATTTAAGCAAATCCATACAAACATCAAAGCGCACAGCGTGCTGGAAGCCCTGCATGACGTACTGAGTACCCCGTATCTGAAGGGGCCGGGCCAGCGCCGTTGTCAGAGTATAATATAACCCCCCAGGACTTGGGTTATTTTATATACAGATAGTGTAGGCAACATATGGAAAGGCGAAAGGTGGTAATTATGGCAGAGAACAGAAGCAAGCACTTAGCCAAGTTCCTGATCCCGTCCATCATCGGTGTGGTGCTGTTCATGGTGCCGGTCAAGTATGGTGGGGATTGGACAATTCTCGTGAAAATCTTGGCGGACTTTATTGGAAGCGCCTTGGGCGGCGTTCTCCCGATTCTGTGTGTTCTGATTGTGACGGTTTCGGCGGTGATGTCGGTGATTGCCCTGTCGAAGCCAAAGTTCATCATGGACAGTCCCATCCTCAAGGACACATTTTCTGCTACGCCGGTGTGGGTCATTGTCAGAGTGCTGGGTATGGCTTTTATCTGGCTGACCTATTTGGGCGTAAGTGCTGGAGATGATGCAACAGGCCTCCTGCATATGATCACAGAGGGTGGAGCTGGCGGCTTCGTGCTGTATGACCTGCTGACAGTTTTGGTCATCATCTTCGCGATTGCCGGACTGTTGCTGCCGCTGCTGCTGGACTTCGGTCTGCTGGAGTTCATCGGCGCGCTGTTGACCAAGGTGATGCGTCCGCTGTTCAAGATTCCGGGCCGCGCCGCGGTGGATTGTGTTACCTCTTGGATCGGCGACGGAACCTTGGGTGTCATGCTGACCTGCAACCAGTATGAGGGAGGATACTATTCCGCCCGTGAGGCATCAATCATCGCGACCACATTCTCGGCCGTTTCCATTACGTTCAGCATCGTTGTGCTGGCGCAGGTGGACCTGATGGAATACTTTGGGCTGTACTACTTGGTCATCTGCTTGGTGGGTATCGTCTGTGCCGTTATTCTGCCCCGGATTCCGCCCCTGTCCATGAAGAAGGATACATATTTGGTAGAGGGCCGGGCTATGCCGGAGACAGTCCCCTCTCAGTACAAGAACTCCGTGGATTACGGCTTGGATCTGGCGGTCAAGCGTGTGTCGGAGCACAAGGGTGCCGGTCAGTTCCTTACTAACGGCCTAAAGAACGCGGCGGGTATGTGGTTCGGTGTGTTGCCCACGGTCATGACTGTCGGTACGATAGCGCTGTTGCTGGCAAATAATACGCCTATTTTCGATATCTTGGGCAAGCCTTTCGTACCTCTTCTGAACCTGCTCCAAGTACCGGAAGCTGTCGAGGCCTCCAAGACGATGATTGTTGGCTTTACTGATATGCTTACACCTGCCATCATTGCATCGGAGGGGATCACCAGTGCCATGACCCGTTTCATCGTCGCGGTAACTTCCGTTACTCAGCTGATCTACCTGTCTGAGGTGGGTGGTCTGATTTTGGCCTCCAAGCTGCCTGTAAAGTTCTGGGAGCTGGTTGTTCTGTTCCTTGAGAGAACCATCATCAGCCTTCTCATCGTCTGCCCGATTGCGCATCTGATCTTTTAGCAGCGAAGAAATCTTTCGGTGCTTCTTTGGCCGTAGATTTCGCCATAATATAGTAAAAACTTAAGGGAGGAGCTGGCTATGGTCCTGCAGCGGAAGGACCGTAACCAGCCCCTCCCTTGATCTGCCATTGCATCGAGCCCAAATAGCAGTGGGGTGTTTTCTGGAAGGGGGATGCCTCAGAAAGGAAAGCGTTGAGGAGGGGGTATTTCGATGGCATCAAAGGCCGAATGCAGTAATTCATAGAAAACCTGCTGAAATGGCCTTGTAATGGGGCTGAGAATATAGTACAATAATAAAAATACTAATAAATCAGCACAAAAAGAGGGAGGGATCAGCTATGTTCAGCCGAGCCAAAACATTTATCCGCTCAGAGAAGGCCGTGCCCACTGCCAGCATATTGATGATTGCGGCCGTTGTGATAGAGAGCAACCTGTTGTCTGTCGCCGCCTGTTCGCTGCTGCTGGCCTACCTGTTCTACTGGCGCAAGCACACGAAGTCCAAGTCCCATAGGTTGGCCTGTGTCTTGTTCAGTGTGTGTATTTTAGTGCTGATTGTGGTGAATATTGCGATATTTCTGCGAAAATAGCCCTGCCTTAGCACCTGTCAGGGAGCGGATCATAAGGTATAAAAGGCAGCCGTCCTTTTAAGGACGGCTGTCTTTTGCTGTTGGCACTATCGGTCAGTCCAAGCGTCGAACCGCTCCGAAACCTGCGGATCGTAGAGGGGGCAACCGAAGTCAATCAGAATATCCATCAAACGGTTCATGTCGTCTCCGCTGACACCGTAGCAGTCAATGCGCACTGTCTGCGGCGTGGTGGTGATCTGGAATGCGCCGCCGCCGGGATTCTCGTAGTCAGTGGGGGAGCTGGCGTCCCAGTGGGGGAAGGCGGCGGCGATCCTTTGGAGGATGTCCCCAATTGGCAGCTCCTCTAACTCCGGCAGTGCTTCGCCGTCGCAGCAGGCCATTGTGTAGACCTTGCCGTGGTTATGGGGTGCACCCTCCCTGTAGCGCCAGAAGTTTAAGTCATAGCTCATGGAAAAATCTCCTGTCCTCAGTTAGTGGAGCCATTGTACACCATTTCAACCGCAAAAACAAGAATGGTTGGAAATACAGCGGCAGATGTGATATCATAAAGACAGGCCGACCGTCAAGGAGGTGACAAGGTGAAACGGAGGATTTGCTGCGGTATTATGGCAGTGGCGCTGCTTCTGACACTCCTCACCGGCTGCGCGGGGGAGGAGAAGCCCCTGTGGCAGCGGCTGGAGGAGGCACAGTACAACCGCTACAAGCCGCGTTTGGACCACATGGTGGAGAAATATGGTGACAGGTTCGAGATGGACGTGTATGGTACGCTTTTCTGTACGGACCCGGTCTACAAGGACTGGAGCATTGGCCTTGGCGGTGAGGAGGATACCATCACCGACAACTTCGCCATCCGCCTGCGGCGGGATGACATAGAGGCGCTCCTCACGGAGATCGCGGAGCCGATCTTGGGGGAGTGCGAAGTCTACGTCTGGGGCGGTATGCCCTCCATGCTGAATGCAGACGCTTCGGCGGAGGATTTTTTTACCTATAAGCGAGGGCTTATCCAGTGCCGCATCTGTCTCCCCTACAGCGATGACTTCCGGGAGCGGGGAATGGCGCTGGTTGCGGCGCTGGAGGCCAAGGGATACCGGATGTCCCAGTTGGACGTGTTGTTCTTCGACGGGGACCGGTATGCTCAGACAGACCGGGCGGTGGCGTCGGCTTGGAAGCTGCCCAAGGGCTATCGGGCCTATTTGGACGCGGACTGCCGATACAGTGATGAGGAGAAGTACCGCTGTGAGTGGCTGGAAAATCTGAGCTTGGAGTACATGTTGGAGCAATACGGAGATATGTTCGAGATGGATGTCCACGGAAAGATCACCTGCACCTCGCCGGAGTACCAAGATTGGAACATCCGAGTGGATGACTACGATACCCCGCAGCTTTGGGACAACTTCGCCGCCCGCCTTCGCCGGGACGACTTGGAGGCAGTAGTCCGGGAGATCACCCAGCCGGTTTTCGGAGAGTGCAAAATCGCCGTCACCAGCAGCCGCCCCGCAGACTTGGATGTGGACAGTCCCACGGAGGACTTTTTCAAGGGAGAGCGGAGCTTGGTTATCTGCCGCATTCTCGTCCCCTCCACCGGGAGCGCCGAGGCGGATCGGGTCCAAGGCGAGGCGTTTCTGGAGGCCCTGCGGAAGAATCGGATCAAGCTGTACATGCTGGACGTCTACCATATAGACCCGGCGCAGTATGCGGCGGCGGACCGGGAGGAGCCGGAGGACTACCGGCTTTGGATGGACGCCCGCCGGGATGACCGGACAGGGAAGTACGTGGCCGAGTGGCGGGACTGGTAAAAAATCTCTCGACAAAAGTACCCCTATGAAAGGGCGTTGTTCTAAGAAATCATGTAGGGGCGGATATTATCCGCCCCTCAGCTTGTCAAAAAACCAAAAGGTTTTTTGACAAGCTGAGGCAGATTTCGGCCATAGGCCGAAATCTGTCGCTGTGGCGGGTTGATTTGACGCGAAAGGAACCCCTCTTGGGTTCCTTTCACACTATCCTCCTTACCGCAATCACACCCTGCCGCCTTTTTTGACAGTCTGAGGGGCGGATATTATCCGCCCCTACATAGTTTTCCTATAGCAACGCTCCACTCAGCAGGGGCACTTTGCACATAGCAAAATCGTTTTACACGTCCAAAAGTCCCATGATGGCGATGCCAACCACCACCAAGGCGATCATGGCGTAGTGCTTCCAAGAGAGCTTCTCCCTCAGGAAGATCCGGCTCCACAGCACCGAGGCGGCACAGTAGGAGGAGATGATGGGGGCGGACATGGCGAAGTGGGTGGTATCCGCAATGGCGTAGATGTAGGCCAACTGACCGGCGGTCTCGCAGACAGCGCCGATGTACTTGGGAGCTTCCATCTTGGGAATCAGGCGGTCCTTCTTGATCAGCACCACATAGACGAAGCAGACAACGGCGGCAAAGAGGAAGGTCAGCTCATAGGCCACATTACAGCTGGCCTCGTGGTTCTCCACCACGCCCTCCAGCATGTCCAATACCCGGTTGTCAGCGAAGGTTCCCGCCGCGTCTAAGATGCAGTAGGCCACTGGCAGGGCCAAGGCCAGAAAGCTCTTGGCGTACTTGTAGTTTCCCGCCTCCTGCCGGGCGGCCCGAAGGTCGTTGTCCTCCAAGGAGTCCACCACACCTAAACCGATGGCGCCCACGCAGACCAGGGCGATGGCAAAGAGGGCCAGGGGGGAGTAGCCATCCGCCCCTACAAAAATCAGTGTCAGCACCGCCGTCAACGCCCCGGAGGAGTTGCAGATAGGGGAGGAGATAGAGAGCTCGATGTACCGAAGACCGATATAGCCCAAGGTCATAGAGCCGATGTACAGAAGGGAAACGGGCAGATAGGTGAGGATGATACTCAGATTGATGGTAACGCCGTTGATAAACACCTCGACACCGGCATGAATACCCATGACAATACCCACCGCCATAACCATCTTCAGATGGCTCAGCCGGTCGGAGGCGTCCCGGCACCCGATCTTAGAGAACAGGTCGGAGCCGCTCCAGCAGAGCAGGGCGATGAGGGAAAGCCAAAACCACATATGGAATTTTCTCCTTTTTCACACAGATTTTTTGAAATTTTAGGGACTTTTCAAAAAATCCGGTCCGGCGGCGGACGCCGGCGGTAGTAGCGATTGGGCATAGGTCACCTTTCCGTAGATAGGAGGTATTTTTAGTGTGGAGCGCAGAGGTGTTGCAAAGGGATCGGCGGCTATAGTATAATGGAGGTGATCAATTCCAATTTGAGGAGGTTTCATTATGCTGCCACATTTTCGTTATCATCCCGACCCGCTGGCTACCGAAGCTTTTCAGGAGCTGGGGGAGCCGGTGCGGTGTCCCTGCTGTGGGGAGGAGACCTCGGTGGTCTATCGGGGGCCGTTCTATACCATTGATGAGGTAAATGGCCTCTGTCCCGACTGTATTGCCAGCGGGGCTGCGGCGGAGAAATTTGACGGAGAATTTCAGGACAGCGAGTCTGTGGACGAGGTGTCGGACCCCGCCAAGCTGGATGAGCTGGTCCACCGGACCCCCGGATACTGCGGCTGGCAGCAGGAGTACTGGCGGGCCCACTGCGACGACTTCTGCGCATTCCTGGGCGCCGTCGGCTATAAGGAGCTGCTGGAATTAGGTGTGCTTGCGGAGGTGCTGGAGGATTTGGAGGACTGGCAGCGGGAGGGTATCCAAGAATTGGAAAAGAATGGGGGTGCCCAAGGCTACCTGTTCCGCTGCCTCCACTGTGGAAGACACCTGCTGCAAATAGATTACGATTGAGGTATCGCTTTTTCGGACGACTGTCATCTGTGACGGCTGTCCGGCTTTTTTAGGGAACTTGCAGTTGTGATTCGCTGACCAGACCTGCTTCCACCATCTTCTGGAGGCTCATGAGAATGCCGGTCTTGGCGTGGTACCAAGTGAGACCACCTTGGAAGTAGACGGCGTAGGGGGAGCGAATGGGGCCGTCGGCGCTGAGCTCGATGCTGCTGCCTTGGACGAAGGCCCCCGCCGCCATGATCACATCGTCGTCGTAGCCGGGCATGGCCCAAGGCTCCGGGGTGACGTAGCTGTCCACCGGGGCGGCCTGCTGGATCCCCTTGCAGAAGGCCACCATGGCCTCGCGGCTGCCTAAGGACACCGCTTGAATAATGTCGTGGCGGTCCTCGGCGGCGTCGGGGACACAGGGGTAGCCTAAGCTTTCATAGATATTGGCGGCAAAAACCGCACCCTTCAGAGCTCCGGCGGTGACAGTGGGGGCGAGGAAGAAGCCCTGAAACAGGGCGGGCATCAGTCCCAGATTGGCGCCTACCTCTTGGCCTAAGCCAGGGGCAGAGAGGCGGTAGGCGCAGCGGTCCACGCAGACCTTGGTGCCGCAGATATAGCCGCCGATGGGGGCCAGACCGCCGCCGGGGTTTTTGATGAGACTGCCCACCACCATGTCGGCGCCCACATCCGACGGTTCCGCCAGCTCTACGAACTCGCCGTAGCAGTTGTCCACCATCACCAGCACATCCGGCTTGACGCCCTTGCAGAAGGCGATGAGCTTCCCGATCTCCTCCACGGAGTAGGAGGGGCGTGTGGCATAGCCCTTGGAACGCTGGATGGTGATGAGCTTGGTCCTGCTGCCGATGGCACTGCGGATGGCGTCATAGTCGAAGGTACCGTCAGACAGCAGGTCCACCTGCCGGTAGGTGACGCCGTACTCGGCCAGAGAGCAGGGGGAGGGACGGATGCCGATGACCTCCTGCAAGGTGTCATAGGGGGCGCCCACAGGGGAGAGAAGCTCGTCCCCGGGGAGCAGATTGGCGCTGAGGGCCACGGTGAGGGCGTGGGTGCCGCATGTGATCTGAGGGCGGACCAAGGCCGCCTCTGTGTGGAACACGTCGGCGTAGACCTGCTCCAGCTTCTCCCGGCCTACGTCGTTGTAGCCGTAGCCGGTGGTGGCGGCGAAACAGGCCGCGTCCACCCGGTTTTTCTGGAAGGCGGCAAGAACCTTGGCTTGGTTGTACTCTGCCGCGGCGTCGATGTCGGCAAAGCGGCTGGTGAGCCGGGCGAGGACAGCCTCGCCGTATTCGTACACGGCCCGAGAGAGGCCGAGGGTTTCATACATAGTCTGCAAATCCATGGAGCGACCAGCTTTCTTTAGAATATGGGAAAATGATGGCATAACTGTTTGACATATTACCATGTGGAAGCTGTTTTTTCAACTGTGAATATTCCATTAAAATATACAGAATATCTTGTGCTCTGGAAAAAGATGTGCTATACTGTGTCATGCTGAGCGGCGGCGCAGTATCCTAGTCAGACCTGCCGGTTCTGAAGAAGGGCCTAAAAATCCTTTTAAGGGCATAGCTGTGAAACCCTTGGTGCCTGCTTCTTACGCCCAGTTTGGGGTGGGTGCTGAGTGGAAAGCGCGGATCCCCGCGCTTGCGGGTGTAGGGCGTTCCCCAATGGCATGGGGAGGACGACCCTGCCCCCGTGGAGACCTGAACTTGTGCACAGGCGTACTCCCTTGTTGGTAACTTCGACCTGTGTACGACTCAGGCTGGAACCCGCGTTGCGGTGCTACCCGGCCATAGAGCCGTGAACGCTGTGCGCGGAGTAGCCTGCCTTGCGTGAAATGGCACGGATAGGAGCGTTGAGGCGCATGGTCCCCGGCCAGGGACAGTGCGTATAGCTCCTTGAAAGTCTTTTTGCAAAAGAGGCTAGGAAACGGTAAGACTGTGGTGGAAAACACCTAGGCTGTCATGTCCTTGGGCAGATGGGGGATTGCAGTGCGGACTCAGTGGCAATCGGGTCCCGCGGCCGGCAACGCCGCGGCTGGGCGCTGAAAGGGAAACCACCTGATCGGCAACGAGAGGCGCGCCCCGGGGAAATCCTACCCGTACCTTAAGCCGTAAGATTTACTCCATCTGCTGCCGCCGCCTTAGCTTTTTTACAACCGGCTTGCCCAACTGGGAAAGCCGGATTTATTTAGAGCCATATCGCTGTCCCAAGCAGAGATGTGGAAAAAAGTCGTACCCTTTGACCATAATTGAGAGGAGTATTCACCACCTTGGACACACAGGACGACATTCGAAAACCCAAGACCAGGGCCGAGCATAAGCCGGCCAAAAAGCCCAGCTGGCTCAGCTGGCCCATTCGCGTCTTTTTTATCTCCATCTGCCTCTCCGCCGCGCTGAGTGTAATCTCCAGCGAGCTCCTCAGCGCCGCCTCCTTAGCCGCCTCCTTTGCCATTTTGGCGGGGTTTATCGGCTTGGGTATTCTGTTTGATATCATCGGCGTAGCGGTTACCGCCGCCGACGAGAAGCCCTTCCACTCTATGGCCTCCCACCGGGAGCCGGGAGCAAAGGAGGCCCTGCGGCTGATCCGGGGGGCCGACAAGGTCAGCAGCTTCTGCAACGACGTGGTGGGCGATATCTGCGGCATCGTCAGCGGTACCACCGCGGCGGTGATCGTTGTGGAGCTCCAGCGCCATCTCTCCGTACAGGGGGTGCTGCTGTCCTTGGCGGTGACGGCTCTGGTCTCCGGTCTCACCATCGGCGGCAAGGCCTTGGGCAAGACCTTCGCCATGAGCTGCAGCACGAAGGTGGTCTATGCTGTGGGCCGTGTGATCCATGTGTTCCATCGAGAAAAGTAAGGGAGAAAACACCGGTGCTTGAACGAATCCACTCCCCAGCGGATCTGCGCAGCTGCTCCCGGAGGGAGTTAGACGCCCTCTGCGGTGAGCTGCGCACTTTTTTACTCCAGACTGTCTCCAAGACCGGGGGACACTTGGCCTCCAATTTAGGGGCGGTGGAGCTGACAGTGGCCATCCACAGGGTGTTTGACACCGGGCGGGACCGCTTGGTCTTTGATGTGGGCCACCAGTGCTATGTCCACAAAATTCTCACCGGCCGTGCTGAGCTGATGCACACCCTGCGCCAGTTCGGCGGCGTGGCCGGTTTCCCCAAGCCCATGGAGAGCGACCACGATGCCTTCATCGCCGGCCACGCCTCCAACTCCGTCTCGGTGGCGTTAGGGATGGCAAGGGCAAGGACTTTACAGCAGAAAGATTACAGCGTGCTGGCCCTTCTGGGGGATGGAGCACTCACCGGCGGGCTGGCCTATGAGGGACTCAATGACGCGGGGGACTCCCATGAGCCGTTAATTGTGATTTTGAACGATAACGGCATGTCCATCAACCCCAATGTGGGGGGTATCTCCAGCCATTTGGCCTCCATCCGCACACGCAAGAGCTACTATACCTTTAAAAAGAACTATCGCCGCCTGATGGCCCACCTGCCCGGCGGACAGGGACTGTACCGCTTTAACCATAGGATCAAGACCGCTCTGAAGAAGATGTTCTGGCCCTGTACCATGTTCGAGGACATGGGCTTTACCTACTTGGGCCCGGTGGACGGGCACAGCATTGAGCGGCTGTGTACCACCTTGGAGTGGGCCAAGGAGCTGAACAGCCCGGTGCTGGTCCATGTAAAGACCCAGAAGGGACGGGGCTATCCTCCGGCGGAGAGCAATCCCAACCGCTACCACGGGGTGGGGCCTTTTGATATAGAGACAGGTGTCTCCGGGGAGAAGAAGGCGGACTTCTCCGCCGTGTTTGGCCAGACCTTGGAGGAGATCGCTGCCGGAGACAGCCGAATCTGCGCTGTCACTGCGGCCATGGGAGAGGGGACCGGACTGGAGAACTTCTCCCGGTACTACCCGCATCGGTTTTTCGATGTTGGCATTGCCGAGGGGCACGCGGTGGCCATGGCCGGCGGCATGGCCAAGCAGGGGCTGGTGCCGGTATTCGCGGTGTACTCCTCCTTTTTGCAGCGGGGCTATGACCAGCTGATCCACGATGTGGCCCTGCAAAATCTCCATGCTGTCTTTGGTGTGGACCGCTCCGGACTGGTGGGAGCTGACGGGGCCACCCACCACGGCTTGGCTGACGCAGCCTACCTGAGTGCCATTCCCAATATGACACTCTACTCCCCCGCCAGCTTCCAAGAGCTTCGGGATATGCTCCGCCACGCTGTCTTAGAGGAGACAGGGCCTGTGGCTCTGCGCTATCCCCGGGGGGGCGAGGGCCGGTATACCGCCGGCTGGAACGGTACCGCTGCTGTCCGCCTGCGGGAGGGAACAGATGTGACCCTTGCGGCCTACGGCACCATGGTAAATGAGGTCCTCCAAGCCGCCGATGTACTCTCCGAGCGCGGGGTGCAGGCGGAGGTGATTAAGCTCAACTGTATTGCCCCTTTGGAGCCGGAGCTGGTGCTGCACAGTATAGAGAAAACCGGCGTCTTGGTGGTGGCGGAGGAGTGCTTCCACACCGGCAGCGTGGGCCAGCGGCTGTGCGAGGCCGTGCTGGCGCGGGGGATTGTCCTCCGGGGTCTGCGGCTCCTCAGCTGCGGTGACCGCTTCGTATACCAAGGCAGTGTGTCCCAGCTGCGGGAGAGCGTGGGCATCAACGCCAAGGGGATTGTACAGGCAGTTTGTGAGGTGTGCCATGGCAAAGACGCGACTTGATGTACTGTTGGTGGAGCGAGGGCTTCAGGAAAGCCGGCAGAAGGCCCAAGCCACCATTATGAGCGGCTTGGTGTTCGTAAACGGACAGCGTGTGGATAAGCCGGGAACCCCGGTGGCGGCGGAGGCCACGGTGGAGGTCCGGGGCAGCGCCCTGCGCTATGTCAGCCGGGGGGGATTGAAGCTGGAGAAAGCCATGGCCCTCTGGCCCATTGATCTGACGGAGGCGGTCTGCATGGATGTAGGGGCCTCCACCGGCGGTTTTACAGACTGTATGCTGCAAAATGGCGCCTCCAAGGTCTACGCTGTGGATGTGGGGTACGGTCAGTTGGCTTGGAAGCTCCGCAGCGACCCTCAGGTGGTTTGCTTGGAGCGGACCAATGCCCGCTACCTCAGCCATGAGCTGATTCCAGAGGCACCGGACTTTGCCTCTATCGATGTGAGTTTTATCTCCCTCAAGCTTATCCTGCCCGCGGTAGCCTCTGTCCTCCGGGAGGGGGGACATGTGGTGTGCCTGATTAAGCCCCAGTTTGAGGCCGGGAAGGATAAAGTGGGAAAAAAGGGCGTGGTCCGGGAGGCATCCATCCATTTGGAGGTGCTGGAGCACTTCCTTGATTATGCAAAGGAAAATAACTTTACAGTGCTTGATATCACTTACTCTCCCATTCGAGGGCCTGAGGGGAACATAGAGTATTTGGGCTATCTCGGCTTGGGGACAGGCGAGGAGCATGTCCCTGAGCTGTACGCTCTGGTGGAGGAGTCCCACAGCGCGCTGAAGGAGGGTCAGACGGGATGAAGAAGGTCATACTGTGCCCCAATCCCTACCGGGATACAGGGCTGGCGGCAGCGAGGGAGGCCGCGGAGATCCTCAATGCCGCGGGGATTCGCACGGTGTTCTGTCTGCCCTTCCGCATGGAGGGCGGGGAGTGCCCTGTGCCCACCCGGCCGCTGCACCAAGAGCTGCGCAACAGCAGCATGATCATTACCTTTGGCGGAGACGGGACCATTCTCCACTTGGCCAAAACCGCGGCCATGCGGGGGCTCCCCATGCTGGGGGTAAATATGGGGAGCTTGGGCTTCATGTCGGAGCTGGAGCGCAATGAGATGCACCTTCTCAAGAATCTGGCCGCCGGCCAGTTTCAGCGGGAGCGGCGGATGATGCTGGACGTGTCCGTATTTCGGGAGGGCCGGCGGGTCTACGACAACTGCGGCCTCAACGACGCGGTGGTGACCAAGGGCGCCGTGGCCCGGATTATCCGTCTGGACGTGATGGTGGGAATGGCGGCCTTGGGTGTTATCGAGGGGGACGGTGTGGTGGTGGCCACGCCTACCGGTTCCACCGGCTACTCCCTCTCTGCCGGAGGGCCCATCGTGGAGCCTACGGCCAGAAATTTTGTGGTCAGCCCCATCTGCGCCCACTCGATTCAGTCCAACTCCTATGTGATGTCCGCCACCAGCACCATCTCGGTGCGGCCCCGGGACGTGGGGCGCAAGCCGGTGTTTCTGTCGGTGGACGGGGGACGGGCCTTCTCCCTCCGCGCGGGGGACGAGGTTGTGATCAAAAACTCCCGCTATGAGACGGAGCTGATCCGCCTATCTGACAAGAGTATCTACGAGATTCTGCGAACCAAGATGACGGGGGTGCTGCCCTATGAAAAATGAACGACAGGGAAAAATCCTCTCGATCATCGCCCGGGAGGATATCGACACACAGGAGCTGCTGATGGAGCGATTGCAGCGGGAGGGGATCTCCTGCACCCAAGCTACCATTTCCCGGGACATTAAGCAGCTGCACCTGATCAAAGAGCCGGTTGGCCGGGGGCGCTACCGCTACGCCGTGTCTGTCCGGCAGAGCGGGCTGAATGTAGCGGACAAGCTGCGCACTATCTTCCGCGAGAGCGTCCTCAGCATCGACTGTGCCCAGAACATAGTGGTGGTTAAGACGCTTCTGGGGCTGGCCAACGGCGCCGCCGCAGCACTTGACAGTATGGAACTGCCCTATCTGGTGGGCACGCTGGCCGGAGAGGACACCGTGCTCCTGGTGATGCGGGACAGCCGGTCTGCCGATGGGTTCTGTGCGGAGATTGGGGAGATGCTCCCCCTCTCCGGCGGAGATCAGAAGAAGGAGTGAAGCTATGCTGGAGCTGCTGCACATTGAGAATATCGCGGTGATCGAGGAGACCGAGATTGCTTTCCACCCCGGCTTCAACGTCCTCACCGGTGAGACTGGCGCGGGTAAGTCCATTGTGATTGACGCCATGGGTGCGGTGCTGGGCCAGCGGACCCCTCGGGATCTGATCCGTACCGGGGCCGGCAAGGCCTTTGTCAGTGCCCTGTTCTCCGGCGTGCCGGAGGACCTGACGGTGCTGGAGGAGAGCGGTGTCAGCGCCGAGGGCGGGGAGCTGCTCCTGCAGCGGGAGATTTACGCCGATGGAAAGAACACCTGCCGGGCCAACGGACGGCCCATCACCGTGGCGCTGCTGCGCCAGATCGGCAACAGCCTTTTGAACATACACGGTCAGCACGATGGCCAGCTTCTCTTGGACGAGGAGCGCCACTGCGCCTATTTGGACAGCTTCGGCGCCACGGGAGAGACTCTGCGGGCCTATCAGGCGGAGTACCGGACCATGGCGGAGATTCGAAAGAAGATCAAGTCCCTGGCCATGGATGAGGCGGAGCGGGAGCGCCGTGTGGACACCCTGCGCCACCAGATCGACGAGCTGGAGCGGGCGGAGCTGAAGGAGGGGGAGGAGGAAGCTCTGGCGGAGCGCCGGAACATCCTGCGCAACGGGGAGAAGTTCCTCTCCGCTGTCCAAGGGGCGGCCTACTGCCTCAATGGTTCCGATGAGAGCATGGGAGCCGTGGCCCTTCTGCGGGAGGCGGAGAACGCCCTGCGGGCCGTCCGGGGGATGGGGGAGCAGTTCATGGAGCTGACCAGCCGCTTGGAGGCCGTGGAGAGCGAGGTCTACGACATCGGTGAGACCGTCCGGGATCTGCGGGAGAGCTACGACTTCTCCCCGGCGGAGCTGGACGCGGTGGAGAGCCGGTCGGATCAGCTCTACCGCTTGGAGAAGAAGTACGGTCCCACTGTGGTGGACATGCTGGCCTACTTGGACAAGTGCCGGCAGGAGCTGGACGGCATCGAGTACGCCGACGACACCATCGCCCGATTGGAGAAGGACCTGCGTAAACAGGAGAAGCGGACAAAGGAGGCGGCTAAGACCCTGACAGGGGCCAGAAAGTCCGCGGCGGAGGCCTTGGAGCGCCGTATTCAGGAGGAGCTTCGGCAGCTGAGTATGCCCAAGGTCCGCTTTGCCATCCAGTTTGGCGAGACGGAGCTGGGGGAGAACGGAGGGGACGAGGTTCGTTTCCTCATGTCCGCCAATGTGGGGGAGGCACTGAAGCCCATCCACAAGGTGGCCTCCGGCGGCGAGCTGGCCCGGATCATGCTGGCACTGAAGAACGTGCTGGCGGAGAATGAGAGCATCGGTACCATGGTCTTTGACGAGGTGGACACCGGCGTGTCCGGCCGCGCCGCCCAGAAGGTGGCAGAGAAGCTGGCCCAAGTGTCCCGGCACAAGCAGGTGCTCTGTGTTACCCACCTGCCCCAGCTGGCCGCCATGGCCGACACCCACTTCTCCGTGGAGAAAGGGGAGCGGGAGGGCCGCACCCACACTGCCGTGGCGGAGCTGAACCGGGAGGGCCGCATGGACGAGCTGGCCCGCCTCACCGGCGGCGTGGAGGTAACGAAGGCCATGCGTCAGAGCGCGGAGGAGCTGATCGCGGCGGCGGAGGATTACAAGCGGAGCATGTTGACGTAGGGTTTGGGAGAGGAGCGATATGGAGTATATCGAGAAAATCAGGGATGTGCTGCTGCGGCTCTACCCGGTGCGCAGGAATTTTGCCCAGAAGTCGGACTTCCGGGAGTGGCTTTTGCGGGAGCTGCGCCGGTCCGGTTGGAGAGCCTCCGAGGAGCGGTACGGCAGGACCAACGGCAGTATCAACGTGGTGGCCGGGGATCCGGACCGGGCGGCGGTGTTTCTCACCGCCCACTACGACACCGCCTCCCGCATGGTTGTGCCGGACTTCGTCTCGCCCACCAATGTAGCCGCCCATGTGCTCTACCACGCCTTAGTGGCATTGGTACTGATCGTATTGGCGCTGGCGGTGTCCTTCGCTGTGTCCTTTCCCCTGAACCAGCCGGGTCTGATGCTGCCGCTTTTTTTGATTCTGCTGGTGGGACTGCTGTTTTTTGCCGCTTTCGGACCGGCCAATTTGAGCAACGCCAACGGCAACACCTCCGGCGTACTGGCCCTGCTGGCCATTGCCAAGATTGTGCGTAGGCATGACCGGGTGTGCATTGTGTTCTTTGACAACAACGCCCGCAATCTATTGGGAGCCGGAGCATTCAAAAAGGCCCACCCCGATGCCGCTCAAAGCTGTCTCTTCCTCAACTTCGACTGCGTGGGAGACGGGGATCACCTGCTGCTGATGCCAAGCCGCCCCTGCCGGTGGGATGAGAAGCTGCTCTCGGCGCTGGAGGAGGGCTTTCAGAACACAGAGGCGATACAGGCGCACCTTTTGACCAAGGGGCTTAACTACTACCCCTCGGACCACCGGAAGTTCAAATTCCACGTAGCTACCGCGGCCTGCCGGTATGCAGGCGGTTTAGGGTACTACATCCCCCATTTGCGGACAAAAAAGGATACCATATTGAAAACAGAGAACATCGACTGTATCGCAGAGAGCATCGCCCGGTTTCTGCCACTGTATTTAGAGAGCGGTGGGGCAGAGGCGTAACATAATAGCGAAAGAGCTCAGAATGACAGATACGATATCCATGCCGGCGGCGCACAGACTGTGCCGAGTAGAATAGAGAGGAGAGGATTACATGAGATTAGCGGAGGCACTGCAGCTGCGCAGCGACTTGCAGAAGCGGATCTACCAGCTTCAGGAGCGTCTGAACCAGAATGCCACCGTCCAAGAGGGGGAGAAGCCCGCCGAGGACCCGGTGGCCCTGCTTCATGAACTGGACGGCTGCATCGCTCAACTGGAGGAGCTGATGGAGCGGATCAACCGCACCAACAGCCAGACCGTTACTGCCGAGGGCACTTTAACGGCCCTGCTGGCGAAAAGGGACTGCCTGAAGATCAAGGTGGAGGCCTACCGGGAGTTCCTGCGTCAGGCCAGCGGCCTCAGCCGCCGGGCCACCCGGTCGGAGATTAAGATTTTAAGCACCATATCTGTACAGGACTACCAGAAGCAGGTGGATCAGATGTCCGCCCAGCTCCGCCAAGTGGACGGTGCCATCCAAGCGGCCAACTGGACCACAGAGCTGCTGTAAAAGGATAAAAAAGAATATAGTGGTAGCCGCATCATGGGCGAACGCAAAACCGATCTGCCCTGTTGAGGGCTTGTCATATGGTAACGCGGAGGGGCAGCGCGGGGTTCGATCCCCCATTGCACAATAAAGCCCTGCACGCTGTACAATGGCAAACGGCACATCGCACACAGCACTACCGTGCGTTGACGTGACGCGGCGAGGGCGGGAACGGGGAAAAAACGGCAAAAGGCTGGACAGAAGCGCTCTGTCCGGCTCTTTTAATAGGTAAAGTAAAAATGCTTGCATGCTATTGCAAAAACAGGAATAATGGAGTCTATCCAGTGAACTGAGACCAGAGGAGGAGACCGTTGACCTCATGGACTTTGCCAAGGGCCTTCGATAGTTTGCCGCCATTACCCATAAGGCTCTGAGAACCATATGTGCCGGAGAGATCATCCCCAGCCCTTGAAGGACCTGTGCTTTTTTGATCAGAGTTCCCCTTGACAAAGCACGTATTTCCCGCTATAATGCCACATAACGCGACGATGGGAAGAAGTAGCGCCGTATTGCCCTGCCAAGAGAGCCCCTGTATGGTGGAAGGGGGAGAGGGACGCGGTGTGAATACCTCCCGGAGCAGCGGACCGAACTCCCGCGTGGGACAGTAGGCTCCGCCGGGTGCGCCCGATACCGCGCGGTGGGTCTTTGGAGACCCCATGAGGCCGTCCCCGTGAGGGGCCGGCGTGATAGAGGTGGTACCGCGTTTCCTTCGCCCTCTGTCCTGCGGGACAGAGGGCGTTTTTGCGCGTAAGAGAGGAGGAGATGTTTTGCGGAAGGTGGTTCTATATATTTCCCTCAGCTTGGACGGGTATATTGCCGATGTTGGCGGAGACGTAGGCTGGCTGGGCGGTCAGGATCCGGATTACACGGGGGACTATGGCTATGAGGCCTTCATCTGTACAGCTGATACAGTGCTCATGGGTGCCCGAACCTACCGGCAGGTGACAGAGGAGTTGTCCCCGGACTGCTGGCCCTACCAAGGGCTGGAGACCTACATCCTGACCCACCGGCCAGAGCCGGACACACCTGAGCGCCGCTTTGTAGACGGTTCCCCGACAGAGCTGCTTCGGCGCCTGCGGCAGGAGGAGGGAGGCAATATCTGGATCTGCGGCGGCGCCGATCTGATCCGCCAGTGCATGGGGGAGATCGACGAGTTCCACCTGTCCATCATGCCCATCCTACTTGGAAATGGAACGCCCCTGTTCCCAGAGGGTGGACCGCCGTTGACACTTCGTTTGACAGATCTGCGGCAGGAGAATGGCGTAATAGACTGCGTGTACCAGCGACGGTAATCACATAGAACTATATAAATGCAATAAACATAGAATCATATAAATTAGTTGATTTATAAATAATAAATAATAATCAATGAATGAAGGAGATTCAATATGAAAGTATACGAAGAATTAGTGGCCCGCGGCCTGATCGCGCAGGTCACAAACGAAGCGGAGATCCGGGAGATGATCAACAACGGCAAAGCCACCTTCTACATTGGCTTTGACCCCACGGCGGACAGCCTCCATGTGGGCCACTTCATGGCACTGTGCCTGATGAAGCGGCTCCAAATGGCGGGCAACAGACCCATCGCCTTAATCGGCGGCGGCACCGGTATGGTGGGAGACCCCTCTGGCCGGACAGACATGCGCTCCATGATGACTCCGGAGACCATCCAGCACAACTGCGACTGCTTCAAGAAGCAGATGGAGCGGTTTATTGATTTTGGCGAGGGGAAGGCCATCATGCTCAACAACGCCGAGTGGCTGATGAAGCTCAACTATGTGGAGCTTCTGCGGGAGGTGGGGTCCTGCTTCTCTGTGAACAACATGCTCCGGGCTGAGTGCTACAAGCAGCGTATGGAGAAGGGACTCAGCTTCCTGGAGTTCAACTACATGATTATGCAGTCCTACGATTTCTACTACATGTTCCAGCACTACGGCTGCAACATGCAGTTCGGCGGCAACGACCAGTGGAGCAACATGCTGGGCGGCACAGAACTGATCCGCCGGAAGCTGGGGAAGGACGCCCACGCCATGACCATCACCCTGCTCCTCAACAGCGAGGGGAAGAAGATGGGCAAGACCGCCTCCGGCGCGGTGTGGCTGGACCCCAACAAGACCAGCCCCTACGACTTCTACCAGTACTGGCGAAACATTGACGACGCGGATGTGCTCAAGTGCATCCGGATGCTCACCTTCCTGCCCTTGGAGCAGATCAACGAGATGGACGGCTGGGAGGGCAGCCAGCTGAACAAGGCCAAGGAGATTTTAGCTTGGGAGCTGACCAACTTGGTCCACGGCAAGGAGGAGGCCGACAAGGCCCAAGCTGCGGCCAAGGCCCTCTTCGGTGGCGGCGGAGACCGGGAGAGTATGCCCTCCACCGTCCTGAAGGACGCCGACTTCGAGAACGGACAGATCAGCGCGGTGGGCCTGCTGGTGGCCTGCGGCTTGGCCTCCTCCCGAGGCGAGGCCCGGCGGCTGATCCAGCAGGGCGGCGTCAGCGTGGCCGACAAGAAGGTGACGGACATCGACCAAAGCTGGAGCGCGGGGGCCTTCCGAGGCGAGGGGCTCATCATCAAGAAGGGCAAAAAGGTATTCCACCGGGCAGCAGTGGAGTAAGCTCGTTGTATCAGGAGAACATTTGTCAAGGGGGATTTCACCTAAAACTGAGACAGACAAGACCATAAAAACTTAGTGGAGCTGCTGACAATCCCGGCACTATGATGGTGCTGGGATTTTTCTGTTTAGGCTGTCCTATAATT
>JAAWSV010000106.1 GCA_022801715.1 Oscillospiraceae bacterium
CACTTTGGGGGTACTGCGGGCTAAAGCCTCCCTTGCTAAAGGGAGGGGGACCGCCGCAAGGCGGTGGAGGGATTCTCCCACCGCACTACCGATAAACCCCCCGTAGGGCGCGACGCCCCACCAACCCCCGTCCCCCCTACACCGGCCGAACCAACGCCTCACCATCCCGCAGCAGATGCCCGGCGAGCTGCTCCACGTCCTGCAAATGCTGCCGAAGGAAATCCTCCATCTGCCGCACATAGGCCCGACACACATAGGGCCCAAACTTCCCCACGCCGTATTTCCCATACAGACAAAACAGCTCCAGCGCCAACACATCCCCCGAGAGCTCCATCATCACCCACCGCAGCTCCTCAATAATTTCAGTCTGATGCTCACACATAGAAGCCTCCTAATTGTATAGTGCTAACTAATATTAGCATTCTGCCTATTGATTGTCAAGCAAAAATTTGCTACCATACTGTTACAGAGGTGATAACACATGGCGGCATTCAAAGTACAGGTAGGACTGCGTCTGGAAGAAGAGGCTTATCAGAAGGTGAAGGCCATTTCAAAGGCGGAGCACCGGTCGATCAACAATTTGGTTGAATACGCAGTGTTATTGTATATCAAAGACTACGAAGCCCAGCACGGCCCTGTAGAGACTCCGGAGGAGGAGGACTGATTCTCTCTCAAAACGTCCTCAAAACACTTAATTTTCTACCTCCGACGGCAATCCTCCGTCCTCCTCCCCCGTCTCGACCCTCTCGTCCTCCGGCGGCACCGCGGTGCCCCGGAGGACAATTTTGTCCCTCCGCCAGTACACGCTCCGCGCCTCCGTACTGCTTCGCAGCAGGTTCCCCTCGGCGTCATAGACCTCCCGGTAGGTCTGCACCGTGCAGCCGCTGTACCCGCTCTGCTTCAGCTGCTCCGTGCCTATGGGGAGGCCCGGGGCGTCCTCGTAGCGGGTGCGGCAGGGGTCCGTGGACACCACCTCGCTGCGGATCTTTACCGTGGAGCTGTCCAGGTGGGTGCCCCGGATGGTTACGCGCAGCGTCCGGCCCTCCAGCGCCGCTTGAATCTGGATGGGGTAGCGGGTGTCATTGCGAAAGCGGAACTCCGGCCCGCCCCAGCTCACAGTGGCGTCCATCCCGAGGGGGATGTAGCTGCTCACATAGCGGTGGGCGCTCCGCGCCGTGATCTGCAAGTCCGCCAGCAGAGCCGCCGCGTAGAGCGTGGAGGAGGTCTGGCAGATGCCCCCGCCGATCTCCTCCACCGTCTCCCCGTTGACATAGGCCGGCGCCGCCCCGTAGCCCCGGGCCCGCGTCCGCTCCCCCACCACCTGGTTGTAATCGAAGGTCTCCCCCGGCAGGAGCACCGTGGCGTCCACGGCGGCGGCGGAGAGGGCCACGTTCCTCCGCCGGGAGGCGCTGCCCCCCACCTCCGTCTGATACGTCCCCAGCACGTCCCGGAAGAGGGCCTCCCGCAGGTGCTCCGCGCTGATCTCCGGCTGCCGCACCTCCACCGGCAGGCGCACCGCGCCCCCCGGCGCCGCCCCGGACAGGGCCAGGCACAGCGCCGGGACCTCCACGCGGAGCCCCGGCCGCCCCTCCCGGATCTCCCCGGAGACCGGGTCGTAGGCGGCGTCCGCCGGTGACGGCGGCAGGGCGGCCTCCAGCTGTTCCTGATCCACGGTGAAGGGCGGAGCGATGTCGATTGCCTCCGGGAAGAGCCGGCGCCACCCCCGGCGCAGAAGGCTGTCCCCCTGCCCGGCCCGGCAGGCCAGCTCCGCCGCCTTGGCCCAGTCCGGCGCCGCCCCGATCTGGCCGCAGGTCACGGAGGCGATCAGCGTGTCCCCGGAGCAGAGGAGGATTTTGGTGGCGCTGTAGTCCGCGCCCCTGGCCCGCAGGAGGGCCTCCGCCTCCCCCCGGCTGCATCCGCTCAGGTCCACCCCGGCCACGGATACCCCCGGCAGGATCCGCTCCGCCGAGGCGCCCGGCAGCGCCAGCGCCCCGGCGCCGCACAGTGCCAGCGCCAGCAGCGCGGCCAGCGCCCAGCCGGCCCTCCCCAACCTTTTACGCCCCACAGCGTCCCCTCCTCCCCGCCGCCGGAAAAAACTTTGCATTCTCCCCCGCGGTGTGGTATACTGATTTCCACTATATGCAAATCAGGCGAAACAAAGAAGGGAAATTTGCCATGAAAGACTTTGTTTTGATGACAGACAGCTGCTGTGACCTCCCGGCGGAGCTGGCAGAGGAGATGGAGCTTGCGGTACTGCCCCTGTCGGTGATGCAGGACGACCGCACCTATCAGAACTACTTGGACCACCGGGAGCTGGACCCCAGGGACTTCTACGCCCGCGTCCGAGCCGGCAGCACCGGCTCCACCGCCGCGGCCAACGCGGAGGCGTTTATGGAGGCCATGACGGTGCCCCTGGAGGCGGGAAAGGACATCCTCTGCGTCTGCTTCTCCTCGGCCCTCTCCACCACCTACCAGTCCGCGGTAATCGCCCAGCAGGAGCTCTCCGGTACCTACCCGGACCGTAAAATCCAGGTGATTGACAGCCTCTGTGCCTCCCTGGGGCAGGGGATGCTCCTCTACCTGGCCCACCGGGAGCGGCAGAAGGGCCGGACGATGGAGGAGACGGCGTCCTTCATCCAAGAGACCATCCCCCACCTCTGCCACTACTTCACGGTGGACGATCTGAACCACCTGAAGCGGGGCGGCCGCGTCAGCGCCACGGCGGCGGTCCTGGGCACCATGTTACAGATGAAGCCCATCCTCCACATGGACGACCAGGGCCGTCTGATCCCCCTGAGCAAAGTCCGGGGCCGCAAGGCGTCCATCCAGGCGCTCTTAGCGCAGATGGACGAGCTGGTCACCGATGCAGAGACAGTTTTCATCAGCCACGGCGACTGTGCGGAGGAGGTAGAGGCCATGGCCCAGCAGGTCAGGGACCGCTTCGGCACCAAGGAGGTCATCATCAACTACGTAGGCCCGGTAATCGGCAACCACACCGGCGCCGGCGTAGTAGCACTGTTCTTCATCGGCAAGCACAGATAGCCCGCAGCATTGCCGAGTCCGCCCCCCCGTCGCAGCGAGCACCGACAGAACAAACACACGCCTTACCGAACCGCCTTGGCCGCCGAGGCCCGGCGCGCCGAGGTCGTCGCGCCCTACGGAGGGGATGACGAACCATCCCCTTGTCGGGTAACGGTCCGGTGAGGACACCAGCCCCCACGGGGTCAGGATATCAGACATGGTTCGTGAAAACAGATGTAGGGGCGCACACCGTGCGCCCGTCCTATCAATACCGGGACAGCCCGTCAAGCCCACCCGTAGGGCGCGACGACCCGGCGCCCCGTCCCCCGTCCCCCGGAACGCCCCACCCGCAGGGGCCGATGTCCCCATCGGCCCGTCCTCCTCCAACGCGGTGAGCGTCGACAGAAGGGCGCACAATACCCGCAAGGGGCACGCCGCATCCGTAAGGCGGCAAGGCCGCCAACGGCTGCGCTGTGTGCGCCCCTACAAACGGTATACCAACAGGCACGGCGGCATTTGCGGCACCGGGCCAACGCAACACCCCACAAGTCCCGGAGGCAAGTCGAAGCGAGGCAGGCAGAGCGGCAGCGGCCGCCCACAACAAATCCAAAGACGGGGGCACGCTCTCAGGATACCTTTATCCATGCGAGAGCCACCGCCGCCGCGTCCGAAGCCCCAGTCCTACCGAACCCACCAAGCCAGCAAGGAAGCCGCGTCTTGGGGTTCTTAGGGGGACGGGCGTAAGGACTGTGCCCCGCCTGCGGCGGGGCTAAAGTCCGCCGGCCCGTCCCCCTAAGCGTGCTTTTGCCTGCTTTTCTCGTGCAGGAAAGGGAAAGGATGTGTGAAGGAAAACCGTATGGTTTTCCTTCGCGTTCCATCAACCCGCCGCAGCGACAGATTTTGGCACTTTGCCAAAATCTGCT
>JAAWSV010000107.1 GCA_022801715.1 Oscillospiraceae bacterium
AATCTGTCGCTGTGCCCGAGCCGCATAGCGGCGAGGAAATGCCCTTGGGGTGCGGCGGGTTGATGGAACGCGAAGGAAAACCATACGGTTTTCCTTCACGCATCCTTTCCCTTTCCCGCGCGAGAAAAGCAGGCAAAAGCGCGCTTAGGTGTCCGCTCAGGCGGGCTTTAGCCCCCCGCAGGGGGCACAGCCCTGATTCGCTCCTCCCTAAGAACCCCAAGCCGCGCCGCAGCTTCGATAGACCGGCGCTCATCCAACCTTGGCACTTCGGACGCGGCGGCGGTGGCTCTCGCAAAGCAGAAGGTATCTTGTGAGCGCCCCCCCGTCTTCAGCCATGCTATAAACCGCCGCTGCCGCTCTGCCAACCTCGCCCGACTTGCCTCCGAAACTTGTCAGTCACTGCGCTGTTCGTCGTGCGGCAAATGCCGCCGTACCTGTCGGTATCCCGTATGTAGGGGCGCACATTGTGCGCCCGCTCTCCCGCCCCCGGCGCTTCGCGCCATAGCCTCCCTTGCTAAAGGCTGCGCCCGCAGGCGCGTTTCGAGGCCAACCGCCCCAAAGGGGCGGCTTTTAGGCCGAGATGAGGGGGACCGCCGCACGGCGGTGGAGGGATTCCCCGCCGGCCCGCCCCCGTCCCTCGGGAACGCGCCGCCACACCATCCAACCTCTCATCCAAACGCCCGTTTACTTAAAAAACCCGGCCTTAACGCTCTCAAAAATCTCATCCGCCATCCGGCCATACTTCTCCAGCATCCCAAGGCACTTGGCATTCATCTCCTCCGCCTTGGCCCGATCCTTCAGCGTCTTGGTGTTGATAAACACATTGAGGGACGCGGCCTGCAATGCCGCCTTCACGCACACCGCGCCGCACCCGGCGTCACTGACCGCCAGCCGGCTGCCCTTCTCGGCAAACACAGCGATGGCGTCCAGCGCCTCACAGCACAGCTCCATAATGTGCATCGGTACCGCGCAGGCGGTGACAGTGGCGTCCTCCAGAATCTGGTCCCGGTTGGGATCGTCCTTGGGAATCCCGTAGGCCTTGGCCAGGGGCTCAAACCCCACGGCGTCGGCGGGCACCTGATCCAACAGCTCGGTCTGGAGGGCGTCGCACTTGGCCTTCAGGGCCACAATCTCCGCCTCCACGTCGGCATACTTCTTCTTCCCCACGGTGAGGGAGCCCACCATGTTCCCCAGGGCCGTACCGATAGCGCCCACCAGCGCCGCCGCCCCGCCGCCGCCGGGCACCGGCGCATTGGAGGCCAGCACCGTAACAAACTCACGGCAGGAATTCTGAGTAAAATCCATACAATTTGCTCCTCCTATTTTGATCAATGTAAAAGAGAGGGGCCGCTCTATGCGGCCCCTCTATAGGTCGGTGCTTTGGCGGGCGTCGCCTCTCCCGCATCTCTCGGGTTTCCCCTGTCATGCCATCGGCGTGTGGCCGCAACGAAATTTACCACCTCAAAGCACCAGCTATCCTATGTCCAGTATAGCCGCTTTATTCAGTTTTGTAAAGAATTTTTTTGTTTCGCAAATAGTTGTTCCAACGGGATTCACTGATTCTCCATGCAGAAATGATAGAATTTTTGAATCCGGGAGAATCCATAGCGGTATGGAGCCGAAGTACCATCTGCACTCTCAGCCCATCAGCTTGGAACGCCTTCAAAATAAGACCGGTATTGGGGGCATCCTCTAAAATATAGTCAGGCTCCTCTAAAGCCGCCCTCAAAAATGGTGCAACTGCTTCAAAATGTCCCGGATGGTGGCTCCTTATGTGCGCAATCCGTTCATCTGTGATGATGACCTCCCGAACCGGAATGTCTGGTGTAATACAGCTGTATTTTTCAATATCCAGATCACAGATTCTATGTACGCCTTGACGGGAGTTCATTCCTCCTCCACCCACCGCTCAACGCCGCCCTCCGGGTCATCGGACAACCCCAGCAGATAATCCGCGGACACGTGGTAGTGCCGGCAGATCATGGCAATTTTCTCCGCCGTTGTAGTTTTCTTCCCATGCTCCATTTCGCTGACAGTCGTCCGGCCAGTCGCAATGACCTCGCCCAATTGGTCCTGCGTTTCATGACTTCTCAGGCGGGTTTCTGCCAACCGTTCTCCAAATAATTCTTTTGAAAACATAAAAACTCCTTGACAGCGTCTCAAATAGAGACTATACTATCCCCAAGGATCGTCTTAATTAGCGACGAGCGGAGAGGAGACTACAGAAATGAGCATCCTGCAAGAGATCTACGAGAGTGACTACCACCCCATGTGGGAACTGGAGAAGCTGCCGCCGGATCTGGAGAAAAAGCGGAAAGCGTTCTACGCCGATCTCACAGCCATTGGCGGGGAGGCACTTTTCCAGCGGCACTGGGACTTCCTGTGCGAGATGGAGCGATTCACGGACTACACCAACTTCCGCCAGGGCGTCCGTCTGGGGCTATACCTCATGCTGGAGTTACAGCAATAGCCCCCCTACAGAAGGAGAGGTCCAGCGGCGGACCGCCGCCGGACCTCTCTCCGGGTTTCGTCAGGGTTGGGGCTTATAGATTTCGTCGCCGCTTCCAAGGTAGATCAGAAAATCGCTGATTTTCCTCTCGCTCCATCCTGCGGCCCGAAGGCCCAAAACGAGCCTTGCGACTTCCATCATAGTCATTGCTAAACCCCATTAAAAATTCTTTTTGATACTTTTTCTTATAAGAAAAAGTATGTATACCCCGTTTCCCCTCTTAGAACAGCCCGCTGACCTTACCGGTCTCGGTATCCACGTCCACGCGGCGGTAGGCCGGGTCGGAGCTGGTACCGGGCATCATGGAGATGGTGCCGGCCATGGGGCAGAGGAACTTGGCGCCGCCGTACTCTAAGATGTCGCGGATGGGCAGACGCCAGCCCTTGGGCACGCCCTTCCAGCTGGGCTCGTGGCTCAGGGACAGGTGGGTCTTAACCATCATGGTGCAGTAGTCGGCGTACTTGGGATCGCTCTCGAAGCGCTTGGCCTTCTCCAGAGCCAGGGGAGCCCAATCCACGCCGTCGGCGCCGTAGACCTCCCGGGCGATCTTCTCCACGCGCTCGCGGAGGGGCATCTCCAGGGGATAGAGGAACTTGATCTCGTTGGACTCCTTGCAGGCGTCCACAACGGTCTCAGCCAGCTCGATGGCGCCCTCGCCGCCCAGACGCCAGTGGTTACTCAGCGCGCAGCGGACACCGTGCTCGGCGCAGAGCTTGCGCAGCAGGGCGATCTCCGCCTCGGTGTCGGTGTAGAACTGGTTGATGCAGACCACGGGCACGATGCCGGACTTCTTGATGGTCTCCACGTGGTGGAACAGGTTCTCGGTGCCCTTCTCCAGCAGCTCGAGGTTCTCCTTGGTGTACTCCTCGGGGAGGGGACGGCCGGCTACCACGGTGGGGCCGCCGCCGTGCATCTTCAGCGCGCGGATGGTGGCCACCAGCACGGACACGTTGGGGGTCAGGCCGGAGAGGCGGCTCTTCACGTTCCAGAACTTCTCAAAGCCGATGTCGGCGGCGAAGCCGGACTCGGTGACGTGGTAGTCAAAGAGCTTCAGGGCCAGACGGTCGCCGATGACGGAGGACTGGCCGATGGCGATGTTGGCGAAGGGGCCGGCGTGGATCAGCATGGGCTGGTGCTCCACGGTGTAGCACATGGTGGGGTTGATGCAGTTGCGCATCCAGGCGGTCATGGCGCCGGCCACCTCTAAATCCTCGGTGGTCACGGGCTCGCCCTTGCGGTTGTAGGCCACCACGATCTTGCCGATGCGCTCACGCAGATCCTTCAGATCCTTGGCCACGGCCAGAATGGCCATCAGCTCGGAGCCCACGGCGATGCCGAACTTGGACTCCATCAGGTAGCCGTCCTTGTTG
>JAAWSV010000108.1 GCA_022801715.1 Oscillospiraceae bacterium
TATGTGGAGGCCCCGGACAAGTCCAGCGGCAAGCGCCGTCAGAGCATCCACATCAAGTATGACGGCATGGGCTTTATCCCTCTGGATGAACTGATGAAAAGGGAAACGGCGTAACCGAAGTCACGCCGCCCCTTGAAAACACAAGGTTTTCAGGCTTTTGCCTAACACTGTTTTACGACCACCGCCCATTGCGGCGGGTCTGTTTTTCACTCAATGCAGAACATTCAGCACCAGCGTCAGGACGATAAACACAGCGCCCACCCACTTGGTGCCCCGGGCCAGCTTGGCATCTAAACTCTTGGCCTTGCTCTTAGCCAAGAAGGTGTCCGCCGCGCCGCCGATCACGCCCAAGCCCTCACTCTTCCCGCTCTGGAAGAGGACCATCAGGATGATCGCAAGGCCAACCAGCAGCTGCAAAACCGTCATCACTGTCGTAAGTGTTCCCATAGCACAAATAACCTCCCGTAAATCCTTGGAACTGCGGTCCAGCCGCAGACTATTCCACGTAGGATATTATGATACCATAGTTGTATCCGCATTTCAAGTGCAAAATACCGCTTTTTCTCATTTTTCTCCCCCGGCTTCCCCGCCCGCAGGCCCATATGCCGCCAAAAAATAAATATAGGAACAGACGTTGCATTTTTTGGAAATGTATGCTATACTGATAAAAATTGGAGGAGGTGTCCCCTATGGGCAGAAAGACCGATATGCAGTCCAAGATCTATGAGACCATTGTACGCATGATCGGGGAACAGGGGTACGCCCCCTCGGTCCGGGAGATCGGGGAGGCGGTGGGGCTCAAGTCCCCCTCCACGGTCCACTTCCACCTGAAGAAGCTGGAGGAGGCGGGCCTCATCGAGAAGAGCGCCTGCAAGGGCCGGGCCATCACCGTGCCCACTGTCCAGGCTATCGAGAACCAAGTGCCCATCTTGGGCAACGTGGCCGCCGGCGCGCCGATTCTGGCCCAAGAGTGCATTGAGGACTACATCACCTTCGACACCAACGGCAGGGCCGGCGAATATTTCGCCCTCCGGGTGCGGGGATTCTCCATGATCAAGGCGGGCATCCTGCCGGGGGACCTGGTGATTGTCCACCAGCAGAACAACGCCTACAACGGGGAGATCGTGGTGGCCATGATCGGCGAGGAGGCCACAGTAAAGCGCCTCCATCGGGAGCGCGGAGAGACTTGGCTCCTGCCGGAGAACGACGACTACGACCCCATTGACGGCAGCGAGGCCGTCATCTTGGGGCGGGTAACGGCGGTTATACGGCAGTACTAGTATGAAAGGGGGGACAAAGTCCCCCCTTTAGATTCTCCCCACTGGGTTTACAACCCAGCGGGGACCCCGTTTGATTTGACTTGCGCAGGCGGAATGAATCCGCCTTTGCGCCAAGGTTTTGGTCAAAGACCAAAACGCTTGTACGCGCCACTTGGCGCGGGGATAAAGCGGGGACTTGCGTCCCCCCTTTGGAATCCCCCCTGTCCTGCGGGACGGGGGATTTTTACTGCCGCTTTTTGATGGGGTGGCGGAGGACGGTCTTTTGCTTTTCGGGGACGGTGCGGCGGGGATCGGAGAGGTAGATTTCGTGGTGGAGGCGGGTGGCGGTGAGATCGTTCTCATAGCCGTTTGCCGCGACGAAGTCATCCATCAGGGCCACGGAGGCCGGCTCGGTGTCATAAGGACCGATGTGCAGCATCTGAACACACAGCCCCTCCGTGAGGGATAGGAGCTGGGTGGAGGAGCAATCCATCTTTTTCTTCCGGGATGCCTCGCCTACCGCCCACCGGAAGTCCGCCGGAGTGACGAAGTCGGGCAGACGGATCACGGAGGTCCAGTGGAAGCCGGACTTGTTCGTGTAATCCACGCCGGCCACTCCCTCCTGCCACCAGAAGCCCTCCAAGGGCGGGACCACATACTCGAAGAACCCCTCGATTTTGTGGCTGCCCTTATAGCTCATTTTGATAGTATACGCCACCGCATAGAGAACACCGATAGCCTTCTGGTAGGCCCCACCCTTCTCATTGGGGTCCCCCTGCCCCTGAACCGCGATGTAGTTCATCGCCGGAAGGTCCACAATCTGCGGCTTTTGAGGCGGCAGGTAGAACTCCTTGTACTCTTTTTTGAAATCGAAGGCCATTATCATCACTCCTTTTCAGATAGAATACACCTATTTTTAATTCGCCGCAAGGCATTTTCCCATGATTTGAACCGCCAAATAGCATGTACGCCCCATAGGATGCCGTGTTTTACAGGAAGATATCGGTTGACGGGAAACAGCGCGCCGAGGTCGTCGCGCCCTACGGGTGGGTTTATTGGGAGTGCGGTGGGGATCAGGGGGAGGGCCGGTGAGGACACCGGCCCCTACGGGTGGGTTTGACGGACCATCCCAGTGCGATAGAGCGGGCACACACTACCCGCAAGGGGCACGCCGCATCCGTAAGGCGGCAAAGCCGCCAACGGCTGCGCTGTGTGCGCCCCTACAGGTGTATGACCAACACCACCAGAAAGCACGGCGGCCTTTGCGGCACTACGAACAGCGAAACAACTAACAAGTCCCGGAGGCAAGTCGGGCGACGGAGGCAGAGCGGCAGCGGATGCCTATAGCAAGGCCAAAGACGGGGGGATGCTCTCAAGATACCATCCGCTAAGCAAGAGCTGCCGCCGCCGCATTGGGGGCGGCAAGGTTGGATGAGCGTTGGGGTAACGAGGGGGCGTCGCGTCCTGGGGTTCTTAGGGGGCAGCGAATAAGGGCTGTGCCCCCTGCGGGGGGCTAAAGCCCGCCTGAGCGGACACCTAAGCGCGCTTTTGCCTACTTTTCTCGCGCGAGAAAAGCAGGTCGCCCGGGGGGCGAAACCCCCGCTCCCCGTCCCGCGCCGAACGCGGCGCGAAAAAAAGCTTGGTACTGCACCGCAGTACCCCCCGCGGGCCACGGCACAAAAGAGCAATCAAACCCTCTCCACCGGAAACAACACCCCCGTGCACAGGTCCTCCGCCGAGGACACCTGATGCGGATCATTCAAATACCGATCCATCGCCGGCGCGCACACCCGGTACTCCGTGTGCTCCGCCAGCCACGCGCACACCGCCTCATAGGCCAGGTGCAGCGTCTCATAGCTCCCCCGGTGTTCCACCGCCGCGCAGGTAAACGCCGGCTTCTCCGTGACATCCGGGCCGTCGCCCGCGACCACCATCTGGGCCTCCACGTCGGCGTTCTCCGGGTCGAAGCACTGGTCAAAATAGCGCATTTGGATAGGCCCCGCCTGACAAAGGCCCCGCTCCGCCGCCCCCCGGCGCAGATCCTCGAAGAGGGTATGGTACTCCGCCACGCCAATGGTACGGCGAATGGAAAAGACCTTCTGGGCCGGGTCCTCCATCACGATCACTTGGTACTGATTCTCCATAGCATTTGCTCCTTCCATGCGGAGGGCGTCCGCCTCCATCCGGCGCAGCAGCGCCCTGCCGGCGCGCAGATCCTCCCGGAAGGCCTGACAGCGCCGCCAGAGCCGCTGGGCCTGCTCCGGCCCGCTCAGCTTCAGCAACTCCCCGATCTCACAGAGGGGGAAGCCGTACTCCTTCCACCGCTGGATCGCCACGATGTCCCTCAGCTGCTCCTGACGGTAATAGCGGTAGCCGTTGCTCCCCACCGCCTCCGGTCGCAGAAGCCCTATGGCGTCGTAGTGGCGCAGCATCCGGGGCGACACCCGGCTCAGGCGGGAAAACTCGCCGATACTCAGCATGACGCACCTCCTTGTTGTTTTGTCCTTCTTCGTTAGAACCGGTTCTATGAAAGAGC
>JAAWSV010000026.1 GCA_022801715.1 Oscillospiraceae bacterium
ACGAGGCTCAGGGACATCACTAAAGCCAGCACCAGCGCGAGAACCTTCTTGAGGTTTCTCATGGTAGACATTCCTCCTTTTGAAGTTTGCGATAAAGTTCGATAATCATGCGATTCATAGGTATTTCGACAGCTTTCGCGGCCAAAAGATACTTCCTAATGGCAGTATTATCGCCCCTTAGGTTTTGGAGGAAAGATAATGCAAATACTTTGGTATCAGTTGATTGCCAAGCCAAAAAATCACGATAGGTAGACAACCGGGTAGACATTTCCCCCAAACCCGTCCCAAACCGCCACCCCCGCAACCCCGCAACCCCTTGCGGCGCAAGGGGTTGCTCTGGGTAGACATTGGGTAGACACGCCCGCGGTTTCCCATTGGCGTGGGGCTGTCTCTGCACCACGGCTTTGGAACTAAAAATTGTAAATTTTCGTCTAACCCTGCAAACAAGCATTGACGGAATGGTATCTGTTCGGTATTATGTAAAGCAGAATGCTGAACCACGGAAGGTTGGGGGTTATGGATATGCACAAATGTGATGTTTGCGGTGAGTACTACTCGGACACCTATCGGCGCTGTCCGTTTTGTGAGGAGGAGGAGGCAATCCGCAGGGGGAAAAACGTGCACCGGCGGAGCAGGGATTTCCGCAGCAGACGCGGCGGACATGCCATCGGTGTGCTGGTACTGCTGCTGGTCTTTGTGGCGGCGGGGCTGACTGCGGGGCGCTTCTTTGGTGACAAGATCGCGGATATGGTCGGCATCCGCACCCCTCTGCCTCCGGATGATGCCAGTCAGGATGGCCAAATGGACCCCGGCGGCGACCCCAATGGGGAGGGCAGTACCGGTGACAATGATCCCTCCGATGATCCCAACCTTACAGGTGATCCCGATGATACGGCGCCGGAGAACCCGACGGAGCAGAAGCCGGACACAGCGGTGGTGCTCAGCAGCGCGGACTTTACGCTCTCCGCGGTAGGGGCTTTCCATCCGCTTACTGTCACCGGCGGCAGCGGCAGCTACACTTGGACCAGTGCCAACCCCGCAATTGCCACCGTGGGGGAGGACGGTAAGGTTACAGGTGTAGCGGTGGGCAATACCGAGATTACGGTTACAGATGGGTATACCTCCGCGGTGTGCATTGTTCGGGTGAAGGGGACAGAGAGCGGCGGCGACACCACCACCTCCGGTGCGGTGAAGCTGAACAAGGAGGATATGACCATGCCGGCGGGTACTACCTACCAGCTGAAGGTCAGCGGCACCAGTTCAACGGTGACTTGGGCCATTGAGGACACCTCTATCGCCACCATTGATGGCGACGGCACCGTCCACTTCATCAAGAAGGGCACCACTACCGCCACCGCTACAGTGGACGGTAAGACGCTCAAGTGCATTGTTCGAGTGAAGAAGTAAGGCAACAACAAAAGGCATGGGCTTTTGCCCATGCCTTTGCTTTTATGGTGCTTTACCGGCGTAACTACTGCAATACTAAGGGCGGAGGGTGATCTCTCCAAGCGGATTTCTTTCGCGGGCCTTAGTACCTTCCGGCGTAGATCTCTTTTGCCTTTTGCGTCCATTTCTGAACAAAGTCTCTCTTCCCGCTTGTATAGGCATCCCTGTTATGCGCAAATTGTCTCCACAGCTCTAATTTCAGCGCCTCATATTCCTTGGCTATTTGTGGGTGCGCAATCAAGTAGTCCCTAAAATATAATTCGTCGTGATCCCCGGCATAGCGGAGGTGGATATGAAATACCTTGTCAGCAAATCCGGCGGTTGTATAGCCGCGGTTAAAGGATATTCTGCCCGCTTCTGTTGACATCCGAATCAATCCACATGCCTCCAGCACGGCGGCGGTGTGCGCAATCTCCGCGTCCTGTGACACCTCGATCAGCACGTCAACAATATCCTTTGCCCATATCCCGGGGACGGCGGTACTTCCGATGTGGCTGATCCGCTCAACCGGACACTTGGACAGTTCATGTTTCAGCTGGGCCTCGATCTCTCTGTAGTGCAGCTGCCATTTGTCACTGTGCGCCACAAGGAATATGGGGAACAGATCCCATAATTCCTCCAAAGACATCTCTGAGAGCTCCTTCTCCAGATTTCTCACCTCCGCCAATTCCGGTCTGCGGTTCCATTTTATCACAGGGGGACGGTTCCTTCAATCTATTTTCTCCCAATCGCCGGCGTTGGGGATCGACTGCACATTTTGAAGTGACAGCGACAGTTTACAGGTTGCGAAAAAATAGCGGTTATGCTATACTGTTTCATTAGACAAAAATGTGTGTATACGAGGAGAACTGACATTATGACGACCCATGACTACCAGACTAAGAGCGCCCTGCGCGTCTTTCTCTCCTACTTCCGGCCCCACTGGAAGCTCTTTCTCATGGACCTCTGCTGTGCCTTTTTGATCTCCATGATCGACCTGTCCTTTCCCTATGTGTCCCGGATGTGCATGGAGAAACTGCTGCCGGAGCGGCTCTATACCACCTTCTTTCTGATCATGGGCATCTTTCTGGCGGTCTACTTCCTCCGGGCCCTGCTGCAATATGTGGTGTGCTACTGGGGACACACCTTTGGCATCCGGGTGGAGGCGGATATCCGCCGGGATCTGTTTACCCATATCCAGACGCTGTCCTTTGGGTTCTATGACAAAAACCGCACCGGCCACCTGATGAGCCGGATGACCGGGGAGCTCTTTGACATCACAGAGCTGGCCCACCACGGCCCCGAGGACCTGTTCATCTCCCTGGTGACGGTGACAGGTGCCATTGTGATCATGTTTACCATCCACTGGCAGCTGGCTCTGGTGGTGATGATTTTGATCCCCATCTTCATCATCGTTACCGCCCTGAACCGCCGGTCCATGATGGCCGCCTCCCGGGGCGTGAAGCAGACCATGGCCGTCATCAACGCCGACATCGAGTCCAGCCTCTCCGGGATGCGCACCGCCAAGGCCTTCTCCAACGAGGGGGCTGAGGCCAGCAAGTTTGACCGCTCCAACGAGCAGTTTAAGACCTCCAAGCGCAACTTCCACAAGGCCATGGGCCGCTTTAACGCCTCCATGGAGTTCTTTATGTGCGTCCTGCCCTTGGCGGTGATCACCGTGGGCGGGGTGTACATCATGCGGGGCGAGATGGACTATGTGGACCTTATCACCTTCAGCCTCTATATCAGCACCTTCATCAACCCCATGCGGAAGATGGCCAATTTCAACGAGCTCTTCGCCAACGGCTTCGCCGGGCTCCACCGGTTTATTGAGCTGATGAGCATCGAGCCGGACCTTCAGGACAAGCCCGACGCCGTGGACCTCGCCGATGTCAAGGGGGACATTACCGTGGAAAATGTGAGCTTCGCCTACGAGCGGGATGAGACGGAGGTGCTCCACCACGTGAACCTCCACGTAAAGGCCGGGGAGACCATCGCCGTGGTGGGCCCCTCCGGCGGCGGCAAGAGCACCCTCTGCAACCTGATCCCCCGGTTCTACGACGTCACCGAGGGCTGTGTGTCCATTGACGGGCACGACGTACGGGACGTTACCCAGCGCAGCCTCCGGCGCAGCGTGGGAGTGGTGCAGCAGGATGTATTCCTCTTCGCCGCCTCCATCATGGAGAACATCCGCTATGGACGGCCCGACGCCACGGTGGACGAGGTCATCGCCGCCGCCCGGCGGGCGGAGATCTACGACGACATCATGGCCATGCCCGACGGATTCAACACCTACGTGGGTGAGCGGGGCTCCCTCCTCTCCGGCGGACAGAAGCAGCGGATCTCCATCGCCCGCATCTTTCTGAAGAACCCCCCGGTGCTGATCCTGGACGAGGCCACCTCCGCCCTGGACAGTGTCACCGAGTCCAAGATTCAGCACGCCTTTGACGAGCTGGCCCGGGGCCGCACCACGCTGATCATTGCCCACCGCCTCTCCACCGTCCGGGCCGCCAACCGGATCTTGGTGGTCCGGGATGGTGTCATCGCCGAGGAGGGCGCCCATGAGGAGCTGATGGCGAAAAACGGCGGCTACGCCCAGCTCTACAACACCCAGAACCTCCATGGATAGAGGCGTCCTGTTGGATCGGGCCGCCTCCTCGCCGGAGGAGCGCATCCTATTGGCCCGGGTGCTGAATAAGTACGACCAGTGCCGGCGGCGGAGCATCCCGGCCGTCACGTCCTTCCTCTCCCCGGCGGAGCAGCAGGCGGCGGAGCGGCTGCTCCACATGGCGGGCATCCACACCGGCTTCCTCTGGAATGGCGGCTATGAGGGGGCGGAGCGAAGGCTCCTCCAGTTCCTCCCCGACTGGGCGGAGGAGGACACCGGCGCCGTGGGCTGTCTCCTGGCCCGGTTCCGGGGGGGCGAGGCCCCCGGCCACCGGGACTGCTTGGGCAGCCTCATGGGCTTGGGCATCGTCCGGGAGAAGCTGGGGGACATCCTGCTGCTCCCCGACGCCTGCGAGGTGATCGCCGCGGCGGATATCCTGCCCTTTTTGGCGCAGAACTGGGTCAGCGCCGGGCGCGTCCGCCTGTCCGTGTCGGAGCTGCCCCTCTCGGAGCTGGTGATCCCGGAGCAGAAGGTCAGGACCATCCGGGACACGGTGATGTCCCTGCGCCTCGACGCGGTGACAGCCTCCGGCTTCTCTCTCAGCCGGGGAAAGGCGGCGGAGCTCATCGCCTCGGGCTGTCTCCGGCTCAACCACATAGAATGTACCAAGTGTGACCGCACCGTGGCGGCGGGGGACATCATCACCGCCCGGGGGCTGGGGAAATTTGTGCTGTCGGAGGTGGGAGGCCTGTCCAAGAAGGGCCGCACCGCCGTCACCATACTGCGATATCTGTAACCGCACTGTCGAAGGAGAATCAGCCATGGAGCAACGAAAGATTGACCGGATCAACGCCCTCGCCCGCAAGGCCAAGGCCGGCCCCCTCACGGCCGAGGAGGAGGCGGAGCGCGCCCAGCTGCGCCGGGAGTACATCGACGCGGTGGTGGGCAGTCTCAAAGGACAGCTGGACCACACCTATATAGTGGACGCCTCCGGCCGCAAGACCAAGCTGCGCAGGAAGGGGGAGAAGTAGGGATGGCGGAGTACTACGACAAACAGAAATTCACCGGCGGACAACAGCCGCCGAAGAAAAAGAAGGACGAGGACGACTGGAATTGGGTGGTGATCATCCTCCTGTTCTGCACGGGGATGTGGCCTCTGGCCCTGCTTTGGATGGGCTGGAAGTGGCTCTTCACCGGCCGGGAGACCCCGGAGGAGAAGGTGCGCCGGGCCCAGGAGAAGATGGACAGCGCCATTGACAGCGCCCTCAAGGGGGTGGATACCGCCATCGACAGCGCCCGCCGCGGGATGGAGAGCGCCGAGCGCTCCCTCGGCACCGCCGCCCGGGACTTTGCCGACGTGATGGACAAGGCGGCGGTGTCCAAGGAGACCGCCAGGCCCGCGGTGAAGGCCGCGCCCAAGGCGTCCGGCTACGGGGCGGAGCCGCGGAAGGAGAAGAAGGTTAGGAAGGGCAAGAGCGCCGTCCTCCGGAGGATCGAGGCCGCCGGCAACAGCAGTATCTTCCTCCAGTTCTTGGGCGGGGTGTTCCTCTTCGGCGGCGTGATGATGCTGGCCAGCGTCATGGATGAAGTGCTCCTCATGGAGACCCTGCGCTACAGCATCTCGGAGCTGATTGTGACCATCAACGTACTCCTGGCCGGCGGCGTGATGCTGGGCCGGGGCATCCACGTGCGCCGCTTTTCCCGCCGCAGCCGGAAGTACCTCTCCGCTGTGGGGGAGGCGGACTCCCTCTCCATCGACCTGATTGCCCGCCGTGTGGGCCGGACCCATGCCCAGGCGGTGAAGGACCTCTCCAAGATGATTGACCGGGGCTACTTCGGCGAGGACGCCTATTTAGATTTGGATTTAGGTTACTTCCTCCGATTCAACTCCGCCGCGGAGCAGAGCCGGTTCGCCCCGGCCGCGGAGCCGGAGGAGCGCGTCCCCCGGGAGGCGGAGGCGGGTTACTCCGGCGTCCTCCGCCGCATCCGCGCCGCCAACGACCGCATTGCCGACGAGGCCCTCTCCGCCAAGATCGAGCGGTTGGAGCAGATCACCGGCCAGATTCTCAAGGAGGTGGAGGAGCACCCGGAGAAGCGCTCGAAAATGAACACCTTTTTCGACTACTACCTGCCCACCACCCAGAAGCTCCTGGACGCCTACGCCGACTTCGAGGAGACCGGGGTGGAGGGGGAAAACCTCCGCTCCGCCAAGCAGCGCATCGAGCAGACCATGGACTCCATCGTGGACGGCTTCGCCCACCAGCTGGACCAGCTCTACCGCTCCGACGCCATGGACGTGGCCACCGACATCAAGGTGATGGAGTCCATGCTCCACCGGGACACCTCCAGCGCCGCCAAGGACTTTGGCTATGATCAGCAGGGTCAGGCGTGAGCCGCCCTCTAAAAAAGTGTTGCACACAGGGCGTGCAACAGAAAGCCGGTACACGCCGTATGTGTACCGGCTTTTTGCCGGACAAAAATTTTGGAGGGGGATAACATAATGGAGCGTACACCGAACTTTCAGCTGCCCAATTGGCAGAAAACCGACCGCATTCGCATGGAGGACTTTAACGACATGACCGCCAGGCTCGACACGGCCCTGACGGAGGAGCGCACTGTCCGCAAACAGACCGACGACACCCTCACCGCCGCGGTGGCCGCCCGGGGGAACTGCCAGATTTACGCCGCCACCTACGTGGGCACGGGACAGTTTGGCCCGGAGCGCCCCAACAGACTGACCTTTCCCCACAAGCCGGTGCTGGTGATGATCCATTTCGAGCCCGGCTATGTGTTCTCCCTGTTTCAGGGGAACCCCAAGGCCATGCTGTTGGGGTACAATAGCACATATCACAATACGGTGACATGGAGTGGGAACTCGGTTACTTGGAGCGCCGGCTCCGCCTTTGGGCAGATGAATGAAAAGGATACTACCTACTATGTGGTGGCGTTGATGCAGATGGGTTGAGATGGGTTGAGAAAGGGGAATCCCCCGCGCCTCACGGCGCGGGGGATTTTTTTGCTTAGGGGTTATTGCTTTTGGGGATTTCAGGGGGTCTCAATGGAATAGGTGATGCCATCACGTGTGAGACCGTCGCTCACATCCGTGACCGTGACCAACCCTGTGCCGCTATTTCTCGCGACTTTGCCGACACCATTTGTAGCATCCCAAATCAGGAGGTAGATCACAGTATCGTCATTAGCCGTGTTGTTGATACCAACAACAGCCCAATGGGTTGCGTCAGCAACCTTGGCGCGCTCATCGGCGTCACTACCAGCAGGATCCTGAGGACCATACATCTCCAGCAAGGTCTGATCAAAGGCCTTGCCGTAGCCGTCCACCTGAACATCCAAGCCCTTACGCCAAGTCAGACCGGTAAGATCGGCGGTGGTTGCGCTGGTCGGGGTTGCAACAGCCCCAGAACTCAGCATACCGCTCTCGGCCAGATCCTTCAGTTCTTGGAGAATGCGCAGAGTATCCTCGTCGTCCTCGCCATCCATTGCCTCATCGACCTGATCCCAAACGTTCTTGTCATTGGGAACGCCGCCCTGCTCCACAGCCGTCTGCTCATTCCATGCGTACTCATCGCCATCCTCGGTGACGATATTCCACACCGAACCAACCTTCTTCACAGAGAGCTCATCCTCGGGAACACCCAGCTCATCAGCGGCCAAGGCCTTGATCAGGTCGGTCTTTTCCTTAGTGGTGAGAGTACCGCCGGCGCAGATGAAGGTTACCTTATCACCATTACTGTCATAGACCGCAATGGCCTTCTTGCTGACATCGGAGGAACCATCGGGCTTGTTGCCGCCCTCGATGGTCTTGCCGTCGCTCTCATTCAGGTCACGGATAATGACCACCTGAGCGCTGCCGCTGTTCAGCACGGCGCTGACCTCGTAGTCGTACTTACCATCTCTGGCCTCATTCAGATCGCTGACAGCATCCTCCAGATCATCCTTACCGGTGAAGGTGTCGATGGTCTCCTTGTTGTCGTTGGTCTGGATAAAGACAGTCTTCACATTGGTGTCCACATGGAAGCCGGTGGAATCGTCGTTGGACACGAAGAAGGTGCTGCCGGTCAGGTGGGGCTTGCCAGCCTGATCCTTGAAGGGAGCATAACCGTTGGTGCCAACAGCGATGCCAGAGAGGTTGGGGCTCTCCTTGGTGTAGCCGGAGGCCTCATACAGGATGGTGTCCTTACCGGCGTTGATGGTCTTGTCGAGGTGCTTGATGTTGCCCTCGTACTCGTCGCTGCCGCTCGCCGCAGTAGGAGTCTCTGTACCATTCACGTGAGCCAGAGCATCCACAGCCAGCTGGACATCCTTCACAGTGCCGTCGCCCTTATAGCGGACCTTGTACCAGTTGTACTTCTCCATGGTGTCCAAGTAGCCCAAGGAGTCGCCGGTCTCGGTGATCTCGGTGATCTCGCCGTTGGCCACCACCTCGCGGGACCAGGTCCACTCGTCCTTCTCGGTGTCATAGGACTCGCGGGTCACGCTCTTGCTGGTGACATAGACCCAGTTGTCGGAGTTGGCGCCGTCGTCAGCCACGACCACAGCGGCAATAATGTAGCCGTCGTCATCGTACAGAGCATAAGCACCATAGGCAACAGCTTCGCAGTAGTTGCCGGACTGAACCTTACCATTCGCATCTGCTACCGCGGAGGCGGAGTTAGCATCAGCTGCGGTCGAACCACCGCCGTTATTACCTTCGGCATAAACATCGAAGTCGGCCTTGGCAACGCCAATGGTAACACTGTCCACATCGTCGATGATACCGGTCTGGGCGCCGCCGGCGCTGTTGACCTTGATGGTCTTGACCGCGGCATTCAGGTATACGGTGTCATCGTTGCCGTAGATGCGGCTGTAACCGGTGCTGCCGGTTAGGGAGATATGCTTCTTGTCAATCTTGTCACCGGCAACAGCGGTGTCGTGGTTCTGCGCCACCTTGCGGCTGTCAACCTCGCCGGTGCTGACTTCCTTCAGAGTGTAGATGCCGTCCTTGCTCACGGTGTAGGTGCACCAAGTGTTCAGGAGGCCCAAGTTGTCATCGTCAAAATCGACAGTATCGTCACCATCCTGATCCAGGCTAATGGTGCTCTTGGTGGAGTCATAGGTGATGGTCTCCATCTTGCCGTCAAGGAAGATGGCGTTGGCGTCCACGTTCCGAGCGGACAGGTTGCTGCTGTTCAGGTCCACGCCGGTGATGAACACGTAGTTCTTCACCTCGTCCACCAGCTCAATACCTAACAGGTAGCCGTACTCATCCAAATAGATGTTGTAGGACTTATCCTTCAGGTTCACAGTGCCGCTGGCGGTGGTGTACTTGTTGAGCACGTCCACGTCGTACTCGGCGGCGTCGGCGTAGTTATAGGTGTTGCCGCCGGCGACCACATAGCTGTCCAGCTTGAAGGAGGACATGGAGGTACCGGTGACCACCTCGGCGGGCACTAAAAGCTGGATGCCGCCCTCGGCCACGGCCACGCGGTAGATGTCGTCCTTCTTCACGTCCTCAATGGCGAAGTCCTCGCCGGAGGCGGTGAGGATTTCCTTGTCCTCGTCGTCGGTCAGATCCTTGATGTACTCGCTGCCCTTCTTGTCGATGCCGAAGACATCAAAGGAGACCTCGTCCCGCTTGGCGTTGTAGTCGGCCCGGGCCTTGGCCAGGTAGGTGTTGATGATGGCAATGGTGACTACGCGGCTGTCGGCGTCGATGAAAACCTGGGTCAGAACGCCGTTGCCGGTGGCGCCCACGCCGTCCTTGTTGTTCTTGCTGATGCCCTTGTTGCTGACACCGAAGATGGCGTCGTTAACAGAGGCGCTGTCCTCGCCGTCGATGTAGACGAACAGACGGTAGCGGTCGGAGGCGCTGCTGTCGATGTCGTCAACAATGGACTTGCCGAGTACGTCGTACAGCTCCTTGCCGGTGACCTCCTCCGTGTAGGTGGCGGTGAGGTTGGTGTAATCCACGTAGGTGCCGATCTCCTCCTTGTCGTAAGACCAGGTGTAGGAGGGACGGCCAAAGGCGTCAGTCTCGCCCTTCAGCTCCAGCTTGGGCAGGTAGCGCTCACCGAACTCCACGGTGTAGCCGGAGTTCTGCGTGTTGGCGCCGGTGTTGGTCAGGGTGCGGTTGGAGATCCGCTGCTCCTTGGCCAGAGTGGTGGTGACGAACTTGGCGGAGCCGCCGTTGATCTGCACGGTGGCGCCGTTGACAGAGATGGTGCTGTCGTTGTCATACTCCACCAGAGGGGCCTTGATGGCATTCAGAGCCATCTGAGCGGCCTCCTGACGGCTGATCTCGGCGGAGCCGAACATCTTCTCCAGCCCTCTGTTCAGCCGCACATCCTCGCTGATGGCCTTGGTGGCCACATTGATGGTCCAGCTGGGGCCGGTGTAGCCCTCGCGCTGGCTGTCATAGCCCAGAGCGGTGAGCAGCATCTTGGCAAAAGCGTAGCCGGTCAGCTTGCCGGCGGGATAGAAGTTGCCGTCCCCGGCGCCATCAATAATGCCCATAGTGGCGCAGTACTCAATGGCGGGAGCGGACCAGCGGGTAGCGGCCACGTCATTGAAGGACGAGGACTCCACCCCAAGGTTGTTGGAGTTCTCACCTAAGAGCATGTAAGTGATCAGCTTAGCAGCCTGCTCACGGGTGAGGGTGCCGTTGGGATCGAAGCTGTTGTTGCCGACGCCGTCGATGATACCGGCAGCGACCATGACATCAACAGCCTCGCTGTAGTCGATGTCAGCATTGTCGCTGAAATCGGCTGCGTTTGCGATGGTGACAAGGCTCAGGGACATCACTAAAGCCAGCACCAGCGCGAGAACCTTTTTGAGGTTTCTCATGGTAGACATTCCTCCTTTTGAATTTTGCGATAAAGTTCGATAATCCTGCGATTCATAGGTATTTCGACAGCTTTCACAGTCAAAAGATACTTCCTAATGGCAGTATTATCGCCCCTTAGGTTTCGGAGGAAAGATAACGAAAATATGTTGGTATCAGTCAATCAGCAAGCTAAAAAATCACGGTAGGTAGACAACCGGGTAGACATTTCCCCAAAAACCGTCCCAAACCGCCACCCCCGCAACCCCGCAACCCCTTGCGGCGCAAGGGGTTGCTCTGGGTAGACATTGGGTAGACATTAGGGGCGGGATTTAGGGGTTGAGTTTTCTGGCTTCTGTGATATATAATAGTCCTAACACAGAAATTACCATAGGGAGGAAAACGGTTATGCAGAAAGCGATTGTTTTGGCTGCCGGCAAGGGAACGCGGCTCCAGACAGAGGGGATTACGGTACCTAAGGTGATGCGGGAGGCGGATGGGAAGCCTCTGCTCCACTATGTGCTGAAAAATTTGGACTTCATTGACAGAGAGAATATCGTCTTGGTGGTGGGGTACCGTCGGGAGGATGTGCTGGCAGCCTTTGGGGACTACCCCTATGCGGTGCAGGAGCCCCAGCTGGGGACCGGGCACGCGGCGGCGGTGGCAAAGGAGGCTGTCGGGGACTACGATGGACCGGTGCTGGTCTGCTATGGGGATATGCCGCTGCTGCGGCGCAGTACCTATGAGAATTTGATTGCCGCACACCTGCGGGAGGGGAATGTGTGTACCCTGCTCACCGGGGACTGTCAGTGGGAGCTGCCCTATGGACGGATTCTCCGGGGAGAGGACGGGACATTTTTGGGTGTGGTGGAGGACCGGGACTGCACGCCGGAGCAGAGGGCGATTCGGGAACTGAATGTGGGGGTGTATGTGTTCGACTGTAAAAAGCTCTTTCAGGCGCTGGGGCAGCTGAAGAATAACAACGTCCAGAAGGAGTACTATCTCACCGATGTACCCGCGATTCTGCGCGCCGAGGGAGGCAGAGTGGGGGCCTGCTGCGCCTGTCATGATGAGGAGCTGATCGGTGTGAACACCGTGGAACAGCTACGGATGGTGGAGGAGACCCTGCGCCGGGAGAAGCTGCAGCAGGCGGGGAGAGATCCGTTGAGCTGATTCTCCTGTGCGCAGCGGTGCGGAAAACAAACAAAACGCCCCGGCAATCCTTGTGGATTGCCGGGGTGCGTTGCGCGGAGGGGGTTAGGCGGCGCTGTTGCTGTCATTGCCGCCGCTAAAGCCGTTGAAGTAGTTGTTGAAGTACTCCCAAGGGTCGAAGTAGCCGCCGCTGTCTTGGGGGAGCTGTTGCACCGGCTGCTGGGCGGGGGCGGAGTTCTCCGCCGGCTGGGAGTCGAAGGTCAGACGGGTGGTATACCGCTGGTTGGCCCGGTAATATTCAATGGTGGCGGAGTCGCCGGCCCGGTAGCTCTTCTTGGCGGTGACTAAGTCCTCGTAGGTAACAATAGCGGTGTCATCCACCTTGGTGATGATGTCACCGGCCAAGAGGCCAGCCTTCGCCGCCGCGCTGTCGGGCTCCACGGAGTAGAGATAGACGCCGCTGCTGACCACGCTGTTGGGGATCATCTGGGCGGTGAAGGTGCCGGCGGTGACGCCCAAGTAGGGCTTGTTGGAGACATAGCCGTTGGTGATAATGTCCTGAATCATCACAGACACATCATTGATGGGGATAGCAAAGCCCAGACCCTCTACGGAGGTGCCGTCGGAGGCGCTGGTGTACTTGGCGGAGACGATGCCCACCACCTCGCCGTAGGCGTTGAAGAGGGGGCCGCCGGAGTTGCCGGAGTTTACCGCGGCGGTGACCTGAATCATGTTGAAGGGGGTGCCCTCCACATTGATCAGGCGGTTGACACAGGAGACCACGCCCTCGCTGAGGGAGAAGGTCAGCTCACCCAAGGGGTTGCCGATAGCCGCCACGTCGTTGCCAACCGCCAAAGTAGAGGAGTCGCCGATGACCACCGGCTGGAGGCCCGAGGCGTCGATCTTCACCACGGCGATGTCGTACTCCTCATCACTGCCCACCACGGTGCCGTCGTAGGTGGTGCCGTCGTAGAGCGTGACCTTCACGGAGCCGCCGCCGCTGACCACGTGGCAGTTGGTGACGATGTATCCGTCCTCGGTGATGATGAAACCGCTGCCGGCGGAGGCGGTGCGGGTGGTCTGGCCGAAGATGTTCCGGGTGGTGGAGACGTTGATGCTGACGCAGCTGTTGACATTGGCGGCATAGAGCTCGGTAAAGCTCAGCTCCCGGCCGCCGCCCACCTTCACCTGCTCCACCGCGACAGGCTCCCTTGTGCTGTAGTAGATGCTGGTAGAGGGGGTATGCTGCTTGTCAAAGACGCTCTTGGCCGCATATCCCACACCAAAGGCGCCGCCCACTGTCAAGGCCCCGGCCAGACACAGGGCCAGCGCCTTTCCGGCCCGGCGCTTCTTTTGGGGAGGCTGGGGGGGCGGGGACACGGGGGGCGGACAGGCGCTGCTCTCCGCGCTGTCGCTGTAGTCCTCATTATAGTAGAAGGAATAATCGTTGTAGTCGTTCATTATTGTGACCTCCATCGGAAAGGGTTTACCGGGTTGATGGTGTTATCTTACCAAGGCTTTATGTCTAAAGTATGAAGAAATTTTTTGAAATATATAAACATTCGGTTGCTTCACCGGGGCCGAGCAGGTATAATGTCAAGGAATACTTGCAGGAGAGGCGGGTGGAACGATGCTGCGGATTGACGGGATCGCTTTGAAACCGGGGGAGCCGGAGGCGGCGCTGCTGGCGCGGTGCGCAGAGATACTGCGCCTGCCGGTGGGGGAAATCGAGTCTCTGCGGGTGGTGCGCCGATCGGTGGACGCCCGGAGGGAGGTTTTTGTCGTCTGCTCCGTTCAAGTGTCTGTGCGGCACGAGGAGCGGGTTTGGCGAAAGGTCCGCTCCCGCCAAGTGAGCCGGGTGAGAAAGGAGCGGTACTGTCCGCCCAAGGCCTGTCCCCCGCGGGAACTGCCGCCGGTGGTGGTGGGCGCGGGACCGGCAGGGCTGTTTGCCGCGCTGATTTTGGCCCAAGCCGGTGCCCGCCCCATCCTCTTGGAGCGGGGAGAGCCGGTAGAGCGGCGGCAGCGGGATGTGGAGGATTTTTGGCGCAACGGAGCGCTGCGGGAGACCTCCAATGTCCAGTTTGGCGAGGGCGGCGCCGGGGCCTTCTCCGATGGAAAGCTGAACACCGGCACCAGGGATCTGCGCCACCGGTACATCCTGGGAAAGCTGGTGGAGCTGGGCGCGCCGGAGAGCATCCTCATCGACGCCAAGCCCCATGTGGGGACGGATTACCTCCACCGGGTGCTGGTCAATCTCCGCCGGGAGCTGATCCGGCTGGGGACGGACATCCGTTTTGGCCACCGGGCGGCGGATGTGGAGTGTGAAGGGGACCGGCTTGCCTCCCTTGTTGTGGAGGGACCGGAGGGGACATACCGCCTCCCCTGCCGGCAAGCTGTCCTGTCTGTGGGCCACAGCGCCAGAGACACGGTGGAGATGCTCTACGACCGGGGCGCCGCCATGGAGGCCAAGCCCTTTGCGGTGGGGGTCCGCATCGAGCACCTTCAGAGGGAGATGGACATGGCCCAGTACGGGAGGTACGCGGGCCACCCGGGCCTGCCGGTGTCCTCCTACAAGCTCTCCTGTCACCTGCCCAATGGGCGCAGTGTGTTCAGCTTCTGCGTCTGTCCCGGCGGAACGGTGGTGGCCGCCGCCTCGGAGCAGGGCCGGGCGGTGACCAATGGCATGAGCCTCTATGCCCGGGACGGGGTGAACATCAACGGCGGCCTTCTGGTCAACGTGACCCCGGCGGACTTCGGCGGCACCTCCCCCCTCGCCGGCATCGCCTTCCAGCGAAGGATCGAGGAGGCGGCCTTCGATTTAGGCGGCGGCAATTTTGCCGCCCCGGCCCAGCTGGCGGGGGATTTTCTGGCGGGCCGTCCCTCCGCGGCGGCGGGCCGTGTCAAGCCCACCTACCGCCCCGGCGTCCGCTTCACGGACCTCAGGCGATGCTTGCCGGACTTCGTCAGCGAATCACTGTCCTTGGCCCTGCCGAAGCTGAATGACCGGGTGCGGGGCTTTGCCCAGCCGGAGGCGGTGCTCACCGCCGTGGAGAGCCGCAGCAGTGCCCCGGTGCGTATCCTCCGGGACGAGTCCGGCCAGTCCAACCTGCGGGGCCTCTACCCCTGCGGCGAGGGCGCCGGCTACGCCGGCGGCATCATGTCCGCTGCCGCTGACGGCATCCGGGCGGGGGAACAGCTTTTGGAGAGTGCGGGGTGAATGTGTCCGGCTTATGCCGGACAATTTGAAATTCATTCGCCGCAGGCGAATACCACAATTCCTAATTTCTCATTCCTAATTGATAGAAAGGAGTCCGACAGCAATGAGGCGTCTTGGGGCGTTGGATCACTACATGAACGACCAGCACCGGGAGATGGTGCGTCTTGCGGCGGAGCGGTGCGGGTTTTCTGCGGAATTTTTTGGTTCCGTGGAGGCGGCGCTGCCCTTTGCGGAGCAGTTTGAGGTGTTTTTTGGGTGCAACTGTCAGAGGGTTATCAAGGCGGCAAAGAATCTCCGGTGGTTTGCCTGTGCCTATGCGGGGATCGACCCCTATGTGGAGGATGACGCCTGGGGGAATCCGGCGTGCCTGCTGTCCAACTCCGCCGGGGCCTACGGGGTGACGATTGCGGAGCACGTGGTGATGGTGCTGCTGATGCTGCTGCGGCGGATGCCGGAGTATGAGCGGATGCGCACGGAGCAGGAGTGGCGGCGGCTCTCCCCCATCCGGTCGGTGCAGGGACTGCGGGCCACGGTGGCGGGCACCGGAAACGTGGGCACCGAGACGGCCAAGCGCCTGCGGGCGCTGGGGGCCACGGTGCGGGGTGTGCGCCGGGACAAGTCCAAAGGCGGCGACCCGGCCTTCGAGGGCATATTCGCCATGGAGGAGATCGACAGCCTCCTGCCGGAGACCGACGCGCTGATCCTGTGCCTGCCGGGGACCCGTGAGACCCGCCGGGTGGTGGACCGGGCGCGCTTGGCCCTCCTGCCCCAAGGGAGCTATCTCGTCAACATGGGCCGCGGGCCGGCGGTGGACCCGGAGGCCCTGCTGGAGGCCCTGCAAAGCGGACATCTGGCCGGCGCGGCCTTGGACGTAACGGACCCAGAACCTCCCGCGCCGGACTCGCCGCTGTGGACACAGCCCAACTTGGTCCTGACCCCCCACTGCGCCGGCGACATGGCCCTCCAGTACACCTGCGACCGTGTTGTGGAGATGTTCGTAGAGGACCTTCCCCGCTACGCCGCCGGGGAACCCCTGCTCCACGGGGTGGACCGGCGGAGAGAGTATTGATGAATCAGGAGTTGGGGATTAAAGGAGCGCCAGTGCCGCGGTTCTAAATGGGGCTTAGTTACATAGGAAAAGCTGCATAAAGCTTGCTTTAAGTGAAAAACAGCAGCCGGGGGTGTAATCTCCCCGGCTGCTGTTTTCATCAAATTCCTAATGCAACAAAAGGTTCACCGCCATGCACAGCACTACCCCCGCCGCTGTGGGGAGGGCGACGCCGAGGGCGGTCCACTTCCAGCTGCCGCTCTCCCTGCGGATGGTGAGGCAGGTGGTGCCGCAGGGGAAGTGGAACAGAGTGAACAGCGCCGCGCAGAAGGCCGTGCGGAGGGTCCAGCCGTTGGCGAGGAGGAGGGCCTTCAGCTCGCCCAGGGTGGCATAGTCGGTGAGAGAGCCGGCGGAGAGGTAGCCCATCAGGAGGATGGGGATGACAATCTCATTGGCCGGGAAGCCCAAGAGGAAGGCCAGAAGGATCATGCCGTCCAAGCCCATGGCCCGGCCCAGCGGGTCGAGGAGGCGGGCGCCGGCGGAGAGGAGGGAGGCATCGCCGGCGGGGAGATTGGCCAGCAGCCAGATCAGAAGGCCCGCCGGGGCCGCCACCATCACCGCCCGGCCTAAGACGAAGAGTGTCCGGTCCAGTACGGAGCGGAGGATCACCTGGCCCACCCGCGGCATCCGGTAGGGGGGCAGCTCCAAGGAGAAGGAGGAGGGAGTGCCCTTGAGCACGGTACGGGAGAGGAGGCGGGAGGCCAAGAGGGTCATGGCCACCGCTAAGACGATAGCCGCCAAGAGGAGCGCCGCGGAGAGCAGGGAGCCGGTGAGGCCGCTGCCGGTGACAAAGAACATGGTAATGAGGGCGATCAGCGTGGGGAAGCGGCCGTTGCAGGGGACAAAGCTGTTGGTGAGGATGGCGATCAGCCGCTCCCGGGGGCTGTCGATAATGCGGCAGCCCATGACGCCGCAGGCGTTGCAGCCAAAGCCCATGCACATGGTGAGGCTCTGCCGGCCGCAGGCGCCGGCGCATTTGAAGTGGTGGTCCAGATTGAAGGCCACCCTGGGCAGGTATCCCGCGTCCTCCAACAGGGTGAACAGCGGGAAGAAGATGGCCATAGGCGGCAGCATTACCGACACCACCCAGGCCACTGTGCGGTAGACCCCGTCGACGAGGGCACTCTGGAGCAGGGCTGGCAGATGTATGTAGGCGAGGGCGCTTCGCAGCGGCTCCTGAAGGGAGAACAGCAGGCGGGAGAGCAGCTCCGAGGGGACATTGGCTCCGGTGATGGTCAGCCAGAACACCGCGCCGAGCAGCAACAACATCACCGGGATGCCTGTGGCCTTCGAGGTGAAGAGCCGGTCCAGACGGCGGTCCCGCCGGTGGGCGTCCTCCGGGGTGCGCACCGCCGCCGCGGCCAGCTCTCTGGCCCGGGTCAGGAGCGCCCCGGCGATGGCGTCCTGCCGCTGGTCGGCGCACAGCCCCTCCGTGTCCGGGTAGGACACGATGGGTGGCGGCGGAGGCAGCGGGGTGTGGACGGCCTGCCGCACCGCGGCACGGAGGGCGTCCAGCCCCCGGCCGCCCCCCGCCGCTGTTCCGATGACCGGGATGCCCAAGGCGTCCTGAAGGGCCGTCAGGTCCACGGCAATCCCCTTCTTCTCCGCCTCGTCCAGCAGATTGACGCACAAAATCACCGGATGGGTACACTCCATCACTTGGAGTGTCAGGTTGAGGTTTCGCTCTAAGCAGGTGGCGTCGGCCACCACCACGGTGGCGTCGGCCTCGCCGGAGCGGATGTAGTCCCGGGCGATCTCCTCCTCCGCGCTGTCGGCCAGAAGGGAGTAGGTGCCGGGCAGGTCCACCAGGGTGTACGTCTCGCCACCGTAGGTAAAGGTGCCTCGGGCGGTGGCCACGGTCTTGCCCGGCCAGTTGCCTGTGTGCTGATGCAGGTTGGTCAGCGCGTTGAATACGGTGGACTTGCCCACGTTGGGGTTCCCCGCCAGCGCAATGGTGTAGCTCGCCAAATTGGATAACCTCACTTTCTTTATGCGATGTGGCATCTCCCCCGTAAGGGGCTATGGAGTAACTATATACTTTAATACACAGGTAAAGCCAAACAGCGCAGAGCGCCGTCAGACCAGTGTGATCCGCTTCGCATCCTCCCGGCGCAGGGCGATGACCGCGCCGTGGACGGCGTAGGCCACCGGATCACCCCAAGGGCTCTCCTGCAGGGCGCGGACCGCGGAGCCGGGCGCAAAGCCTAAGTCCAGCAGGCGTCGGCGTTTATTGCCGGTGAGGGTGAGGGATGCCACAGTGGCGTTGGACCCCACCGGGAGCTGGTCAAGAGTAGACATGAGGGTTTTCTACCCCCCTTCCTTTTGTATGGGGAGAGCGGCGGGCTCTCCTTGTTGATAGGATATGTTTTTAAGGGGTGCGGGGTGCCCTGCCGGGCGGGGGCGCTGTGGGGTTACGCTTCCGCGCTTCTCCGCGGGGCGGTCAATAAGCGGTTTGCTTTTGGCGTGGGGTGTGGTATAATCAGCGAAAAGTACCGGCTTCTTTGCCGGCGGGAGATGGAAAGGAGCGGCGCGGTATGCGGTATCGGGAGGAAGTGAGGGACCTGTTCTCGGTCCCGGAGGAGTACAGTCTGGTCCACTGTATCAGTGCGAATTTTGCCATGGGAAAGGGCATTGTGGTGGAGTTCAACCGGCGTTTTGACATGAAACGCCAGCTGCAAAGGGGGTATCCCGACTATCTGGATCACTACCGGACACTGGAAAGCGGCGGGGACTGCATTCTGGAGGGGCGGGTATTCAATTTGATTACCAAGGAGCGGTATTTTCACAAGCCCACCATCGACACCATGCGGGCCGCCTTGGAGCGGATGCGGGCGATCTGTGAGGAGGCAGGGATTCTGCATCTTGCCATGCCCATGATCGGCGCGGGGCTGGACCGGCTGCTCTGGGAGGAGGTCTCGGCCCAGATCAAAAGCGTATTCAGGGAGACGGATGTGGACATCTTGGTCTGTAGGCTGAAATAACGTGCAAAAAAGCAGGACGGCGATCCTTCGCTGTCCTGCTTTCGTCTGTATACACAATATGTATCCTCAATTTTCCCCCCGCAGATGGGACAGGATGCCATCGGCGATGCCTTGGGCGATGCGCTGCTGGTACGCCTCACTGCGCAGGAGGGCCAGCTCCGCCGGGGTGCTCATGAAGCCGCACTCCACCAGCGCGGCGGGCATGGCGGCGGTGCGCAGCACCGCCAGGTCCGGGCGCTCCTCCACGCCCATGTCCGGCGCGTCGGCGGCGGCCATCACGGCACTCTGCAGCGTATCCGCCAGAAGGCGGCTCTCATCGCTCTGGGGGTGGTAGGCGGTGTAGATGCCCCGGGCGTCGGGGTTGGTGGTACTGACGTTGCAGTGAATGCTGACAAACAGGTCCGCCTTCCGCCGCTGGGCCAGGTCCGTCCGGGCGTAGAGGGAGAGGTCACTGTCACCAGTGCGGGTCATCACCACGCCCACCCCCTCCCGGCGGAGGGCCGCGGCGGTCTTTTGGGCAATGGACAGATTCAGGGCGCTCTCCCGCACCCCCTCATACTGGGCGCCGGTGGCGCCGCCGCCGTGGCCCGGGTCCAGCACCACCGTGTAGGCGGAGAGAGCGGCGGCCTCCGCGCCGTCGGAGAGGTAGGCGGTGCGTGTCTCCTCGTCCCACACCACCGCGAGGCCAAGGGCCTCGGCAATATCCCGCAGGGGGACCATGGTGCGTCCATCCTCGGTGTAGGCGGGGACCGCCGTCATCTCACCGTTGAGAACCACGGACACACCGGCGCGGCTGCCAGTGACATGGGCGGTCAGTGTCAGAAGCAGGGCAAAGAGCAGAGAGAGGGGGAGCAGTCGTCTCATAGGCGGTGTACCTTCCTTTCCCGGCTATTGTAAAAGAGGACGGCCCGGTGCGCAAGGCGTAATGTCTGGAGGGAATGGAAAATTGTGGATGTTCCTTTCTGTATGACCGTCTGTCAAACAGGTGAAACGGACGAGGGACAGATCGGATGGTGATCGGCTATGACCGGCGAAATGACAGCTTTTGCAGCGCCTTCCGACGCAAATCCCTATGGTGTTAGCTATAACTAATACCATATTTTTCACTTCGATTTCCGACATAGTTAGTTACAGCTAATAAAATTTTGGTTTTGCGGCAAAATCGCCTTGACAGCGGGGAAGGTTTGGCATATTCTGTACACGATAACATGATTTCTGCGCGAAAGAGAGGGGCTTTCAATGGCAAATGGACGGGGTATGACACTGGGTGAACTGACAGTAGGCCAGCGGTGCATGATTGAGCGGGTGGGCAACCAGCGGGGCGAGGTGAAGCGCCGACTGGTGGACATGGGTCTGACACCGGGGACTGTGGTGAAGCTGGTGAAGGTCGCCCCCATGGGGGACCCGCTGGAGGTGTCTTTACGGGGCTATGAGCTGTCCCTGCGCCGCGCGGACGCGGCCCAGATCGGTGTACATATTGTGGACGAGGCGACGGCACAGGAGGAACCAAGCACCGTATCTGAGAGCGCCTACCACTTGGGGGGACGGTGCCACGGGGAGTGCGGCCGCTGCGCCATGACCTGCGGACAGCGGGACACCTTGGAGACCATGCGGCAGGCTCATCTCCACGAGCAGCGCCAGCATCCTAAGCAGTACGACGCCGCCGAGCACGACAAGCACCAGTGGAAGGTGGCCTTGGTGGGAAACCCCAACGCGGGAAAGACCACGCTCTTCAACGCCCTCACCGGGTCCAACCAGTATGTGGGCAACTGGCCGGGGGTGACGGTGGAGAAGAAGGAGGGCATCGCCCACGTGGGGGAGCAGAGCTTTACCTTGGTGGATCTGCCGGGGATCTACTCCCTCTCCCCCTACTCCATGGAGGAGATCGTGGCGCGGAAGTACATCCTGGAGGGGAAGCCCGACGCCATTATCAACATCGTAGATGCCACCAACCTGGAGCGGAACCTCTACCTGACCATGCAGCTTTTGGAACTGGAGCGGCCCACGGTGATGGCCCTGAACTTTATGGACGAGGTGGAGAAGCAGGGGATCGTCATTGACTGCGACCGGCTTTCCGCCCGCTTGGGCATTCCGGTGATCCCCATCTCGGCGCGGGACAACTACAACATCGCCCAGCTCATTGAGGATGCGCACCGGATGATGCACACCGGACTTACCTTGGAGCCGGATGATCTCTACGACGACTTTACCCACGTCATTCACCACCGGATCACGGAGATGATCCATGACAGGTGCTACAGCGTAGGACTTCCCGCCCACTGGGCCAGCATCAAGCTGCTGGAGGGGGACGAGCGGGTGGCCGAGGCCCTGGGATTGGGGGATGTCACCCGCCAGCGCATCGAGCAGGTGGCCAAGGAGTACGAGGCCGGAAATCCCTTGGGCGACCGGGAGACCATGATCGCCGACAGCCGCTACCGCTTTATCGAGCGGGCGGTGCGCTACGCGGTGCAGCGGCCGGACCGGGACGGAAGACAGACAATGACCGAGCGGATCGACGCGGTGGTGACGCACAAAATTTTTGCCATCCCGGTGTTCTTCGCCATGATGCTGGTGATGTTCCTTTTCACCTTCTCCGGGCCGGGAAAGTGGCTCAGTGACGGCATGGCTTGGTTTATTGATGAGGTCCTCAGCCCCGGCGTGGGCGGGTGGCTGGTCCACTCAGGCGCCGCGGAGTGGCTCCGGCGGCTCATCACCGACGGCGTCATCGCCGGGGTGGGGGGCGTGCTGGTGTTCCTGCCCCAGATTGCCATCCTGTTCCTCTTTTTGAGTATGCTGGAGGACACCGGGTATATGGCCCGGGCGGCCTTTGTGATGGACCGGACCCTGCGGCACTTCGGCCTCAGCGGCAAGGCCTTTATCCCCATGCTCATGGGTTTTGGCTGCACAGTACCCGCCATCATGGGGGCGCGGACCATGGAGAACGAGAAGGACCGGCGGATGACGATTTTGCTGGTGCCCTTCATGTCCTGCGGGGCAAGGCTCCCCATCTACGGGCTGATGACCGCCGCCTTCTTTCCCCGGCACGGGGGACTGATTGTGTTCTCTGTGTATGTGCTGTGCCTGCTGATGGCGGTGTTCAGCGGCATCTTGATGAAGCGGACGCTGTTTCGCGGGGAGCCAGCGCCCTTCCTGCTGGAGCTGCCCCCCTACCGGATGCCCACGCTGAAGAACATCTGGCTCCACGTGTGGGAGCGGGTGCGGGACTTCCTCACCCGGGCGGGGACGGTGATTTTGGCCATGTCCGTGGTGCTGTGGTTCCTGCAAAACTTTGATCTGCGCCTCCAGATGGTGGAGGCCATTGACCGGAGCATTCTGGCCTCCATCGGCGGCGCGCTCGCGCCGGTGTTCGCCCCGGCGGGCTTCGGTTTCTGGCAGGCGGCGGTAGCGCTGCTTACCGGACTTATCGCCAAGGAGGCGGTGGTCAGCTCCATGAGCCTGTTCTACGGCTTCTCCCTAACCGACTACGCCGCCGCAGGCGCTGTGATGGCGGTGACCTTTACTCCCGCCGCGGCCCTGGCGTTTATTTCCTTCTGTGCGCTGTACACTCCCTGCGTGGCGGCGGTGGCCACCATCCGCCGGGAGATGAACAGCCGCCGGTGGACCGCCGTGTGTTTAGCGTGGCAGATCATCGTGGCCTATGTGGTGAGCGTGGCGGTGTATCAGATGGCGAGGGTGCTGATGTGATGATTGAGAGGGGCTGCTTCCAAGCGGAAGCAGCCCCTCTTATGCGATGGGAACAGCCTATTCCATCGGCTGCAGGGCCTTCAACAGGTCCTCCCCATAGACGCCCAGCTGCGCGTCGAGGCCGGCAAAGGGGATGGACAGGGTGTACTGGCCGTCCACCTCATACACCAAAATGCAGATCCCGGAGCCCACATCCACGGTGCTGCCCAGCACCTCCACCACATCGTGCAGCGTCATGGTGGGGGCGATCTGCCGGACTTGGTCGGAGGTGACGGCGGCGGGTTCCTCAGGCCAATCTTGACGGGGATTCTCCGGCAGGTAATCTGCGGGGAAGCTGTCCGCCCCCGCGTCATAAGTCTCCGCCGCTTGCTCTGCCGCCTGGATGATCTCTCTTCTGGAGTAGTCGCTCAGATCCACCACATCAATGCCTAAACTCTGCAAATACCCGACAGCGGCGTTATACCGGACAGTCTCCACCGCATAGGCCGCGGCGGAGACCAACAGGGCGGCGGCAAGTGCTGCCGCGATCATGGCGGTCCTCCATCCCCTGCGGTCCGCTCTCCTTTTCACGGGCGGTTTTACTCCCTTTATGATGTCGTCGTCCAGCTCCCCCAAGACCTCAAAAAAGTCTTCCTTCCTCATAGCGTGAACCCCCTCTCCGTCAAATATGCCTTTAGCTGTGTCCTTGTCCGCTCCAGCGCCTTCGACACCGCTCCCGGCCGCATGCCGCAGTCCTCCGCGATGGTGGAAACTGCGTCGGCGTACCAGTAGCGGCGGACGAAGATGCTCCGCTTGGCTGTGGGAAGACCCCTTACAAAGGCATTGACGGCCCTCCCCAGCTCTTGGCGGTCTATGGCCTGCTCTACGGTGTCGGTATCCGAAACACAGTCGGTCAGCTCGTCTAAAATGAGCGCCATCTCGCCGCCGCCCCGCTTCTCGGCCCGGTCGTGCCGGTACCGGTTGAAGGACAGGTTCCGCGTGATCCTGCCGAGGAATGTGGAAAGCTGCTCCGGCCGGTGGGGCGGGATGGCGTTCCACGCGCTTAAATAGGTGTCGTTGACGCATTCCTCCGCGTCCTCGTCGCTGCTTAGGATGTTCTTCGCGATGGCTCTGCAGTAGCGGCCGTACTGGTCGGACGTGGCCTTGATGGCCTGTTCGTTTCGATCCCAATATAGCTGAATAATACCGGCGTCATCCATACAGGTCCCCCCCCTTCACCTATATACACAGCTTTCGGGTGAAAATCTGACAGGCAAATCGACTGTTTTTCAAAAAAAGGAGGAGAAACGATGTCCGTTTCTCCTCCCCCAATAACTCGCCTATTGATTTTGCAAAAACGCCCGGATCTGGCTGTTCACCGCGTCGATCTCCCGGCGGAGGTCGGCGGCGGAGAGGCGCTGGGCGCCGTGGCCCAAGGTCAGTATCTGCTCCAAGCCGTCGGAGGTGGCCACCTTGATCCGGTGGGTGCGGGAGAGCTCATAGGACACCCGCTCGATATACATGTCCGCCGTCTCCCCCTCCTTGGTGTACACCACGTGGATGCCGCCCTCCTTGGTCTGGGTGCCCAGATTGTCCCGGACCCGGTAGGCGTCAAAGACCAAGGTCAATTGACAGCCCTTGACCCCTTGGTAGTTGCTGAGGGCGTTGATCAGCGCCCAGCGGGCGGCGTCCAAGCTCTCCCGGGCCAAGCGGCTCAGGTCCTCCCAAGCGAAGATGATGTTGTAGCCGTCCACCAGAAGAATATCCTCCTGCTGTACATAGCCCAGCTTCTGCTCGGGGACGGTGACGCGCTTGGCGCTGCGCTGGCGGAGGGCGTCCATGCCCCGGTTGCGGATGGGGCCGTAGGCCCGGACGAAGATCTCCTCCAGTTCCTCATCTGACGCCGACACCGAGGCGCCGCCGTAGACATACCGGCGGGGGGCGTCCTGTTTTTGCTCCTGAAAGCGCACCGGGCAGGGGACGTGGGCCTTTTTCGGCACCTCGCTCCAAGGCACCACAATGCCGACGCCGTGGTCGCAGAACACCGAGTCCGCCGGGTTCTCCGTGTCCCGCGCAGGGTCGTAGCCGGCGGCAGCGATGACCTCCTCGGCGTTGTGACAGGGGGCGTAGGGCCCCACAGCACAGGTGAGACGGCCCCGGCCCCGGGTGTAGGCGGCCACGTCGGTGTGGTACCCCCGGAGGGCTGACACCGGGGCGTTCCCCCTAAGGAGTGTCAGCTCCCCTTTGTTTTCCGGGGGTGTAAAGGTGGCCCCCATGCGCTGGAGATCGGTCATGGCCCGTCCCACATTCTCCTCGGGGAGCTCCAGAATATAGTCGTAGGTGGGCTCCAGCAGCACCGGCTCCGCGGTCATGAGGCCCTGGCGGACGGCCCGGTAGGTGGCCTGACGGAAGTCGCCACCCTCGGTGTGCTTCACGTGGGCCCGACCGGCGATCAGGGTCAGCTTGATGTCGGTGATGGCGGCGCCGGTGAGGACGCCCCGGTGGGTTTTCTCCATCAGATGGGTCAAAATCAGCCTCTGCCAGTTCACATCCAGCTGATCCGCGCCGCAGGCGGCGGCGTACTGGACGCCGCTGCCCGGGGGAAGGGGCTCCAGCAGCAGATGGACCTCGGCGTAGTGGCGCAGAGGCTCGAAGTGCCCTACCCCTGCCGCCGGGGCGGCGATGGTCTCCTTATAGACAATACTCCCCTCGTCGAAGGTCACCGCGAGGCCGAACCGCTCCGCGATCAGGTGGGTGAGCACCTCCACCTGCACCTCCCCCATGAGGGCGGCGTGGATCTCCTTTAGGGTCTCGTTGTAGTGGATTCGCAGCTGGGGGTCCTCCTCCTCCAGCTGCCGCAGGGCCTTGAGCAGCGTGAAGGCGTCGCAGCCGGCGGGGGGCAGCACCCGGTAGCGGAGCACCGGCTCCAGCGCCGGCGAGAGGGACGGCGGGGCCGCGCCCAGGGCGTCGCCGGGGCGGGTGCGGCTGAGACCGGTGACGGCGACAACGGTGCCGGCCTCGGCCTCCTCGATGGCCCGGTACTTTTCGCCGGAGTAAAGGCGGATTTGGTTCACTTTTTCCTGCCAGGTGTCACCGGAGAGCTGGGTGCGGACTTTCAGGCTGCCGCCGGTGACTTTTAGAAATGTCAGGCGGGTGTCGTTGTCGCGGGCGATCTTGAATACCCGGGCGGCGAATTCCTCCGGGTAGATGGCGGGAGGTGTGTAGTGGTCTAAAATGTCCAAAAAAGTGTCGATTCCTTCCATTTTTAAGGCCGCGCCGTAACATACCGGGAAGATTGAGCGGCGGCGGATCAGCTCCGCTATCTCGCGATCCTCTATGGTTTCCCCGGCTAAATAGCGCTCCAGAAGGGACTCGTCGCAGGTGGCGGCGGCCTCCTGAATGGCCTCAAAAGTGCTGAAATCGGCGCAGGATGGGTCTAAATCGCGCTGGAGGGCGGCTAAAAGGGCGGGGGGGCCAGGGTTGGGCAGGTCCAGCTTGTTGATGAAGAGAAATACCGGCAGACGGTGGCGCTCCAAAAGGTGCCAGAGAGTGCGGGTGTGGGACTGGATTCCGTCGGTGGCGCTGATCACTAAAATGGCGGCGTCCAAGACCGAGAGGACACGCTCCATCTCGGCGGAAAAGTCCACGTGGCCGGGGGTGTCAAGTAAAGTTACTTCACGGTCTCCTATGGAAAAAACTGCCTGCTTTGAGAAGATGGTAATGCCCCGCTGGCGCTCCAGGGGGGCAGTATCTAAGAATGTGTCAGCGTGGTCTACGCGGCCCAGGCGGCGCAGGGCTTTTGTGGCGTAGAGAAGGGCCTCTGAAAGGGTGGTTTTGCCCGCGTCTACGTGTGCTAAAGTTCCAAATACGGCGTGCACCACGTTTTTTTACCCCCATTTTTTCGCGATTTCAGGCGTATTTTAGGCGATTTTTCGCGAAAAGTCAAGGGTGAATTGCATCGAATTGTGCAACAGAAGGGGGGTGGGGGGCTGGAATTGAGAGCTGTGGGCTCAGAGCGATGGCGTCCTATGCCGCGGGACGGTTTTTTATCTGCACCTACATTCTGCCCCTACATTTGTTATACCACTATATTTATAATACTACATTTATGATGCTGCCTGCTCACCCCCCCTCCCTGTCTTTCGCGGCCCGCTTCCGATTTCTCTCTCCCTATTCCTCCTTCTCCACTCTTTGGGCGGTTTGTTACAAGCGTGTTACAATCGGCTGAGACCCCTTGCATTGTCGGGAGAGGCGTGCTATATTGTGACTGCGGAAGGAAACGCGGGGAGAGACGCTCCCCGGCGCAGATACGGGACCGGCTAGCCACGGTATGTGCTCCGGTTGGCGTACCTCCGAAGCGCGGAATTCCGACAAAAAAGATAAGGGGAGATAATACTGCCATTAGGAAGTATCTTTCGACTGCGAAAGCTGTCGAAATGTTTCTGAATCGAAGGATTATCGAACTTTATCGCAAAATTCAAAAGGAGGAATGTCTACCATGAGAAACCTCAAGAAGGTTCTCGCGCTGGTGCTGGCTTTGGTCATGTCCCTGAGCCTCGTCACCATCGCAAACGCGGCCGATTTCAGCGACAATGCTGACATCGACTACAGCGAAGCCGTTGATGTCATGGTCGCTGCCGGTATTATCGACGGCGTCGGCAACAACAGCTTCGATCCCAACGGCACCCTGACCCGTGAGCAGGCTGCCAAGCTCATCACCTACATGCTCTTAGGCGAGAATTCCGACAAGCTGGGTGTGGAGGGTACGTCTTTCAATGACGTGGCCGCTACCCGCTGGAGTGCTCCGGCCATCGAGTACTGCGCCTCTTTAGGTATCATTGATGGCGCCGGCGACGGCAACTTCTATCCCGCTGGCAAGCTGACTGGCTACGCTTTTGCCAAGATGCTGCTCACCGCCATCGGCTATGACAGCCAGCTGGAGGGCTTCACTGGCGCCGGCTGGACCATCCCCGTGGCCTCCATCGGCATGGAGGTCGGTTTGGACAACGGTCTGGAGAAGATGTTCGGCTCCGCTGAGATCAGCCGTCAGGAGGCTGCTCAGATGGCTCTGAACGCTATCAAGACCCCGCTGGTTGAGTACAACAAGCAGGCCACCATCTCCGTCAACGGCGCCGAGGTCTCCCTGGGCGACAAGGAGGCCAGCTATGTGACCACCACCATTGCCCGTACTCAGACCATCTCCAAGCAGAAGCTCTCCAACTCCAATGACTACACCATCGAGTTTGGTGAGAAGTACCTGCCCAAGCTGGAGCTGCAGACGGATGTTGACGACTTCGGCCGTCCCTCCTACACCTGGGCCTACGACAAGAAGGTCATTGGCACCTACCTGGATGACACCGATCTGGTGGCTGAGTTCACCACCAAGGTCACCGGCAAGGACCTGTACGACGCCATCACCAAGAACGTGATGGAGCATCTGGAGGATGACGTGCTGACCGTCTACATCGACGGCGAGACCAAGGTGGAGAATAACCCCGCCGTGTTCACCCACAGTGTTGTCGAGCGCACCAACAACGACGGCGTGGGCGCCACCGAGAAGGGCGTTCTGACGCAGGTCTTTGTCACCCGGATTGAGGGCGAGAACGAGACCGAGTACGATGTGAAGATCGTCATCATCAACACCTATCTGGCTATCGCTACCGAGGACTACGATACCAAGAACGAAGAGGTTGATATTGAGATCTACGCCATCGACAACTTCGGCACCAGCAAGAATCCTGATTTCATCAAGGCCACTGATCAGGAGAAGGATACCGCCACGGTCAAGAATGACGATATCAACGTGGAGAACGTGAAGGAGGACGACAAGTACCTCGTCACCGTGGCCGCCGGCAAGGTGCAGACCATGGTCGCCCCCGAGATTGTCGCGGACGCCTCCATCGACAGCTTCAAGCTGCACAAGGATGTCACCGTGGAGGGCACCACCTATGAGTATGCCCACACCGCCAAGTACGACGTCGAGGTGCTGGACGACTACAGCAAGACCAATCTGAAGGACACCACCTACAATGTGATCCTCGATCCCTACGGCTACCTGATCGGCATTGAGCAGAACACCGAGGCCGACCAGTATGTGTTCCTCACCGGCATGGAGGGCAACACCAGCGACCTGTCCACCAAGAATGCCGATGCCAATGTCATCTTCTTGGATGGCCGCATGGAGACCATCTCTGTCAATGTGGGCAAGAGCAAGTTCCTTGCCGGCACCCAGAACGGCCCCCATATGAATACTTGGTGCACCTACAGCGTGGACAACGCCGGTGTGTACACCCTGAAGCAGGTCTCCACGGATGCGGGTGACAAGATCAAGGTCATGCAGTCCGCGATTGACGCTGACGATTATAGCGGTGAGATCAAGATCGACAAGAAGAATGTCGCCCTGACCGGTATTGGCACCGCCAAGGTCTACGGCAACAACGACACCATCTACTTGGCTGTCTCCACCGCGCCCATCAAGTCGGCCACCCTTGCGGCCGCAGATCCTACCCAGCCCTGGGCCGCCGTCATTGACGACGTGGATTCCGTGACTGTGGGCGCCCGTAACGCCAGCTTGGTTGCGAAGGATCAGGTGGCCGGCGACGGCAGCAACAAGGAAGATACTGAGACGACTCCCGGTACTCCCGATGGGGACGGCCCCGTCCCCTCTGACCACGAGGTCTACCCCCTGTTCAAGGACAACGGCTACATTATTGCGGCCGTGGTCATCGGCGAGGATGACGGCGTGAGCAAGACCTACGCCTATGTCCACACCGAGGATGTGAAGCGCGAGAGCTACAACAAGGCTGACGACGAGTGGACCTGGACCCGCGAGGCCATCGTGGACGGCAAGATCACCGAGCTGAAGGAGGTCGGCGGCGGTACCGATCTGAGCGATCTGGAGGATATGATCCAGGGCCATTGGTACGAGGTCAAGTTCGACGCTGACGGCAACGTGAAGAGCGCTACTGAGGTGCCCTTCACTGAGGCTGATGGTGCTGCCGATGCCCATCAGTTCATCAACGAGGTTCTTGACGTTGAGCCGTCTGTCAACGATAAGGACACCGTTATCCTCCAGCAGGCTGGTATGGCTGGCGGAGCGAACTCCAAGCTGACCTACAAGAGCGGCACGCTGTACACCACCGAGAATGAGGATGAGGCTCTGGGCTTCTCCGTGTCCCCCGATGTGAAGGTCGTGCTGTGCCTGTCCGACGGTGAGGGCACCGACTGGGATGACTGCGATGACACCTACACCGGCTACGCTGGTCTGGAGCGCGCCATCCGCAACCTCGACTACAACTTTATCGGTGAGCTGAACGCTGTGTTTGACAACGGCGACGCTGTTGTGATCATTCTGGTTGACACCACCGATGCCGAGGATGACGGTGAGGACGATGGGGACGACGGCGAGGAAAATACCGATACCCACGCCAAGGCTGTTGTGGACATTGATCGCTTGGAGATTACAGAGCTGAATGTCGTTGATGGGGATTACAAGGCTCCCATCATCGAAGCTGTGAAGAAGCTGGGCTACTCCGTTTCCGACTGGAGCGGCATCACTGCCGCCGGTGTTGCACAGGGTGACACAGTTGTGGTGAAAGACGCCGACGGCAATACTTCTACGCTCGAGATTACCGGCACTCCCGTCAAGTACTGGACTGTCAAGGTCGATAACGTAGTGAAGGAAGAGGTTAAGGACAGCGAGGATTCCGTACTGGTGGTATCCGACATCACCGGCAAGGGCACTGGTTATCTGGTTGACGGAACCTACGCCGCCTACGATCCCGATGATGATACCACTGCCGCCGCTGCCAGCGTGAGCGATGCTGTGGTGATCGAAACCGGGTATGTTGAGGTGGCCGGCGTGACCGCCAACGCTGTTGCGACCGGTGCGACCACTGGCGCTACTGCCGGTACTGTGGCCATCACTGGCACTCCCACCTTCGCCAAGGTTGGCAGCAAGCTGGCTGTCACTGTGACTACCACCGCGAATGCTTCCGCGACCACCGGTTCGACTGTTGGTGTTACTGTAACTGGCGCGACTGCACCGGCCACTAAGGATATTACCCTGGACCAGGTTAAGGCTGGTGCGACCGTAAGCTTTGAGATCGTGGTCGAAGAGACCGAGATCACTGCTGTTGGCGGAACAATCGCTGACAAGACCTGATATCAGGTATGCGTTTGAAATAACCGTCATAGGAAGAGGACCCGCCCCAGGAGGGGCGGGTCCCTTCTTGCATCTCAGTCCATCGGCCAGAAGGCAAATACACGGTAAGTATAATAGGCCCAGTTCATCTGCTTAAAGATATTTTCCGAATACCAGGTGAGGGTATTGCCATTCCAGGTGAAGCATGTATCAATATCATTTAAGGTGTACAAGGTATTTTCCGGCGGTATGTGGAGTTGGGACTGACCTCTGGATTCAATAATAATCGCCCACAGCGGCCTTCTCGGAAAGGTCAGGGTGCAGGGGTGGTCCTTGCCGCAGAATTTGTCCGTGGTGCCCTCCCCCTTGTAGGTGGTGGTCCAGATCTGGCAGTTGCCGAACTTGGGCGTCTGCTGCTCCAGCGCGGCAACCCGCCCCTCGTGTCCGGACAGGGCGGTCTCGAGCTTGGCGGTCATGTCGTTGAAGGTCTCCATCTGGATGCGGTCAGTCTTGGCCCAGCTGGGCAGGTGATAATTTTCGGTGTAGTTCATCATATTGTCCCCCTCAAATATTTAAGTCCGACAAAAAGCCGGTACACCTATCCCGTGTACCGGCTTTCGGTTGCACGCTTCCTGTGCAACCGTTTTTTTGTGAGTGCCGCTTTTTTCTTGGGCGGCGGGCACACACTGTGCGCCCCTACAGGCACGGTGGTTTACCGGAGCAATCCGGCTGACGAAAGAGCGGCGCGCCGGGGTCGTCGCGCCCTACGGATTTGCTCCGTGGGGCGGGAGTACCCAGCGCGCCGCAGTTTGGGGCTGGATTTTCACCAAGCCCCGGCAGAACCTATTAAAATTCTTAGCAGTCTTGCAAAAAAGCAGCCTACATCCCGGCGAAGCGGAACACCGCGCCGATTACGGCGGAGAGGGCGATAAAGACGATGGGGTGGAGCTTTTTCGTCCACTTCACCTTATTGCTCAGCAAAAACACCGCCACAGCCAAGGCGATGGCCGGCCAGTTGAATATCCCCGCCAGCACCTCTGTCACCGTGCCGGGGATCACCTCCAAATGCAGCATGGCTCCCGCCACCACGGAAAGCCCCGCCGCGGCGATCAGCGCCGTGGAGGCGGCCCGAAGCCCGTAGAAGGCGGCCTCCACATACCGGTTCTCCCGAAAAGCCTTCAGCACGGAGGCGATAATCAAAATTACGATAATCGACGGCGTAATCAGTCCCAAGGTGGCCACCACCGCCCCCGGAATGCCGCAGGTCACATAGCCCACATAGGTGGCCATATTGATGCCGATGGGGCCCGGCGTGGACTCGCCCACGGCAATCATGTTGGCCAGATCCCCGGCGGTAAACCAGCCGGTCTTGTCAGCCATGCTGTAGAGGAAGGGCAGGGTGGCCAAGCCGCCGCCCACAGCGAAGAGGCCCGTCTTGAAGAACTCGTAAAAGAGCTGCAGATAGATCATTTCGCCGCGCCTCCCTTCTTCGGATGCTTCGCCGCAATTCCCGCTGCCGCCGCCAGCAGTACAAACCACACCGGCGACAAATCCGTCAGCAGCGAGGCCACCAGCACAAACGCGAATATCACTCCGGTAATCTTGTCAACCACCGACTTCTTCCACAGCTTGAACACGGCGTTGAAAATCAGCACGCACACGCACACACGCACCCCGGCGAAGGCGTTCTGCACCCAAGCCAAGTGGGAGAACGCGGTGATCACACCGGCCAGCAGGGAGATGATCACCACCGACGGAAACACCACCCCCAAGGTGGCCATAATGCCGCCGGCCGTTCCCCGCTGCTTCTGGCCAATAAAGGTGGCGGTGTTCACCGCGATAATTCCAGGCGTACACTGGCCGATGGCGAAGTAGTCCGTCAGCTCCTCCTCGGTGGCCCAGTGCTTGCTCTCCACCACCTCCCGCTGGAGGATGGGCAGCATGGCATAGCCGCCGCCGAAGGTCATCACCCCCATCTTGGCGAAGGTGAAAAACAGGTCCCACAGTTCCTTCATAGCATAGATACTCCTCTATCGTTCTTAATTTGCGTAGCCGTAAAGCCCTCTCACAGACACCTCGCCGGAGCGGATGGTGGTCCGGGACCCGTCGCCGCGGCGGACGATCAGGCCGAACTGGTCGTCTATATCCTCAGCGAACACCGTCTCTTGGCTGTCGCTCCACAACAGCTGCACCTCCCGCCCCAAGGTCAGGCAGTCCTGGCGGTAGGCGGTTCTATACCGGCTCAGATCCCCGCTTAGGTCCTCCGACAGGCAGAGGAGGGCGGCGATCATCTCCGCCGCCAGCTGTGGCCGGGACACCGGGTGTCCCGCTTGGGCGGACAGCGCCGTGGCCATCTTGGCCACCTCCGGCGTAAAGTCGGCGTCGGTGTGGTGGACGTTGACCCCCGCGCCGATGACCAAGGACTCCACCGCGCCGGTCTCCCCCTCCAGCGCCACCTCTGTCAGGATGCCCACCAGCTTTTTACCCCCCAGCAGAAGGTCGTTGGTCCATTTGATCTGGGGCCGCAGGCCGCAGGTGTTCTCGATGGCGTCGCACACGGCCACCGCTGTCAGGGCGGTCACCGGCAGCAGCTGCTCCGGCGTCAGCTTCGGGCGCAGCAGGATGGAGAGATACACCCCCTTGTCCTTGGGGGAGAGGAAGGTTCGGCTGATCCGTCCCCGACCGCCGGTCTGGTAGTTGGCCACCGCCACGGTCCCATGGGGCGCCCCCTCCAGCGCGATGCGTTTGAGGTAGGAGTTAGTGGAGTCCACCTCCTCCAAGCAGTCCAGCCGGGCGGGCGCAACATCCAAGCGCAGGAGCTGGCTATGGATCTCCCGCTGGCTCAGGGCATCGGGGGAACCCATCAGCGCGTAGCCCAGCCCGCTGCGGGCCTCGATGGTGTAACCAGCCTTCCGCAGGCCATCCACAGCCTTCCAGACCGCGGCCCGGGAGATCTCGGCCTGCCTGCTGATGTCCTCCCCGGAGACAAATTGTCCGGGGTACTGGGACAGCAAGCGGTAAACAAGGTCTTTGCTCATAGGAAGCCCTCCTTTAGCGACCATATTGTACCACGCGAAGCCGGTGCTGTCCATCTGAATTTTGCATGAAAAGCAGGGGCATGCATGGGGGCGTGTCTACCTAATGTCTACCCAGAGCAACCCCTTGCGGCGCAAGGGGTTGCGGGGGTGAGGGGGTGGCGGTTTGGGGTGGATTTTGGGGAAATGTCTACCCGGTTGTCTACCTGACGTGATTTTTTAGCTTGCTAATCAACTGATACCAAAGTATTTGCATTATCTTTCCTCCAAAACCTAAGGGGGGATAATACTGCCATTAGAAAGTATCTTTCGACTGCGAAAGCTGTCG
>JAAWSV010000027.1 GCA_022801715.1 Oscillospiraceae bacterium
CGAATCCCTCAAACATATTTTCTTTTTTGCCCGCTTTTGGGGGCTTGGTTTTGTGCGCCCTTTTGGGAAATGCTACTTAAATTACGATGTTTCAACCTTGTCATCTCCTACAGGTGGATTTGGTCTATCTTACCGGATTTTTCCCCTGCTGGCAAGCTGTTTGGCTGAATTTGCGGCATAGAGACAGGGGGACGGCATGGTCGGTGATTGGGAGCTTCAAACAGAGGACATACCCTTTTCAGATCGTTGAACTGCCAAATCAGGTGCACAAGATACAGGGTGGCGGAACCATAACCGTCACCCTGTATCTTAATCATTCATAATTCTAAATCGACATGATATTCATTGTCGATAAGCAGATAATTTATGTTGTGCTTTTGACACATTTCAAGCATTTGGGCGTTGTCTTGCAAAGCGGATTCCATGGTATAATCCGAATCATCAAGCCTTTTCTCAATCACGCTCGCATATTTTTTTATATCCTCAAAATGTGTCTGAATATATTGCTTACTCATGATTAAGCATATATATTGGATTTGATACCGGTAGTGTTCATCAAAATCTGTTTGCCAATCAAAGGGTATGTAGCACCCCTCAATAATAAGATTTTGCCCATTTTCAATGGCAGTTTTTATTACCTCACGTATAATCGGCCATAAATACTTGGTTAAGGCCAGATCATCACTCATTGGAGTCAATTCTGTATTTCCACTTCGAATGAGTCCCATTTTCAGATGATCTATGGACAAATATGGGTATTTATATTTTTCAAGGAGCTGCTGCGCTAAATTGGTTTTCCCTGTGTGAGAGGCACCACCAATCAAAATAACCATTTTTTTCTCCTTGCAAAATGTGACCTATCAATTTAATCATATCATGATCCATGTTCCGTTTCAATCTGTAATGAGTGAATTGGACAGAGTTTTATACCCAGCAACGTTTTTCTTAAAAAGGGAGCAGGGGACATACCTGTTGCACTTTTTCTCCCGTTGTGATACAATATACCAATTGATTGTACATCTCAGCTGCGCCTGACGGCGCTTTTACCCAACGATAAAGGAGCAAATTGCAATGGAAGAAAAAAAAGTCATGCTCTCCGGCATCCAGCCCAGCGGGGATCTCCACTTGGGCAACTACCTCGGGGCCATCAAGAACTGGTCCGCCCGGACGGAGGAGTTCGACTGCTACTACTTTATGGCGGATATGCACACCATCACTGTGCGGCAGAACCCGGCGGACCTGCGGCGGCGGACACTGGAGCAGCTGGCCCAGTACATCGCCTGCGGCCTTGACCCGGAGAAGAACACCCTCTTTATCCAGTCCCACGTCCATCAGCATGCGGAGCTGGGGTGGGTGCTCAACTGCTACACCATGTTTGGCGAGCTCTCCCGGATGACCCAGTTTAAGGACAAGTCCTCCAAGCACAAGGACAACATCAACGGCGGTCTCTTCACCTACCCCTCCCTGATGGCGGCGGACATCCTCCTCTATCAGCCGGACTACATCCCCGTGGGGGAGGACCAGAAGCAGCACTGTGAGCTGACGCGGGATGTGGCCATCCGCTTCAACCACATCTACGGCGATGTGTTCAAGGTCCCCGAGCCTTACATCCCCAAGGCCGGAGCCAGGATCATGGGCCTCACCACGCCGGAGAGCAAGATGTCCAAGTCCATCCCCGAGGGCTGTGTCTTCCTCATGGAGAAGCCAGAGGACATCCAGCGCAAGTTCAAGCGGGCCATCACAGACAGCGACACGGAGAACCCCGTCCGCTATGACCCGAAGGAGAAGCCCGGCGTGGCCAATCTGATGAACATCTACGCCGCCGTCACCGGCAGGAGCTTTCAGGCGATCGAGGCGGAGTTTGCCGGGCAGGGCTACGGAAGGTTTAAGCCCGCTGTGGGGGACGCGGTGGTGGAGTGCCTGCGCCCTATCCGGGAGGAGGCCCAGCGCATCCTCTCCGACAAGGCCTATTTGGAGAGCGTCTACAAGGCCGGGGCGGAGAAGGCCTCCTATGTGGCAAACAAGACCCTGCGCAAGGTCTATAAGAAGATCGGCTTCGTGGCGAAGTGAGGTGCGGGGCAGAGATGTATATTGAAAAGGCACTGATTGCCGATGTGATGCTTGCCTTGGTGGTGGCGCTGACCATCAGCTTTGTCTCCACCCCCATGGTCCGCCGTCTGGCCTTCAGGATCGGCGCGGTGGATATCCCCAAGGACAACCGGCGGATGCACGACCACCCCATCGCCCGGCTGGGGGGGCTGGCTATCTTCTTCGGCTTCCTGGTCTCCGTGCTGATCTTCGCCGAGATAGGGCGTCAGCTCCAGGGAATTCTCATTGGTGCGGTGATCATTGTGGCGCTGGGGATCGTGGACGACATCCGGTCTCTGCCGGCCAGACTGAAATTTGTGGTGCAGATTCTGGCGGCTATGGTGGCGGTGTACCATGGGGTGTCCATCGAGGCGATCAACAACCCCAATATCTTCAGCAGCGAGCCTTACTGGGTGCTGGGGATCTGGAGCTGGCCCATCTCCGTCATCTGGATTGTGGCCATCACCAATTCTGTGAATCTGATCGACGGCCTGGACGGTCTGGCCGACGGCGTGTCCTCCATCGGTGCGCTGACCATGCTGATTATCTCCATCCTTCTGGGGGAGGCGGACATCGCCCTGATCTGCGGAGCCCTGCTGGGGGCCTGTGTGGGGTTCATCCCCTACAATATGAACCCGGCCAAGATCTTTATGGGGGACACCGGGGCCACCTTTTTGGGCTTCGTGCTGGCTACGGTGTCCATACAGGGGCTGTTCAAGTACTACGCGGTGATCTCCTTTTTGGTGCCCTTCATCATTCTGGGGCTGCCCATTTTAGATACCACCGTGGCCTTTATGCGGCGCATCCTCCGGGGGCAGAGTCCCATGGTGGCCGACCGCAGTCACATCCACCACAAGCTCATCGACCTGGGGCTGAGCCAGAAGCAGGCGGTGGCCACGCTGTATATCGTCTCCGGCGTGCTGGGCCTCAGCGCGGTGATGCTCACCACCACCGGCGGGGGCAAGGCGGCGCTGTTCATCTTGGCGCTGATTATCTGCGGCATCGTGGCGGTGCGGGCCATCTGGCCCCACCATGAGAATCATGAGCACCGCGAGGACCAAGGACAGCCAGAGGGGCCGGAGCAGGCGGAAAAGGAGCGGGAGAAATGAGTGACCTTCGGATTATGAGCGTGTTCGGCACCCGGCCGGAGGCCATCAAGATGGCCCCGCTGGTGCAGGAGCTGTCCCGGCGGGAGGGGGTGAGGTCCCTCTGCTGCGTCACCGCCCAGCACCGGGAGATGCTGGACAGCGTGCTGGACATCTTTCGGCTGCGGCCCGACTTCGACCTGAACATCATGGAGCCCCGGCAGACCCTCTCCACCATCACCTCCAAATGCCTCACCGGGATGGACCGGGTATTGGAGGAGGCCAAGCCCGATATAGTGCTGGTCCACGGGGACACCTCCACCACCTTTGCCGGCGCCCTGTCCGCCTTTTACCACAGGATCCCTGTGGGACATGTGGAGGCGGGGCTGCGGACCTACGACAAATACTCCCCCTACCCGGAGGAGATGAACCGGAGGATGGTGGGGGCCATTGCGGAGCTGCACTTCTGTCCCACTGCCGCCAACCGGGAGAATCTGGAGCGGGAGACGATCAGCAAGGGGGTGTTTTTGACGGGGAATACCGTCATAGATGCTCTACAAACAACGGTTGTAAAGGATTTTACCTTTGCAGACAACACGCTCAATCATTTGGACTATGCAAACCGAAAGGTGATCTTGGTCACCTGCCACCGGCGGGAGAACTACGGCCAGCCTATGGAGGACATCATGTCCGCGCTGGCCCACATCGCCCGGACCAATCCCGAGGTGGACATTGTCTACCCGGTTCACCTGAGCCCGGCGGTGCAGGAGTGCGCCCACCGGCATCTGGACGGCATCGAAAATGTCCATCTCATCCCGCCCCTGGACGTGCGGGAGATGCACAACCTGATGGCCCGGTGCTATATAGTGATGACCGACTCCGGCGGGCTTCAGGAGGAGGCCCCCGCCTTGGGGAAGCCGGTGCTGGTGATGCGCCGGGAGACCGAGCGGCCCGAGGCCGTGGCCGCCGGCACGGTGAAGCTGGCGGGAGTGGAGTATGAGCGCATTGTCGAGCTGGCGGAGGAGCTGCTGGGCGATCCCGCGGCCTACGCCGCCATGGCCCATGCGGTGAACCCCTACGGCGACGGGCAGGCCTGCCGCCGGATTGCCGATGCCATCCTCTGGCACTTCGGCCGGGGAGAGCGGCCGGCGGATTTTGGGGGCTGAGAGGGGTTTTAAGACGGTCAGAGGGGAGGATGTGTGCCTTGAAGAAGCACCGGTTTACGCTGATTGCGATGGGGTTTTGCATCCTCATTCTGCTGCTGCTGATCCTGTTCATCCGGGGGACCTCCCGGCAGCGGAGCCACATGGAGCTCCCCGATGACAGCGCCGCCCTCCCGGGGGGCGAGGAGGAGCCTGACAGCAGCGCCTCGCTGTCCATAGTGGAGATTACGCCGGAGACGGTGCAGCAGGCGGTGGCCACCATGACACGGCCCGCTACCTATGTGCGGACGGTGCGCATCACCACCCACTGGTCCGGCGGGTCCCGGACGGTGGATGTGCAGACCGCCGTCCGGGAGCCATACACCCGCATGGATGTGCAGACAGCCGGCGGCAGTACCCGCCACCTCCTCACCGACGGGGAGCGGACCTGCATCTGGTACGACGAGGAGCGGGAGTGGGCGGAGTTTCCGTCCGGGGATTTTACCGAGGACGAAGAGCAGCGGATTTTGACCTATGAGGACCTGCTGGAGCTGCCGACGGAGGAGATCGTGGCCGCGGTCTACCGGGACTACAAGGACCTGTCCTGCATCTGCGTGCTCACTGCCGCCGACAAAGAGGGGTACGACACCGCCTACTGGATCTCCGTGGACACGGGCCTTTTGGTGGCAGCTATCACCCGACAGGACGGGGAGACGGTGTACGAGATGGAGTCGCTGACCATGGACACGGCGGTGGACGAGAGCCGGTTTTTACTGCCGGATGGGAGCGCGCTGGCGTGAGAGTGGGATAGCCCGCTGTAGGAGCCGCCTTGTCTGTCGCTGTACAGGCCGGTGCTGGCGGCGCTTTTATAGGCGGAGAGCGCTGTAGGAACGCTGACAGAGACGGAAAACGGCGGGGCGTGAATCGGCCGGCAAATTGGCGTTTGAAGGAGGGGTATCTACGAAATATTTCATAGATTTTGCGGCGTTGGCGCTTCTGTATGCCCGCTGTTTTTACAGAAAGTGGAGGGAACAGGGGAGAGAGGTGCTCCTTGTCAACACCCTCTTTTATCTGTATTTGTCTGTTGTGCTGTATTTTACTTTGATGCCGGTGCTAACAGCCCTCCCGTTTGTCCTGAATCACCCCTATAAACCGATGAATTTGGTGCCGTTTGTGGACGTTTTGGCGGGGAGAGGGGACTTTGTTAGGCAGATCGTGTTGAACATGATCATGACCATGCCATTTGGCTTTCTGTTCCCCCTGACCCGCTGCGGAGCGGCTAAATTTGGTAAGACGGTATTTTGTTGCTTTTTGATGAGCTTAGGTATCGAGGTGCTACAGCCGCTTATCAACGGTTTTCGTTCCTCGGATATTACGGATTTAATAACCAATACCATTGGCGGGGCGTGCGGATATGGCTTCTATGTGCTGTTCAGGCCGCTTACCTTTTGGATTTTGGACCATCTGAGGGCGAAGAGGTAGACGCCTGCCTGTTTGACGCGCGGTGGCGGGTACAGTAAGGCAGAATAAAAGGGCAGGACAAACCGACTCGGTTTGTCCTGCCCTTGCTCTGTTTTCGTCCCGCCATTTTACAGCAAGAACACCAGCGCCAGCGCCAGCAGCAGCTCCTCGTCCTCGCCCTCGGAGAAGAGGAGGGCGATCAGCAGCAGCAACAGCAGGTCGCCGGTGTCGATGTCCTTCAGCTTCAGCCGTCCCAAAATCTTCTGGAGGAAGCCGCCCTCCCCGGCGGCCGACGGCTCCCCGCCGGAGGGCGGCGGAGAGTCGGGGGGCGGGACGGGACAGTAGCCGCCGTTGTCGTTTTGTATGTAGCGGTTATACATCACGTCTCACCCAGTGTTCCGAAGAATTTTTTCCCCACCCGGAGGAGGCGGGCAATCTGTATGGCTTTATCCAGCTTCTCCTGCCGGCTCTCCTTCAGAAAGGGGCGCAGGGACTGGAGCAGCTGGGTGCGCTGGTCGTTCTCTCCGCTGCCCAGCTCCTGAAGCAGCGGCAGAAGCCGGGAGAGCAGAGCCGGGTCCGCCTGTCCAAAGAGCGAGGAGAGGTCCGGCATCGGCGGCGGAGGCGGGGCGCTCTCCGGGGAGCCGTCGGTCTCCGTCCCCGCCGCCGGCTGGGCGGGGGAGAGCCCTAAGGACTGGGCCAGGGAGGCCACTTGGGCCATGGCCTCTGGGGAGGACAGTATCGTGTTCAGTTTTTCCTCAAAGTCGTTCACGATACGGTCCTCCTTAGCTTTTTACTTCCCGCCCCCCATGGTCCGGTTGATCCGATCCACCAGCTCCGCGCCCTCCTGGGTCCGCATCAGCTGCTGCACCATCTGCGTCAGCTGGGAGGCGTCCCCCCGGGCCGCGGCCCCCGCTGCCTGTTGGAGGCCGGACTGCTGCTGCATCATGGCAATCAGCCGCTGGCCGTCGGAGGAGTGCATCATTTGCAGCAGCGCGTCCTTGTTCTGCTGGAGCTGCCGCATAAGGTCTTGGTTGTTGTCCATAGTCTGCTCCTATCCTATTTGATACCATAGTATATGTGGAGAAGGGAGATTATGTGAATGGGGAATGAGGAATTAGGAGTTAGGAATTTTTTGCGTGGGGAGAATTGGGGAATTAAGTGATAAGGGCCAAGAGGAGCAGGTGCAGGGGGTAGACGGCGTACCACAGGTACTTGGGGAGGGGACGGCCCGGTTTTCCGTTATAGGTGAAGGTCAGGGCTATGCCTAAGAAGGGGCCTAAGGCGTTGAGACACCACGGGCGGAACCAGCCGGGGTCGGTGAGGAGGAGGGCGGTCATGCGGTAGCGGGACAGGGGGAGGACCAAGAGCCACATGAGGGCGCGGCGGGGGATGGACCAGCTTTCGGTCAGGTGGAAGAGGAGGATGAACAGGAGGTAGGGGCCTCCGCCCTCTATGGGCAAAAGCTCCCCGAGGATCACCGCCGCCGCGGCCGCGGCAAAACCTCCGGCCGGGTGGAGGGCGCGGCAGTGCTCGTAGAGGGACAGGGTCAAAAGGCCAGCTAAGAGGGTGAAGAGGATGCTGCCTCCGATCTCCCAGTCGGTGAGGAGGCCGCCGGTCCAGACTCGGTTGGCCAAGAGGTAGGGGTACTGGGAGAGCAGGGCGCAGAGGAGCAGGCGCAGGGCGTACTTGGGGCGGCTGCGGGTATGCCGGAAGCCCTGGGCCACGGACCAGAGGAAGATGGGGGCGGCGATGCGGCCCAGATACTTGAGGGCCGTTTGGAGGGCCAGAAGGATGGCGGGGGCGGCGGCGCTGTCGGGAAAGAAGGCGTCCCAGAGGAACAGCTGGACCGGATTGGCGAAGGAGGCCATCAGGTGGTCCAGGAGCATGGAGGCCAAGGCAATGAGCTTGAGGGCGGTGTAGGTCATAGGGGTCTCTCCTTTTTGTTGGGATGGGGAGAGCATACCAGAGATTTCTTACGGATTACCGCCATATTTCTTACAGTTTTCCTACAATTTTGGGGAGGACGGCTGTCCGTCCTCCCCTTGGTCAGGCTTTCTTCGATTTTTTGTGGAGTTTTAAGTCGATGGCCCGCTCCGCCGCCAAGGCGCGCAGTACCTCCGCCGCCCCGGCGGAGCGCTCCTTCTCCGGCAGGGTGAGGGGGTACTGTGTGCTGATCACCTCGCGGGCCTGGCGCAGGTCGGCCAAGGGAAGCAGTGCGGCGGCGGTGCAGAAAAACGTCTTGCGCCGTCCGTCGTTGTAGCCGGCGAGCAGGTCCCGCAGGATGTCCTCCCTTTCACGGAGCGCCTGGCGGAGGGCGTCGAGGCCTGCCTCCTGGGCCCGGCGGACGTTCTCCGGGACGCAGCGGTGGGGGAGGAAGGAGTCGCAGTCGAAAAAGCCCTCATACTTGGCACAGGGGTACTCGGGGCACTGGAAGCAGTGCTCCACGCCGCCGTGTTGGAGACTGCACCGGGCGATGGCGCAGCTCTGGTTGCCCTCTCCGCCGCCGCAGCCGGGACAGCTCCTCTCCATGTGGTGCATGGGGCAGAGGGCGCAGACCAAGCCGCACAGGGCGAAGCCGGGATCGGGCCTTGTAAACCCCTTCACGCCCTGTTCCCCCCGTGGTCGCAGTAGGGGCGCAGGGTGCAGTTTGCGCAGTCCGGCCGGCGGGCCACGCAGACCGCCCGGCCGTGGAGGACCATCCGGTGGCAGAAGTCGTTGCTCTCCTCCGGGGGGATGCACTGCCGGAGTTGCATCTCCACCTTCAGCGGGTCCTTGCTGCCGTCGGTGATACCTAAGAGGCCCGTGATGCGGATGCAGTGGGTGTCGCAGACGTAGCCCTCCTTGCCGTACACGTCGCCTAAGATCAGATTGGCGGTTTTGCGCCCCACGCCGGGGAGGCGGAGCAGGTCCTTCATGTTGTCCGGCACCTGCCCGCCGAACTCCGCCAGCAGCATCTTGCTGGCGGCGGCGATGTCCCGGGCCTTGGCCCGCCAGAAGCCGGTGGAGTGGATGATCTCCCCGATCTCCTCCTCCGTGGCGGCGGCGAGGGCCTCCAGGGTGGGGAATTTTTGGTAGAGTACCGGCGTCACCATGTTCACCCGGGCGTCGGTGCACTGGGCAGCCAGACGGACGGAGAACAGCAGCTCATAGGCCTTGGATTTGTCAAAGGGCAGGGAGCACTCCGCCTCCGGGTAGAGGACTTTCAGCTCCTCAATGATGCTTATAACGGTCGCTTTTTCTTTCATACCATCACCTCCCGAACATCCTATCACACTTTTCGACAAATTACGAGGAAAAAATCTGGGCAAGAGCAAAAAAGTGTGGTAGAATACCCTATACAAAAGGAGATGAGCAGCGTATGCGACTGTATTTCAAACAGAGATTTTTCTCTTGGCTGGACAGCTATGATATCTACGGCGAGAGCGGGGAGACCGTTTTCACCGTGGAGGGAAAGCTGAGCTGGGGCCACTGCCTCCACGTGCTGGACGGCACCGGGCGGCACATCGCCACCTTGCAGGAGAAGGTGTTCAGCTTTTTGCCCCAGTTCGAGATCTACATAGAGGACGAGTATGTGGGCTGTATCCGCAAGGAGTTTACCTTCTTCAAGCCCCAGTTTACCATCGACTGCAACGACTGGCAGGTGGACGGGGAATGGATGGAGTGGGACTACCGGATCGAGAGCGACAGCGCCGGACACATCGCCGCCATCAGCAAGGAGATCTTCAACTGGACGGACACCTATGTCATCGACGTGCCGGACCCGGGCAACGCCCTGGGGGCGCTGATGGTGGTCTTGGCCATCGACGCGGAGAAGTGCTCGAGAAACTGAGAAAGGAAGTACCATGGAACAGCCCTTAGCCGACCGCATCCGCCCCCAGACGCTGGACGAGGTGGTGGGTCAGCGGCATCTTTTAGCCCCCGGCGCCCTGCTGCGCCGGTTTATCGACGGCGGGTCCAACGCCAACATGATCTTCTACGGTCCCTCCGGTGTGGGAAAGACCACGGTGGCCAACATCATTGCCCAGCGGACGAAACGGCCTCTGTACCGCCTCAACGCCACCAACGCCTCCACCCAGGACATCCGGGACATCATGGCGGACATCGGCACCATTGTGGCCCCCAACGGGGTACTGCTGTACTTGGACGAGATCCAGTATTTCAACAAGCGCCAGCAGCAGAGCCTGCTGGAGTTCATGGAGAACGGGAAGATCACCCTCATCGCCTCCACCACAGAGAACCCCTACTTCTGCGTGTTCAACGCCCTTTTGAGCCGCAGCACGGTGTTTGAGTTCAAGGCCCTCACTGCTGCCGACGTGGCCCCTGCGGTGGAGCGGGGCCTCGCCATCCTCGCCGGGGAGAGCCACCTGCCCCTCCGCTGGGAGGAGGGGGTGGTGGACTACATCGCCTCCGCCTGCGGCGGGGACGTGCGCAAGGCCCTCAACGCGCTGGAGTTCCTCTACGAGGCGGCGGAGGTCCGGGAGGGGGCCCTGACCATCACCCTCGCCGACGCCCAGAGCGCCACCCAGCGCAGCGCCATGCGCTACGATCGGGAGGGGGACAACCACTACGACCTCCTCTCCGCCCTCCAGAAGTCCATCCGGGGCAGCGACCCCGACGCCGCTGTCCACTATTTGGCCAAGCTCTTGGTGGCGGGGGATCTGCTCTCCCCCTGCCGGCGGCTTCTGGTCATCGCGGCGGAGGACATCGGTCTGGCCTACCCCATGGCCATCCCCATTGTGAAGGCCTGTGTGGACTCGGCCCTCCAGATCGGCCTGCCGGAGGCCCGCCTGCCTTTGGCTGACGCGGCCATCCTCTTGGCCACGGCCCCCAAGTCCAACACCGGGCACAACGCCATCATCGCCGCCATGCAGGACGTGGAGCGGGGCCGCACCGGGGATGTGCCCCGGCACCTTCAGAATGTTCACGCGGACTCCGCCGGCAGCGGGCCCCACGAGGGGTACAAGTATCCCCACGTGTTCCCCCGCCGCTGGGTGGCCCAGCAGTACCTCCCCGACGCGGTGAAGGATGCGGTGTACTACGAGTATGGCGATAACAAGACAGAACAGGCCGCCAAGCGGTACTGGGACGAGATCAAGGGCCTCGATTGAAGACCGCTGACGCTGGGGCTTCAATATTTCGCGTCTGCGGACGCGAAACTTTCCCGAGGGGCTCTTTGCGGCTGGGGCCGCAAATTCGGTGGAGGTTCTTGGTGTGATGCGTTAAGCAGGACTTGTTGATTGCTCCGCCGAACCGTACTGCCAGGGATCCTCGATGGTGCCGTCGGTGATGTAGTAGCGGAGGGGCTGGGGACGCTGCTCGGTTTTGTGCAGGATTTGCAGCTTGATCTTCTGCTGCTCGGGCCGGATGCTCTTGATAAAGACCGCCACCGCGTCGTTCTCCTCCAGACCATCCCGCAGGTCCGCCAGACCGGAGAGATTGGGCGTCAGCTCCACAAACACGCCGTAGTCCTTGATGCCCCGGACGAAGCCGGTGACGGTTTCGCCGGAGGCGAACTGGGCGGCGTTCTCCAGCCAGGTGCCAAGCAGCTCCTTATGTGTCAAGGTAAAACGCTTTGCACCGGCGTCCACCTGCTTTACTGCCGCCAAGATGTGCTGGCCCACGGTGAAGCGGAGCCTTGGATGGCTGATCCGGGCCACGGAGATGTGCTCCAAGGGCAATAGGGCCACCACGCCGCAGCCGATGTCCACAAAGGCGCCGAACTTGGCCAGATGTGTCACCCGCCCCCGGACCACGCTCCCCGCCGGACAGTGGGTGAGGAGGTGCTCCAGCGCCAGCGCCTGTGCCTTCCGGCGGGAGAGGCGGAGCAGCGGCTTTCCGCCGCCGTCGATGTCAATGCCGGTGATGACGAAGGCCGCGCTGTGCCCCACCCGGGACAGCACGGCGATCTCCCGGTCCGCTCCGCTGATCTCCGGCAGCACGGCCTCCTCCCGGGGGATGACGCCGTCGTAGCCGTGGAACTTCACGTGGAGGTCGTGCTGGGCGTCGCAGCGAAGGACCATGCCCTCCGCCACCGTCCCCTGTTCCATCAGCTCCTCCACCGCGGAGAGGGGCAGGGGCAGGGTGGACAGCGGGGCATAGCCCTCTGGCAGAAATCGCTCATTTTTCATGGGAATACCTTCCTTTTTTAGTCTAAGACAGTATATGCAGCGGCAAAGCGGAAAGAGCCTGAGGAGGACAGATATGGAACTGAGGATTGGAGATCGGGTGGAGCTGCGCAAGCAGCACCCCTGCGGCAGCAAGACGTGGCAGATCTTTCGGGTGGGGATGGACATCAAGCTCCGCTGCGAGGGCTGCGGCCACGAGCTGATGCTCCCCCGGAGCAAGTGCGAGAAGGCCATCAAGAAAATTCTGACGGAGGAGGCGTCAAAGTGAAACCAAAAACTGTGCGGATTATTGCCTGTGTGATTATCGGACTGCTGGTATTCTCTATGGTACTGAGCATAGTCGCGCCGATTTTTCTGTAGAGGAGGGGAGTTTGGGAGGGCGAGGCCGCCGTCCCAAGGCCCTGTGCGCTTAAAACCGCCTGCCGATGCCCGGCAGGCGGTTTTGACCTATTTTCTTCCGCCCCGCTTCTCCCCGCGGCGGCGGGGTGGGGAGGAATCTTTCCCTCCCCCAAATTCTGACCGCTTTCCCGCCCCCTTTGTCCTATAATATCCCCATGCAAATGACCTGCGCCGCCGGCGTGGAGAAAGGGGGCGGCCGCTTTGCGTGTGGTCTATGCGGACCTGGCGTTTTTCCTCAACGCCGCCCTGAATTACCTGACCCTCTGCTGTACGGTGCGCCTGTTCGGCCTGCCTATACGGCACCTGCGGCTGGCGGCGGCGGCAGCTCTGGGTGGGATTTATGCCGTGCTGGCCCTGCTGCCGGGGTGGACGCTGCTGGGCACCGCGGCGGGGAAGTGCCTGATGGCCCTGTGGATGGTCTGGATTGTCTTTGGCTGCGGAAAATACTTTCTCCGCCGCTATCTGCTGTTTTTGGCGGTGTCCTGCACCCTCTCCGGGGCGGTGGTGGCCGTGGAGGCCATCCTGCTCTCCACGGACAGCCCTTGGGTGGTCTTTTTGGTCTCGGGAGGGTTCTGCGCCTTTGTGCTGGCGGTGGTGTTCTTCCGGGGTGCCGCCGCCGTGCCGGGATTGGTCCGGGCGCGGATCAGCCTGGGGGGGCGGTCGGTGACCCTCACCCTCTTCCGGGACACCGGGAACACCCTCCGGGACCCCAAAAGCGGACAGGTGGTCTGCGTGGTCTGGGCGGAGGCGCTGACGCCCCTGCTCTTGGGGCAGTCCCTCCCGCGGTACACTGTGCCCTACCAGTCCCTGGGGCAGAGTGCCGGGGCGCTGGAGGTGTTCCGCTGCGACACGCTGACCATCGACGGGAGAACATTCAGGCACTACCCCATCGGACTATCCCCCCATCCGCTGTCCGATGGCGGCGGCTTTGTGGGGCTTTGGGGCGGAGAACAGGAAGGAGCAAGAGACTATGATCCCTCGTTGGCTGCAAAATCTACATAACTGCGTCTGCGGACTGCTTACACGCTGGGGCCTGCTGCTGCCCGGCCGGGTCCACTACATCGGCGGCAGCGACACCCTGCCCCCGCCCCTGCCCCGGGAGGAGGAGGCGGCGCTGCTCCAGCGGCTCCAGCAGGGGGAGCTAAAGGCCCGGCAGACGCTGATCGAGCGGAATCTGCGGCTGGTGGTCTACATCGCCCGCCGCTTCGAGAACACGGGGATCAACATCGAGGATCTGATCTCCATCGGCACCATCGGCCTCATCAAGGCCATCAACACCTACAAGCCGGACAAGAATATCAAGCTGGCCACCTACGCCTCCCGGTGCATCGAGAACGAGATCCTTATGTACCTGCGCAAGAGCGTCAACCAGAAGGGGGAGGTGAGCCTGGATGAGCCGCTGAACACCGACTGGGACGGCAACGAGCTCCTCCTCAGCGACATCCTGGGCACCGACAGCGACGCCGTCTCCCGTCCCATCGAGGAGGACGTGGACCGGACCCTGCTCACCGAGGCCATCTCCCATTTGGAGGAGCGGGAGCGGGAGATCATCATTCTCCGCTTCGGCCTCTTCGGGGCCAAGGAGCAGACCCAGAAGGAGGTGGCGGACCGGCTGGGGATCTCGCAGTCGTACATCTCCAGGCTGGAGAAGAGGATTATCCTGCGGCTGAAGAGAGAGATTTTACGGATGAGCTGAGAGGTTATTTGAGTTAGGAATTAGGAGCTGCGGTGTCCCGTGGGGCGGGACGGATTTTAATTAGAAATTTCCGGCGGAGCTTCCGCCGGAAATTTTTTTGGTTTGCCTCTTGACAAATTGGTTTGTTGGTTCTATAGTTAGTTACATAAGTAATGAACCAAGGAACGAGAGGAAGGAGGTGGGACGTTGCAGCAGCTGAGTGACAGTAAGTCCATCTATTTGCAGATCGGGGAGATGATTGAGACGGATATTCTGCGGGGAGTTCTTTTGGAGGAGGAGCAGGCGCCCAGCACCAATGAGCTGGCCCGGCGGTTTACCATCAACCCGGCCACGGCGGGGAAGGGGCTGAATCTTCTCATTGAGCAGGGGATTCTCTACAAGCGGCGGGGGATCGGGATGTTTGTCTCCCCCGGCGCAAGGGAGAAGATTCTCAATAAGCGCCGCGCGGCCTTTTCAGAGGGGCGGCTGAGAGAGCTTCTTATCGAGGCGGGGCGCCTCGGGATCACCAAGGATGAGATGATTAAGATGATAGAGGAGAGCGACCTATGAAACTGATTTGTGAGCATTTGACCAAAGCCTACAGCGGCCGGGAGGTGCTGCGGGATGTGTCACTGACGCTGGAACAGGGGAAGATTTACGGGCTGATCGGGCGCAACGGGGCGGGAAAGACCACACTGCTGTCCGCCCTCACCGCCCAGATCCCCATCACCGCCGGTACGGTGACCTTGGACGGGGCGCCGGTGTGGGAGAACCGGGGGGCGCTGAAGGAGCTGTGCTTCTCCCGGGAGCTGAATATCTCCTCGGAGAGCGGCCTCAGCAGCATGAAGGTACGCGACTACCTGCGCTACGCCGCCATCTACTGTCCCCGGTGGGACGAGGCACTGGCCCAGCGGCTCATCGGCGAGTTTCAGCTGCCGGTGAAAAAGAGGCTGGGGAAGCTCTCCAAGGGGATGCTGTCCATGGTGACCATCGTGGCGGCCTTGGCCGGCAAGGCCCCCTTCACCTTCTTAGACGAGCCTGTGGCGGGGCTGGACGTGATCGCCCGCGAGCAGTTCTACAGGCTGCTCATAGAGGAGTACCAGGCCACCGGGCGGACCTTCGTGGTGTCCACCCACATCCTGTCAGAGGCGGCAAACGTGCTGGAGGAGGTCATCATCCTCCGCGGCGGGGAGCTTCTGACCATGACCGATACCGAGAGCCTTCTGAACAGCGCCCGGTATGTCACCGGCAGGGCGGAGGACGTGGACGCGGCCACGGCGGGGCTGGAGGTCCACCACGGCGAGGTCATGGGCCGCAGCAAGGCGGCGACCGTGTTCCTGCGGGAGGGTCAGACCATCCGGGAGGGCTATGACCTGACGGTACAGCCCATGAGCCTCCAGCAGGTGTTTGTGGCTTTGTGCGGGGAGGAGGAGAACCGATGAGGGAGACCATTCGCTACTGGCTGCGGTTTCTCTGGGAGACCGCCAAGATCGCTCTGTGGGCCGTCCTGCTCATCGGGATCATCTTTCTGGCCCGGGTGGACTTCTCCCAAATGAACCTATCCCCCTATCTGCTGCCCGCGATCATCACCGCCAGCGCCGCCCTGCCCCAGATGATCTGCGGCCCCGGGGCCTACACCCTGTACATGCCTTTGCAGCTGGCCATGGGGGAGACCCGTCGAAACGTCTTTTGGGGCTACCTCGCCAGCATACTTGTCTACGCCCTGCCCCCGGCGGGGATCTGCGGCGCATTGCTGGCTCTGAGTCCCGGTGTCCCCAACCGCTTGGGGCTGACCCTGGGCCTGCTGCTGGTGCAGCTGCTCTCCGGCGCCTTCAGCAGTATTTTGGGGGTGCTGTACGCCAGATTCAAGATCATCGCCTGCTTTATCATCGGCGCAGTCTCCGCCTGCGTCGGCGGCGGCTTCGTGACCATCAACATGCTGAACATATTCTCTGACAAGCTGTCGCTGAGCTTCTTGGGCCAGGGTGATGTCCTGATAGTACTGGCCCTGTCCGCGGCGGCACTGCTCCTGACGGGGGCGGTCTTTACCGCGCTGCGCCTGCGGCGTTTGGAAGTGAAGCTATAAGGGGGGAGAGAGATGAAACAACTAAAGCGTTATGCCCAGCTGGCTTGGTTCGACCTGCCCTATATGGCGCTTATCACCGTGGGAATCTTCGCCATCGGCATGGTTATGGCACTGCTGATATGTGCATTTTTTGTGACTCGGAGCGACGGCTTCGGCATGGTCGGCACTTCGATGGGCTTTGTGGGCATCTTGGTGGCGGTGCTGATCCGGCACAACCTGAATCCCCACACCCGGCTCTTCATCGCCCTGATCATGGGCGAGAGCCGCCGGAGCTACCTCTTTTTCGACACCTTGACAGCGGCGGCGGAGTGCCTTCTCCTGTGTGCCCTGCTGTGGGTCCTCGGCCATGTGGAGATCGCTGTCTACCACATCCTCCTGCCGGGCTGGCAGAACGAGATGAATGTGCTGTCCTACTTCCGCCCGGACACCATCGCTGTCTTTATCGCGGCGCTGGTGACGCTGAACCTGTTCTGGACCGCCCTCATGGGCCGCTTCGGCATCAAGGGCTTCTTTCTGACCTGGTTTCCCCTGTGGCTGCTGATGGTTCTGATGGCCCCGGCCATCGACGCGGCCCAGTCCGGCGAGCGGTCGCTGCTGAGCCTCATCGGCGGGGGAATGCTGTGGGTGATTGACACCTGCTCCTTCATCCCGTGGCAGGCCATCGTGGCGGCGGCGGTGGCGGTGATTTTAGCTCTCAGCGCGGCGATGCTGCGGCGGATTGCGGTGAGGCTTTGACGAGTGAGGAGTGGATGTGTCCAGCGGAGCTGGATGATTTGAATGGTGCCGATAAAAAGAGTACTCCTAACTCCTATCTCAGCCCAAAGCGTTTCCCCTACTGCCCGGCAATCGGCAAAATCTCCTCCAGCGTCCGCGCCTCGTAGTCGATGCGCAGGTCTGCCGGTCTCTCCGCTCCCTTGGGGTTGTACCAGCAGCAGGGGAGGCCGGCGTTGTTGGCCCCCTGGATGTCGCTGGAGAGGGAGTCGCCGATGACCAAGCATTTGTCCGGCCGCAGGCCGGGGATGGTCTGAAAGATGTAGTCAAAGTAGGCCTTCTGGGGCTTGCCGCAGCCCACAGTGTCGGAGATGAACACCTCCTCGAAGTAGGGGACCAGGGCCGAGGCGGCAAATCGCCGGCTCTGGACGGCGGCCACGGCGTTGGTGATGAGGTAGAGCCGGTGCCCGGCGGCGTGGAGGCGCTGGCACAGCTCCAGCGCACCGGGGAGGAGGATGGCGGAGCTGCCCAAGGCGTCGATGTGGTCGGCGCACATCCGCTCCGGGTCCCCCGTCTCCCCGGAGGCCTTTAGGTAGCGGCGAAACCGCTCCACCAGCAGAAATTCCTTGGTGCAGAGTCCCCTGTCGTAGTCCCGCCACAGTGCGGCGTTGCAGCGGTGGTAGAGGGCGTAGTTCTCCTCGGTGAAGGGCAGATTTGCGCGCGCGCAGACCGTCTGGTGGGCGATGCGCTGGGCGGCGTCGAAGTCGAAGAGGGTGTTGTCCGCGTCGAAGAGCAGGTAGGGGTATCTCATAGGGCCTCCTTCCCAATTGTGCGGCGGTAAAATGAGGGTACCATGCGGGGGCGGAAGCATCCGCCCCCGCGTGCATTTGCGCCTATTATAACACAGCTTCCGCCCCATGAAAAGCCCGATCTGTCTTGCGCGGCGCCGCCGTGTGTGGTATGATCGGGAAAAAGGAGGTGTCCCTATGCCGAAAGTCACCGTGCTCTTGGACGGGAACCGCCGCACCGTCCAAGCCTCTCTGGTCTTTCCCTCCCGGAACCCGGCCACCGGGGCGCACAACGTCAATTTCCGCTACGCCCACGCCGGCAGGCGGCGGTATGTCCAGCTCTTCTGCCAGAGCCGGGAGGAGGCGGAGGCCCTGTCCGCCGCCATCCGGGAGGGCCGTGTCACAGACCTGACCGCCTACCCCGCGGAGCGGCGGTAGAGGAGTTGACAACCGCCCCCCTCCGCAGTAAAATACGGGGGAAAACCGTGATAGAGAGGTGCCCGCCTATGAAACGATCCTTTGTCAGTATCCTGCTTCTTTTGACCCTGCTCCTCCTTACCGCCTGCGGCAACGGGAGGATCATGCAGGGCGTCACCGTACTGGAGGACGACAGCATCCTCCAGCCCCCGGCCTCCACCAATCAGCTGCCCTCTGCCCCCGCCGACGGCGGCGAGCCCGCCGGGGATGATCAGCCGCCCGCTGACAGCCTTCCCGCGGCAGGGGAGGACGCTGAGGGAGCGTCCCTCTTTGCCTATATGCCCGCTTATTTCAGCTTTTCCAGCGGCGCGGGGGCTTGGAGCACGGATATAGAGCTCTCGGAGGACGGCAGCTTCAGCGGCTCCTACCACGACAGCGACATGGGGGTCTTGGACGAGGCCCTCTACCCCAACGGTACGGTGTACTACTGCAATTTCAGCGGCTGGTTCTCCCGGCCGGAGAAGGTGGACGAGTACACCTACACCATGCGCTTGGAATCCCTCACCGTCGAGGACACCGAGGGGGAGATGTACTACGAGGACGGCATCCGCTGGGTCGCCTCCGCGCCCTACGGCCTGGAGAACGCCGATGAGGTACTGATCTACCTCCCCGGCACCCGAATGGACAGCCTGTCGGAGGAGATTGGGTTCTGGCTTATGGCCTTTATCTACGGTGACATGCCCGAGGAGCTGCCCTTCTACGTCCTCTACAACGTGTCCGAGGAGTATGCCTTTGTGGGCTATGAGGGATAAGGAGACCGCCGGAAGCCCGTTCTGAGAGGAAAGGGATACATCTAAGGAAAAAGGTGAGCGCCGATAGGCGCTCACCTTTTTCCTTAGATGGACTTGTCGTCTACATAGATCTCCCGCACCGCGTTGGGATCGGCTGCGGCCTTGGGGGCCGATGCCGCGGGGGCGGCGGGGGCGTCATGGGGACCGTCGCGCCAAGCCAGGAACTTGGGTGCCACCTGGGGGAAGAGGGCCAGACTGAGCACGTCCTCCTCACTCTTGGCGATGTCCTTGAACTCATTCTTGTACTTCTCCAGCTCCGGCTCCAGCTGGTCGGCGGGACGGCAGGTGATGACCTCCTCCGGCTTGATGCCGGCCTTGGCCCGGACCTCCTCGTTGACCTTGCCGGGGAGGGCGCCGTACTCGCCTCTCAGCACCGCACGGGACTCCTTGGTGAAGGTCTTGTACCGCTCGCCCATGATGATGTTCATCACGGCCTGGGTGCCCACGATCTGGCTGGAGGGCGTCACCAGCGGGGGGAAGCCGTAGTCCTCGCGGACGCGGGGGATCTCCGCCAGCACGTCATAGTACTTATCCTCCTTGCCCGCCTGCTTCAGCTGGCTGATCAGGTTAGAGAGCATACCGCCGGGCACCTGATAGAGCAGGGTGTTGGTGTCCACGTTCAGCACCTTGGGATCGAGGGATCCGGCGTCCTTCAGACGCTTGGCCACCTTGCGGAAGTGGACGGCGGCGTCACTCATCTTGGTGAGGTCCAGCCCGGTGTCCCGGACGGTGCCCTGCAGGGTGGCCACCAGAGACTCGGTGGCGGGCTGGGCGGTGCCGTTGGCCAAGGGGCTCAGGGCGGTGTCCACGATGTCCACGCCGGCGTAGGCCGCCATGAGGTACACCATGTCGCCGGTGCCGGTGGTGTTGTGGGTGTGGAGGTGGATGGGCATCTTGACACTCTGCTTCAGCCGCTTCACCAGAGAGTAGGCGTCCATGGGCAGCAGCAGGTTGGCCATGTCCTTGATGCAGAGGGTGTCGGCGCCCATCTGCTCCAGCTCCTTGGCCATCTTCACGAAGTAGTCCTCGCTGTGGATGGGGGAGATGGTGTAGGAGAGGGTGGCCTCCACCATGCCGCCGTACTTCTTGGTGGACTTGATGGCCTGCTCCAGGTTCCGCACGTCGTTCAAAGCGTCGAAGATGCGGATGATGTCGATGCCGTTCTCAATGGACTTGCGGCAGAAGGCGTCCACCACGTCGTCGGCGTAGTGCTTGTAGCCCAAGATATTCTGGCCGCGGAAGAGCATCTGCAGCTTGGTATTGGGCAGGGCTTTGCGCAGGGTGCGCAGCCGCTCCCAGGGGTCCTCGTTGAGGAAGCGCATGCACACATCGAAGGTGGCGCCGCCCCAGCACTCCAGAGAGTAGTACCCGATAGAATCCAGCACCTCACAGGCGGGGAGCATATCCTCGATGGTCATACGTGTAGCCGCCTGAGACTGGTGGGCGTCACGAAGAATGGTATCGGTAATCAGCAGGGGCTTTTTGGACAGAAATTCCATAGTTTCCATAAAAACTCCTCCTTTCAAAGGTAAGTTTCAGCAAAACAGCAGCCTCACAGCATACTGCGCGAAGCGCAAAGCCTCGCAGAGTTTGCGCCCTCCGGGCGCAAACAAATTGAAATCGTTTTTCCGGGGACCGCGTCCTCGGAAAAACACTATGCAAACCGCGCTCGGTTTGGACCTTTTTTCGGGAATCGCCCCCGGCGCTTCCCGAAAAAAAGCCTCCCGTAGATAAAATCCTCGATTGAAATCCGCAGATTTCAATCGAATGGCATTATCCAAATAATGCCATAAGTACCCCCGCCGCAATCGCGGAGCCGATGACGCCGGCCACGTTGGGGCCCATGGCGTGCATCAGGAGGAAGTTGGAGGGGTTGGCCTTCTGGCCCTCCACCTGGGACACACGGGCGGCCATAGGCACAGCGGACACACCGGCGGAGCCGATGAGGGGATTGATCTTCTCCTTGAGGAACAGGTTCATCAGCTTGGCCAGCAGTACGCCGCCGGCGGTGCCGAAGCCGAAGGCCACCACGCCCATGCACATAATGAGCAGGGTCTGCAGGGAGAGGAAGGTGGTGCCGGTGGCAGTGGCGCCCACGGAGATGCCCAAGAAGATGGTGACAATGTTCATCAGCTCGTTCTGGGCGGTCTTGCTGAGACGATCCACCACGCCGCACTCCTTGAAGAGGTTACCTAACATCAGGCAGGCGATCAGGGGACCGGCGGAGGGAACCAGCATGGCCACGAACACGGTGACCACGATGGGGAAGATGATCTTCTCACGCTTGCTGACCTCCCGCAGGGGGCGCATGACGATCTTCCGCTCCTTCTCAGAGGTGAGCAGGCGCATGATGGGGGGCTGGATCACGGGCACCAAGGCCATGTAGCTGTAGGCCGCCACGGCGATGGGGCCCAGCAGCTCCGGGGCCAGCTTGCTGGTGACGAAGATGGCGGTGGGGCCGTCCGCGCCGCCGATGATGCCGATGGAGCTGGCTTGGGCATCGTTGAAAAACCCGGAGAGCTTGCAGCCCACGAAGGTCATGAAAATGCCGACTTGGGCGGCAGCACCTAAGAGCAGGCTCTTGGGGTTGGCGATCAGGGGGCCGAAGTCGGTCATGGCGCCCACACCCATGAAGATGAGGCAGGGGTAGATGCCCAGCTTGACGCCGAGGTACAGCACGTCAAGGAGGCCCAGCGTGATGGTGACCGGCTCTGTTGCCGTCTGCACCGCCTGATACCAAGGGGCCAGCACGTTCTCGGCCACCTTCAGGTCGTTGGCCAGGTGGTCCAGGAACTCCACGGTGATCTCACCGCCGCCGAAGATGCCCCAGTTCACGTGGCCGCCGGCGAAGAGCAGCTCATGGTACATACCCGCCCCGGGCAGGTTGGTCATCAGCATACCAAAGGCGATGGGGACCAGCAGCAGGGGCTCAAACTTCTTTACGATAGCCAGATACAGCAGGATGAAGGAGATGACCAGCATCGCCAAAGCCTGCCAGTTTCCGCTGGCAATCTGATAGAAGCCTGTGTCCTGCACAAAACTCATAATAGCTTCCATATGTATTTACCCTCCTACAGACGCGATCAAGCGATCACGCACAGCAGAGCGCCGGATTCCACAGCCGCGCCCTTGCTGGCGCTGAGGCTGGCCACAGTCCCGTTGCAGGGGGCCATGATCTCGTTCTCCATCTTCATGGCCTCTAAGATGAAGAGGATGTCGCCCTTCTTCACGGCGGCGCCGTTGGCCACCTTCACGTCCAAGATGGTGCCGGGCATGGGGGCGCAGACCTTCTCACCGCCGGCGGGAGCCGCGGCGGCGGGGGCGGGAGCAGCAGCGGGGGCCGCGGCAGGGGCGGCGCCGTCCATCAGCTCAATGGCCACCTCGTAAGCGGTGCCGTTCACATTGACCTTGTACTTCTTCATGATTTCATACCTCTCCTTTGCTTATTATTACAGTTGTTTGACAGACAGAATGCGGATGCCCGTGACATCGGTGCCCTCTTCCTCCGCGATGGCGGCGGCGATGGCGGCGATCATGGCCTGACGGTTGGGGATGGCGGCCGGCGCGGCGGAGACCGTGGCGGGGGCTGCCTCCGCCTGCTTCTCGGTGCTGCGGCAGATCGCGCTCATGATGTAGCTGAGGACGATCAGGCAGATCAGACCGAAAAAGACGGTGCCGATGCCCATCAGGACGACGAACCCTAAATTCATAGCGTTTCCTCCTTCTACTGGTAATTCAGCGGGGCGGGCCCCGGAGAATCCCGGAAACACCCCGCTGTCAGCCGGTGAAAACCCGAAGGGTTCCACCGGCGCAAATATGGTGCTATTATATCAAAGTGGATCGAATAATTCAATAGCCATTCCTGTTTTTCCCCATGTTTTTGTCGCGGACTTTACGGCGGGGGCGGGGATGTGGTAAAATACGAAATGATCAGACATACAGGCCCATTTTCCCCCATTTTCTCCTGCTATTGGGAAAAAAGGGAAGGGATGCCATTTTGTAAGTAAAATGTACAAATTTGTGCGCTGTAGGGAATAAGCCGGCCTGTATCATGCCCGCCAAAAGGCCGGCGTGTATGTTTATGCAGAGAAAACGGCCGCTTTCGGCGGCGGAGGGAGGCGCTTAAAATGCAGTATGAGAGGGTGGTGAAGGGGCGGTTTCTATCCCGGCCCAACCGGTTTATCGCCCATGTGGAGACGGAGGGACGGGTGGAGGTCTGCCATGTGAAGAATACGGGGCGGTGCCGGGAGCTGCTGGTGCCGGGGGCGGCGGTGTATCTCTCGGAGGCGGAGAATCCGCTGCGAAAGACGCGATATGACCTTGTGGCCGTGGAGAAGGGGACGCGGCTGATCAACATGGATGCCGCCGCGCCCAACCGGGTTTTTGGCGAGTGGGCCGCCGCCGGAGGCTTGGGTGCCGTGCCGGAGAAGCTGCGGCCTGAGGTGGTTTTTGAGGACTCCCGCTTCGATTTTCGCCTTGAAATGAAGGGAAAAGTTCGGTTTGTGGAGGTGAAGGGAGTGACGCTGGAGGAGGAGGGGGAGGTGCGGTTTCCGGATGCTCCTACGGAGCGGGGGGTGAAGCATCTCAAGGGGCTCCGGCGGGCGGTGGAGGCCGGGTTTGGGGCGACGGTGTTTTTTGTGGTGCAGATGGAAAATGTATCCTGCTTTCGGCCCAATGACGCCACCCATCCCGCCTTCGGACAGGCCCTTCGGGAGGCTGCGGCGCAAGGGGTTCAGGTTATGGCCTATGACTGCCGCGTGACGCCGGAGAGTATGGTGATTCGGGCGCCGGTGCGGGTTGTGCTGTAGCAGCGGCGAGGGTGAGCGTGGGGGCGGAGACAGGGGATTCGTCAAAATGACGGGGGTTTTGAGGACGGTTTTGGATCGGGATTTTTTTGTGATTTTTGCGTAAAAATGGGCATATTTCCCCTCTTTGGACATACTTTGTTGCATACGAAAAGGCAACGGCGAAGAGGGGGACGGGGCTTTGGTGGAAATGCTGAAATTGACGGCGGGGGTGGCCCTCTTTCTTTTAGGTACCGGTCTTCTGGGGGAGAGCCTGGAGGGGCGGTGCAGCCGCTTTCTGATCCGGCAGCTGCTGGGGAGTCCCCGGCGGGGATTTGTTACGGGGCTGCTGGCTACGGCGGCGGTGCAGTCCTCCTCGGCGGTGACGGTGCTGCTGGGGACCTTGGGGCGTCCCTTAGCGGAGAGCTTCCCGGTGATTATGGGGGCCAACGTGGGGAGCACGGCGACGGCCTGGCTGGTATGGGCGGGGCTGTCCCTGCCGGGGCTGGCGGTCCTTCTGCCGGCGGGGCTGCTGGCAGCGGTGCTGATCTATCTGCTCAAGGGGTGGAAGGGGCCGGCGGGGCTCTGCCTGCTTCTCACCGGGATGGAGGCCATGACCTCCGCCGCCGGCGGGCTGGGGGAGAGCGGCGCTCTGCGGGAGGTACTGCTGCTGGCGGAGAGCCCCCTTCGGGGGGTGGCGCTGGGGGCGGCGACTACGGCGGTGCTCCAGTCCTCCGGGGCGGCGATTGGAATTTTACAGGCCCTCTGCGCCGCAGGACAGCTGCGCGGCGGGGCGGTGGGGCCTATTCTCATGGGACAGAATATCGGCACCTGCGCCACGGCCCTTTTGGCCTCCCTGGCCGGGGGGCGGGAGGCCCGGGCGGTGGCGCTGGCCCACTTGGGGTTTAATCTAGTGGGGACGGCGGTGTGCCTGCCGGTTTGGCTGCTGGTGTGGGGACAGGCCGCCATCGTGACGCCGCTGGGGGTGGCGCTGCTCCACACGGGGTTTAATTTGGCGGCTTGCGGGGTGTTTTGGGCGGTTAGGAGTTAGGCGGCGCGGGGGCGAGCGGGACGAAAAAATGGCCCGATGAGGACATCGGGCCCTACGGGGGGTAGGCGCGGGGGTGAGTGGGAGGAGAGAATGGAACGGTGGGGGTAAAATGGATTTCTGTTTAATCGTACAAAAAACGCTTGCGTATGGGGTCGAAATAGTGTAAGATGTGTTTGCAAGACAGCAGAAGCAAAAAGGCAGGACGTGGAGGGCCGCAATCCCCCCACGCCCCTATGCAGGAGACCCCGTTAAGGCAAGTCCCACACAGCAGATATTATCTGCGCCCGAGGTCCATTATAGCGGTTTCCCCGGCAATAATCAATGGGGAAATCAGGTGGACGTGTGCGTAGCTTCGGCGGTGTAGGGCTTTATACCCCTGCGCCGCTTTTGTTGTCTTGATGGGGAATGCCCGCGGGGGCCGGGAGGTCCCGCCCCCAAGGGCTGAACCATTGAGACAGGGAGAGAAAACCCCGATTAAAAACAAAGGAGAGAACAAGATGCGTAGAAAACTGCTATCCCTCGCGCTGGCTCTGGCGCTGTGCTTGAGTCTGCTGCCCGCCACGGCGCTGGCCGCGGAGAATGATCCGCCCGACTGGTACTTCCTGTTCGCCATCTTCAAAAACGTGGACGCCGATGGCAAGGACAAGGAGGGCAAGGCCATGCACGCAAAGTATGCCATGACCCAAGAGGAAATCGACTTCATCCGGGAAAATGCCCAGCAATTTGAAGAGTTCATGAGTGAGGTCGGCGTCATGCGCGCCCATGTGGACGTGGTGGAGATTGATGCGTCTGTCACGGAGTTGGCGGACTACAGCGGCGGATCGTGGCTCTCGGCAAAGGCGGCGGCGCCGCTTTTGAAGGGACGGGTGGACTTGGACAAGTACGACCACGTGTTCTGCGTTGTCAGTCTGAACACCCCCACCACCTATTTGGGTCTGACTGGCGCCGCTTTTGAGAATGGCACCGGCCACTCGTGCATCAATCTGAGAAATCGGGAGTACTGTCAGAATACGCTGCGTGTCACAGAAAAAAATTTCCCACCAAGCCTGTATGTGCATGAATTCCTCCACTTTATGGACGCGCTGAGCAATAAATGGGGCGAAGATTTTGACATACATCTCATCGGGGACAGATTCTATGCGCCGTCTCAGGATGTCTGGAAAACCTGCTATACGGATGCGATTCGGAACCGGGTCAAGGGGGACAAGGAAACCGGAACAGGCGTACCCTCCGTCGCTTGGCAATACCCGCCTCACGTGCTGCGGACCATGACGGAGCTGACGATCCCCACCGGCGTCACCGGCCTTGGCAACCGTGCGTTTCTGAACTGCGCCGCATTGCGCAAAGTGACGATCTCCTCCACGGTCGCCGACATCGGATATGGCGCGTTTATTTACTGCACCGGTTTGACGGAGGCGGTCATGCTTCCCGGTGTCGCCCGTTTAGACGGCTGGGTCTTTGGACGGTGCACCGCGCTGACCAAGGTGACCATCCCCGCCAGCGTCACCAGCATCGGGGAGTGCGCGTTTTACAATACCGCTCTGACCGACGTCTACTACGGCGGAACGGAGGCGCAGTGGAAGGCCATCCAGGTGGGTGAGCACAACGAGGCCCTGACCAAGGCCAATATCCACTACAGCAGCACAGGCACTACTGCCCAGCCCTCCGGTACCGCTGTGGCTGCGCCTACCAATGACAGGCTGACGGTGGATGGGAAGGCTGCCGAGCCTACGGTGTATAAGATTGATGGCAGCAACTATTTTAAGATCCGGGATGTGGCGGCGCTGCTGAGTGGGACGGAGAAGCAGTTTGCTGTGGGGTATGACAATACTACCAAGTCCGCTACCGCTACCACCGGGCAGGGGTACAACAAGCAGGCGGGGGATTTGGCCGGGGCGGCTGCCGGCGGCAGTCAGACGGCCGCGGTCAGCAACGACAGCATCTATGTGGATGGGGAGAAGATTGACGCGCAGGTGTATAAGATTGGCGGCTCCAACTACTTTAAGCTCCGGGATTTGGGGAAGGCTCTGAATTTCTATGTGGGCTGGAGTAAGGAGCAGGGGATGTTTATTGAGACGGACAAGCCCTATAGTGAGTAAGATGCCAAAGAGGCCGTCCCAGATGGGGCGGCCTCTTTGGCTTTGAAAGGGCTGCCCTCAGCTATACTGGGCGAGCTCTTTTCTAATCCTGCCGGGCGAGCAGGGCCTCCCACTCCTTGCGCCAGAGCTGGGTGAGCTGGCCGGCGGGGGAGAGGCGGAAGTAGGGGTCACAAAGACTCAAAAGCAAATCCCGATTTTCAGAAAAGAGGCGGGGACTCAGGTAGAAGGGGCCAAAGCGGGGCTGGCTGATCTCACGGAAGCAGGATTTGATTCGGGCGGCGAAGTCCCTGTAGAGGGTGTCGCCGTAGACATTGGGGATTGCGGCGGCCTCGCTGAAAACGGCGATATCTCCAGAGGCGCGCCACAGGCCGCCAATCTGTAGGTGCAGCGCCGTGCGATGGTCGGGGCGGAGGAGGTACAAGTTCCGGGGGGCAGATAGATTGGCGTCTATCCATGTGCCCGCTGTGTCAAAGCAGGTTTCATAGGAGCGGCCCCTTTCCCCGCGGGAGATCTCCGTATAGATCAGGGGGGCGTCGGCCTCCAGATTGCTGAGGAGGGAGAGAAGATCCTCCGCCGCGGCGAAAAAGCGGAGCTTTTCCGGGGGGCGCTGGTATCGCTCCCGCTGTTCGCCACGGGAACGGTACCAAGTGTCGATGTCCGTGGGGACGTGCCGGTCCTCCGGGCCGAACTGCCAAGCGGGAGCGAGATCGCTGTGGTCCCGCTGGATGAACAGGTAGTCTGTCCGCTTTTCATAGACAGCGGGGGAGAGGCAGCAGAAGCCGGATTTGATGAAGCGTCTGGTGAAGGCGCGCCGGATGGCTTTATAGAGGGTGCGGGGCGTGTTTTCACGGCTCTCCGGGGAAAGGAACCATGAACCCTCACAGAGGACGCGGGGGTCGTCGAGAACAGCCGGCGGGCCGCTGAAGCGCAGGAGACAGGGGGCGCAGAGGGCAAGGGAGGGGTCATCGGGGGTATAGACGTCGAAGGGCGGCGTGTCGCGGAAGGCTTGGCCGAAGGCGGGGAGAGCGTGACAGGAGGGGAGGAGGGCCCGGAGGGGGCTGTCGATGGCTTTGATCCGGGGGAGGTTTCCAAAGCGGGGGGCGTAGGTCAGGGGGATAGTGCGCTCGATCTCCTGAAACAGCGATAGGAGGTCGGCGGGGGTACAGTAGAAGATGGTCTCCATGACGGCCTCCGGCTATATGAGGTAGTCCTGCCAGTGTTCGGATACTTGGTCGATGCGGGACTGGATGGCGGTCTCCCAGCCCTCCTGGCGGTTGGTCCAGAGGGCGAGGAGGTCGTCCAACACGCCTAAGGCGGCGGCGCGGCCGGACTGGACGCGGTTTATGTCCCCGGCGTGGGCGGCCACGTCCTTTTGGTAGATGGGCTGGGCGTGGAGGAGGTAGGGGAGGCCCTCCTCGTACTGGCCCAAGCGCCATTTGGCTGTGCCGTAGACGGCGGACTCGGGGACGCCCGGCCAGCCGCTGGACTTGAGGAAGATCAGGCTCCGAGGGCGGAAGAAGTCCTGCTCACAGCAGGTGTTCTCGGTGAGGAGGAGAAACAGGCGGTCCATGGTCAGGGCCTCCATGTTGGGGAGGAGGGCGTGGGGGATGGCGTGGGCCGTGTTCTGCCAGATGGTCTCGAAGTGGTCCAAGTCGTAGTAATAGGGGCCCTGGTCGGGGATTTCGCACTCCCAGAAGAGGTGGCCGTTGATCTGATCCTTCACCGAGCGCCAGAGGCGGCCGTAGTCCAGGTGGAGGGGGGCGAAGGGGGCGCAGCGGCAGTAGACTTGGGCCTCTGCGCGCAGGTGGGTGCCATAGGTGTCCAGCCAGATCTCGTCGAGGAAGAGGTCCCGGGGGCGGAGGAAGCGGTTGGACTGGCGGGGGAGGGGGCGGAAGCCGTAGGGGGCGAGGAGGGTTTTCAGGCGGGCGCGGACTTCTTTGACGGCGTCTTTTTTGATGAGTTGGGCGGGCATGAGGGTACCTCCGGCTTTTGAGTTGGGAATGGGGATAACAAATGGGGCTATTCCTCCAAGGTGAAGATTTCTTCTATGGGGCGGCCTAAGAGTTTGGCCAGTTTTATGGCTAAGGCTAAGGAGGGGGCGTATTTTTCGTTTTCGATGGCGATGATGGTTTGTCGGGTGACGCCTAAGGCGTTGGCCAAGTCCTCCTGGCGGAGACCGGCGGCTTTACGGAGTTGTTTGATGGTGTTTTTCATACAATTTCAGGCGTACAGGATGAAGAAGGTTCCTAAAAGTAGGATGGCGGCCGTGAGGAAAACAGCGGTGAGGAGGGTTTGCAGGAGGCGGTTGGGCGCGCGGTACTCCTCGTCGCCGGAGGTCATGCGCTGCTTGAGGGCTATCTGGGTGAAGCCCTGGACGGAGGCGGCGAGGCACAGAATCAGGCCGGGGAGAGGGTGGTAGGGGAGGCCGTGGGATAGGGTCTGATAGCAGTTGCAGAAGGTCCAGACGGCTAAGGCCAGCATGGCGGCGCGGTAGCCCCACTCCTCAGAGCGGAGATGGATATTGCGGTCCATTTCGTCCATTTTTTTCATGGGTGTGTACCTCCAGTGTGGGATAGAATGTTAAACGTGCTTTACATTTTGGAGTATACACTCATGAACGAAAAATGTCAAGGGTATTTAACATTTTTCTTCCCACAGGACGGTGGTACCGGACTGGAGAGTGGCGGGGACTTGGATCAGGCGCTGGTTGGCGCTGCCGCGGAAGGGGAGGGACAGGGTGCGCTGGCTCTGGAGAAAGGGGCCGTCCACCAGGACGTCGGTCTCGCGGAGGAGGGCGAGCTGGGCGGAGGTGCCCTGGGCGAGGAGGTGGTCAAGGGTATAGCCGGTGTAGGTCCAGACGGTGAGGCGGTGGGCGTGGGCGAGTTGGGCCAGCTGGAGGCAGGGCTCCGGCTGGGCGAAGGGCTCGCCGCCGGAGAGGGTGAGGCCGTCGGTGAGGGGGTTGGATAGGAGCTGGCGGGCGATTTCCTCCACCGGGAGTTCCTGGCCGCCGCCGGGGTCGTGGGAGGAGGGGTTGTGGCAGCCGGGACAGCGGTGGGGACAGCCCTGGACGAAGCAGACGAAGCGGAGGCCGGGGCCGTCCACAATGGAGTCCTGGATGAGACCGCAGATGCGCATGGGGGCCTCCTTCTATGTGGGGTCGTAGTGGTGGAGCATGGTCTCGCAGAGCTGGCGGGTCTGGGCCTCGTCGCCCCATGAGAGGGGTTCGCCGGCATAGCTGAGGGCCCAGAAGGGCTGCTCTTGGGAGATCTGGGCGGGGAGGCAGCTCCAGAGGATATAGAGATGGTCGGTGAAGTGCTGGAGGTCGGAGGCGGCGGCGTAGGCGGGGCGGAGGGCGGACATGAGGGAACGGCCGAAACGGATGCGGTCCAAGGGGCGGCAGGTGAAATGGCTTTGCAGGGAGCAGGCGGCGGCGTAGGGGTCGGTGGTGCACTCCAAGGAGAGGAGCAGATTGTCGTCGGGGTGGGCGAGGAATTGGGCGTGGAGACAGGAGGCGTAGGCCTCCTCCGGGGCGAGACCTGTGGCGCAGAGGAGTGCGCGGGCGTATAGAGTTTCCATGGGGGGTCCTCCAGAGTTTTGGGCGGATGCTCACTCACATGTTTCCAAATATTCGGACAGCAGGGCGGAGGGCGGGTTGAGACGCAGTGCCCGGCTGTACTCCGAGCCGTCTCCGTCGGGCGGCGCCTGCTCCACGTTGATGACAACCTGTTCGCGCTCTTTTCCGGCGCCGAAAAGGCCTGCGTGATCGAGGCGTTTCATGGCCTCCTCCATGGCGTCCATCCGCAGAGTCCACTCGGTTCCGTAGAGGTCGTCGTCTGATAGGGCGGCGGCTCTTTTGTCCAGTAATTCGCCTGTTTCACCGAAAAATTCGTCATATCCGTAGACCGCGTAGGGGGAATCCGCGCTGTCCCATTTCCACCAGAGCTTCTCCTCGTCAGAGAGCTGCCGCGCCAGTATGGATTTTTCCAAGGCCTCGTAAGACCATGCGGAAATGTATGGGTGCAGGCCCTCGTCGAAGATGAAGGTGTAGAAATAAAAATGCTCTTTGGTGGTTTCTTGCAGGGAGAGAAACGCCGCTTTGGCGGCTTTTGTGAGGGCTTCGATGAGTTCTTCGCGAGCTTTTTCCGTGTACATGATCCGTGCAGACCTTTCTGCGGATTTTAAGTGGAGTGCTTTACTCTCTCCTTCTCCTCGGCGGTTTTGGCGTCGTTCCAGCGGTCCATGGTGCCCACCAGGTAGCCGGTGATGCGGCGGATGCGCTGGATGGGGGGACCGCCGTCGTCCTCCCGGCGGCCGCAGCCGGGGCACTCGTCGTCAATGACGCCGGTGTAGCCGCAGACCGGGTCCCGGTCCACCGGGTGGTTCACGCTGCCGTAGCCAATGCCCGACTCCTTCATACAGCGGATCACCTTCTCGAAGGCGGCGAGGTTCTTCAGCGGGTCGCCGTCCATCTCGATGTAGCTGATGTGGCCGGCGTTGGTGAGGGCGTGGTAGGGGGCCTCCAGTTTGATCTTGTCGCCGGCGGAGATGGGGAAGTACACCGGGATGTGGAAGCTGTTGGTGTAAAACTCCCGGTCGGTGACGCCGGGGATGGCGCCGAAGCGCCGGCGGTCGATGGCCACGAAGCGTCCGCTGAGGCCCTCCGCCGGGGTGGCCAGAAGGGAGAAGTTCAGGCCGGTCTTGGTGCACTCCTCGTCCATCCGGGCCCGCATGCGGGCCACGATCTCCAGGCCCAATCGCTGGCTCCGCTGGCTCTGGCCGTGGTGCTCTCCGGTGAGGGCCACCAAGGTCTCCGCCAGGCCGATGAAGCCCACGGAGAGGGTGCCGTGCCTCAGGACCTCGGCCACCTCGTCGTTCCACTGGAGCTTGTCGCTGTCCAGCCAGACGCCCTGGCCCATGAGGAAGGGGTAGTTGTACACCTTCTTCTGGCTCTGGATGTGCAGGCGGTGGAGGAGCTGGTCGATGCACAGATCCATCTTCCGCTCCAGCTCGTCGAAGAAGGCCTCCACGTCGCCCTTGGCCTTGATGGCGATGCGGGGGAGGTTGATGGAGGTGAAGCTCAGGTTTCCCCGGCCGTTGCACTGCTGGCGGCTGGGATCGTGGACGTTGCTGATCACCCGGGTGCGGCAGCCCATGTAGGCAATCTCCGTCTCCGGGCGCTGGGGGTCGTAGTACTGGAGGTTGAAGGGGGCGTCGATAAAGGCGAAGTTGGGGAAGAGGCGCTTGGCGCTGCACCGGCAGGCCAGCTGGAACAGATCATAGTTGGGCTCCCCGGGGTTGAAGTTCACGCCGTCCTTCACACGGAAGATCTGGATGGGGAAGATGGGGGTCTCCCCGCTGCCCAGGCCCGCCTCGGTGGCCAGGAGCAGGTTCCGCATGACCATGCGGCCCTCCGCCGAGGTGTCCATCCCGTAGTTGATGGAGGAGAAGGGGGTCTGGGCGCCGGCACGGGAGTGCATGGTGTTCAGGTTGTGGATGAAGGCCTCCATGGCCTGATAGGTGGCCCGGTCGGTCTCCCGCTGGGCGTACTCCAGGGCACGGCGCTGGGCCTTCTCCAGGCAGTAGGCCTCCTCGTACCGCTCCCGGAGGGCGGCGAGCTCCTGGGCCTGGTAGGCCCCGCTGTCCCCCAGGCGGGGGCGGAGGCCGGTGCTGCGGAGGATGGTCTCCCGCAGCTGCTTCAGCGCCGGCTCCGGGTCCTCCGGCAGGTCCAGCAGCAGCGTGAGGCACTTGGCTAAATTCTGGGTGTACCGCCTCTCAAAGGTTCTGGCCACGCCGCCGGCCATGCCGTAGTCAAAGTTGACGATGGACTGGCCCCCGTGCTGGTCGTTCTGGTTGGACTGGATGGCAATACAGGCCAAGGCGGAGTAGGAGACGATGTCGTTGGGCTCCCGGAGGTGGCCGTGGCCGGTGGAGAAGCCGCCGTCGAAGAGCTTCTTGATGTCGATCTGGCAGCAGGTGGTGGTGAGGGTGTAGAAATCGAGGTCGTGGATGTGGATGTCCCCCTCCCGGTGGGCCTTGGCGTGCTCGGGCTTCAAAACGAACATCTGGTAGAACTGCTTGGCCCCCTCGCTGCCGTATTTCAGCATGGAGCCCATGGCGGTGTCGGCGTTGATGTTGGCGTTCTCCCGCTTTACGTCGCTCTCCGCGGACTCGGAGAAGGTGATATCCTCGTAGACCTTCATCAGCCGGGAGTTCATCTCACGGGCCCGGCTGCGCTCGTTCCGGTAGAGGATGTAGGCCTTGGCGGTCTGGACGTAGCCGCTGTCCATGAGCACACGCTCCACAATGTCCTGCACGTGCTCCACGTCGGGGACCTCCGCGCCCTCCACCTCCAAGAGGGCCACCACCTCCTCCGACAGCTTCCGGGCGGTCTCCTCCTGGTCTGGCTTGTAGGTGGCGATGAAGGCCTTGTTGATCGCCAGGGCGATCTTCTCCGGGTCGAAGCGCACCACGCGCCCGTCCCGTTTCCTCATTCTCTCTATCGCAGCTGCCATGGCGGGGTCCTCCTGTCTCAGGTTGGTTTCTGATACTATATGTTGTGGGATGAAAATAGCGTCTTGTAAATATATAGTATCTCCTGCGCTCCCGCTTGTCAAGAGGCCTTTCGGCTTTTTGGCAGGCAAAAACGGCGCCCCCGATGGGGGCGCCGTCTCTGTTATGTGCTTTTAGCAGCAGGGGGTGGGATTGCAGGGGTTGCAGGGATTGCAGTTGCAGGGGTTGCAGTTGCAGCTGCAGCCGCAGGTAGTGCCGCAGCTGCTGCCGCAGTTGTTGTCGCCGCAGCAGCAGAACAGGATGATGAGCAGAATGATGAGCCAGCAGCAGTTCCCACCGCCAAAGAAGCCGTTGTTACACATATGCGAACCTCCTAAAGATGAATGGCCGAAGATCTCGGTCTCAGTTCATTGTATGCGCCTGCGGCCCCTTGGTGCGTTTTCGGCGGGAGTTCTTTCAAAAGGACCAGCAGATTTTTGATAGGAGCGTTCTTTGCGTGGGCGGCGGCGGGGAGGGACAGGTGCGTTTACCGCTTTGTGATGCGGTAGCTCAGAGTGAGGAGGCTGTCGGCAAAGTGGACGCTCTCCACCTGGACGTCGGGGCGGTCGCTGGTGACCTCCTTGTTGGTGAAGTTCCAGAAGCCGCGGATGCCCAGGCCCACCAGGCGGTCCACCGTGGACTGGGCGGCGGAGCGGGGGACCGTGAGGATGGCCACGTCGGGCAGGTGGCCGGCACAGTAGCCGTCCAGCTCGTCCAGGCTGCGCACGTCCACGCCGTTGACCGTTGTGCCGATCATGGCGGGGGAGACGTCGAAGGCGGCGTCCAGGGAGAAGCCGATGTCGGCAAAGGGGAAGTTCTGCATCAGGGCGTGGCCCAGGTTGCCCACGCCGATGATGATGATGCTGTGGGCGTTGTTGACGCCCAGGATCTGGCCGATCTCCGCGCGCAGCTCCTTTACATTGTAGCCGTAGCCCTGCTGGCCGAACTCGCCGAAGCAGCTCAGGTCCTGCCGGATCTGGGAGGCGGTGATGCCCATGCGGGTGCCCAGGGAGCTGGAGCCCCCAGCCGGGTAACATACACTGGAATAGCTCTTCCTCACTGCGTTTTGGCCGTTGCCCAATCATGGAACAGTCCATTTTCGACCGCATCCGCAAGTA
>JAAWSV010000028.1 GCA_022801715.1 Oscillospiraceae bacterium
AGATCAGGGCTTTACCGGGCTGGAAATCAGGATACAAATTATTGGACTGTTTACCCCTCATGCGGTGGAGCAGTTTGGTGAAACTGTCACCACCTACGACAAAATCCAGAACCGGGTGTTTGTGGATTTACAGTCCTCGAAAGAATTTGACGGCGGAGAAATCAACTACGGCTTTTCCGCACTGCACGTCACCATAGACGACCCGCAAGACATGGCGCGGGTGGTAGCCGATGTCAAGGCCCTGCCGGGTATTGATTGGAAAGCCTTTACCGTGGAGGTGGACAATGAAACCTACGAAAACGCCGCCGCTCCGCTGGCTGCGCTGAATGAATTGGTCGTGACCCTGCTGGTGGTGATTATCGTTGTCAGCGCCATTATTCTGGCCTTGATCCTGACCCTTTGGACAAAGACCCGTATTCACGAAATCGGCGTATTCCTGTCCGTGGGTATCCAAAAATCAGCCATCATCGGTCAATACCTGATAGAAGTGCTGCTGATTGCCGTCCTCGCCTTTGGCCTGTCCTACTTCACCAGCAACGCCATAGCGGGGCAGATCGGCAACCATCTGTTGGAGCAGAGTATGCAGACGGAACCGGAGGACGATAACGACGTTGTATCTGCCGCTGCTGCGGTTGATGTGGGGGCGGACAACCTCATTCAAAAGCCCCTGCCCACGGAAAACGGCATTCAGGTGTCCGTTGGGCTGGACAACCTCGCCCAGCTCTATCTGATTGGCCTTGCTATTATCATTGTGGCTGTCAGCACATCCTCCATCACGGTCATGCGACTGAAACCCCGTGAAATCCTGTCAAAAATGAGCTAAAGGAGGTACGATCATGCCAACACTGGAATTAAAAAATGTTTCTTACGCCTACGAAAAAGGCAAGGCAGTTTTGCAGAACGTCAGCGGGTCACTGGAAACCGGGAAGCTGTACGCCATCCTCGGCCCGTCCGGGTCTGGCAAGACCACGCTGCTGTCCCTGCTGGGCGGGCTGGATGTGCCGACACAGGGCAGCGTCCTGTTTGACGGCGTGGACATTACGGCAAAGGGCCTGGAACACCACCGCAGGAACCATATCTCGCTGATCTTTCAGAGCTACAACCTGATCGACTACATGACCCCCATTGAAAATGTGCGGCTCACCGCCAAGCTGGACGCCGCCCCCATTCTGGAACGGCTGGGGCTTACAAAGGACGAAACACGGCGGAACGTGCTGAAACTGTCCGGCGGACAGCAGCAGCGGGTAGCGATTGCGCGGGCGCTGGCCTCCGATGCCCCGGCCATTCTGGCAGACGAGCCGACCGGGAACTTGGACGCCGACACCGCCGAGGAAATCACGGCGATTTTGAAAGAGAGCGCCCATACGTTCGGTAAGTGCGTGGTGGTCGTGACCCACGACCGCAAGGTGGCAAAGCAGTCGGATGTGGTGCTGGAAATCAAACGGGGACATTTGAAAGAGAGGGAAATGTGGTAAATAAAATTGCTATTATCTTGGTGTGTATGCTGGCCTGCTTCTCGCTGTTCACCGGCTGTACCGATCAGAAAGACGGCAACGATCAGGACACAAATTTGGGGAACTCCGTGGAAATTGATGATACAGACATTGCAATCGACGCCGAACCGGGCCTGGACACTGAGGACAATTCCGACAATGTAACTTTACCTGACGGCTTTACCTACAGTTTCCGCGACCCGGACAATGCGGACGGCATTGTAGTCACACCGAGGGAGTAAAAAAATTCCCATTTCACACAGGTTCCACATTGGCTTTATATTGATTCCATATGGCGGCGGTACTTTGGTAAAAAGTGCCGCCGCTGTGATTTTAGCGGCTTTGGGAGGCAGCCGCTATGTGGATATTTCGCCGTGAGAAATTGAGAGTACCGTTATCAAAAAAGCCAGTTCCCCGCCTGGGGGAATTGCGGCTACGAAGTTATACTGTATAGTATAGATATAGCAAACTATACAGTGCAAACCGCCCGGTGGGTCTGTGACCTGCCGGGCGGTTTTTGTCGTTTCCTGCGGCCCGAAAATTTTTCTTTGATTTTTTCTCTGCGGAAAGCGGTTTTGCGCGCAAAACCTGTGCCCGCTTGGACGAGTATAAGAAAAGCTGTCTGGAAAACAAGCTCATCCGCACCATTCTCGGCGTGAAAATCTTAACCAGGCGTCAGCAGTTTGAGCAGTTTTGGATAATCTGTCGTCGATTTAAGCGTTGCCGTTTACGAAAAGTCCAAATAAAGCGGTCAGATTGATATGGAAATTGAACCTCGGCTATGGTATAATACCATTATATCGTGCCAAAGCTCTTTTCACAGAAAGGAGCATAGACGTGAAAGAAACCACCGCAAAACACCCGCGGCGCCCGGAATATCAATCCATTCAAGAGGTTTCAGGATATGACAAAAATCCTATTCGTCTGCCACGGCAACATCTGCCGCAGTCCCATGGCCGAATTCATAATGAAGGACATCGTAAAAAAAGCGGGACTATCCCACCAATTCCACATCGAGTCCGCCGCCACCAGCACCGAGGAGCTCGGCAATCCGGTCTATCCCCCCGCCCGCCGAAAGCTGGCAGAGCACGGCATCGGCTGCGCGGGCAAAACCTCCCGCCGGCTGGAGCACCGGGACTATACCCAGTACGACCTCCTGGTGGGGATGGACCAGGCCAACCTGCGGAATATGCGCCGGATCTGCGGCGGCGACGATGCCGGCAAGCTCCACCTGCTGCTGGACTTCACCGACCGCCCCGGCGACGTAGCCGACCCTTGGTACACCGGCGACTTCGACACCACCTACCAGGACGTGCTTTCCGGATGCCAGGCCCTGCTGGAGCATCTGCTCCGCTTCCCAATATCGTAAGACTGTCGATTTTGCCGAATCCCCTCAGATCATCTCCCTCCGGTATAATTTCACCCGATAGCAGCCATCCTAATCCCCACGAGGTGATAGGATGGACTCCATATGGCTGCAAACGGCACAGCTCCCCCCATTTCCCCCTCTCCGGTCAGACCTGAAAACCGATGTACTGATTATCGGCGGCGGTATGGCCGGACTTTTATGCGCCTATAAGCTGTCCCAAGCCGGCGTGGACTGCGCCTTGGTGGAGGCAAACCGTATCGGCAGCGGCGTCACCAGGAACACCACGGCAAAGATCACCGCCCAGCACGGCCTGATCTACGCCTCACTGCTCCAAAGGCTTGGCAGCCAGCGGGCCAAGCTCTATCTCAGCGCCAACCAAGCGGCGCTGGCGGAGTACCGCGCCCTGTGCCGGGACATCGACTGCGACTTTGAGGAGCGGGACGCCTTCGTCTACTCCGTGGACAGCGGGAAGCGGCTGGAGCAAGAGCTTGCTGCCCTGGGCCGTCTGGGCTTCGCCGCGGAATTTGTGGAGAGCCTCCCCCTCCCCTTCCCCACGGCGGGCGCCGTCAAATTCCCGCACCAGGCCCAGTTCCACCCCCTCAAATTCATGGCCGCCATTGCCAAGGGACTGCGGATCTTCGAGCATACCAAGGTCCTGGAGTTGGGCCCCGGCTGGGCCTCCACCAGCGGCGGAAAGATCTCGGCGGACAGGATCATCGCCGCCACCCACTTCCCGCTGCTGAACAAGCACGGCTGTTATTTCCTCAAGCTGTACCAGCACCGCTCCTATGTGCTGGCCCTAAAGGACGCCCCGGATGTCCACGGCATGTACTTGGACGAGGACCAGACGGGCCTGTCCTTCCGAAACTGCGGGGAGCACCTGCTCATAGGCGGCGGCAGCCACCGGACCGGCAAGAGAGGCGGCGGCTGGTCAGAGCTGGAGCGTTTCACCCGGCGCCACTACCCCAAGGCCCAGGAGACAGCCCGCTGGGCCACCCAGGACTGCATGACGCTGGACGGCGTCCCCTACGTGGGCCTCTACTCCAGGGGCACCGCCGGGCTCTACGTGGCCGCGGGCTTCAACAAGTGGGGCATGACCTCCTCCCTTGTGGCCGCCGGCCTTCTGACAGATCTCATTTTGGGCCGCGACAACCCCTATACGCCGGTTTTCTCCCCCTCCCGAGGGATTCTCCGCCCCCAGCTGGCGGCAAACATTTTAGAGTCCCTTTTGGGTCTCCTGACGCCCACCGTCCCCCGCTGTCCCCACATGGGCTGCGCCCTGAAGTACAACGCCGCCGAGCACAGCTGGGACTGCCCCTGCCATGGCTCCCGCTTTGGGGAGGACGGCTCCCTCCTCACAGGTCCGGCCTCCGGGGACAAAAAGCGGATGTGAGACGCCCCGCCGAAGACGCGGTCCCCCCTCCTCCTTGGACACAGCCGCAAGACAACAGACCCCCTCGAGAACAGCCGCACAAGGGCTCCTCTCGAAGGGGCCTCTTTTTTTACCGCCCCCCGCCGGCATTTTTTCGCCCCCGGCACATATCCATGGACTGAGGTGATGCCACATGGAGAGTGAGCGGGAGCTGATCTGCCTTCTGCTGGACCACATCCGATCCCTTGGCCTCATATCCGAGGCCGCCCACTCCGCGGCGGTAAATCTGGCCCGCTCCGCGGCGGACCTGCCGCCCCTTTTCCAGTATCCCGCGGACCTGACAGAGGGAGGCGATCCGCCATGAACATACTCCAGCTCCGCAGCGAGCTCCGCAGCGGCAGAACCATCTTCGACCTGCCCCTGCGGGTGACCTTCTACGCCCGCGTCTCCACCGACAAGGATGAACAGCTCAACAGCTTGGAGAATCAGGTGCAGTACTACACCGAGCTGATCCAGAGCCGGCCCAGCTGGACCTTTATACCAGGATACATAGATGAGGGTCTGTCCGGTACCACCACCAAGCGGCGGGACAGCTTCCTGCGAATGATCCGGGACGCCAAGGCGGGGCGCTTCGATTTCATCATCACCAAGGAGATCTCCCGCTTCTCCCGCTCCACCTTAGACAGCATCCAGTACACCCAAGAGCTGCTGGACCACGGCGTAGGCGTGCTCTTCCAGAACGACAACATCAACACCTTGGACACGGACAGCGAGTTTCGCCTGGTGGTCATGGCCGGCGTAGCCCAGGACGAGGTGCGCAAGCTCTCTGAGCGGTTGAAGTTCGGTTTCCGCCAGGCCATCAAAAACGGCCGCGTACTGGGCAGTGACACGCTGTGGGGCTACGACAAAAAAAACTGCGTCCTCACCGTCAACGAGGCGGAGGCCCAGGTGGTGCGCCGGATCTTCGACCTCTACGCCAACCGGCAGATGGGCATCCGCCGCATCTCCCAGACGCTTCTTGACGAGGGCGTCACCAGCCGGCGGGGCAGCGCCTTCAACGTGCTGACCATCCGCCACATCCTCTGCAACCCCAAGTACAAGGGCTGGTACTGCGCGGGCAAGAGCCAGACCGTGGACTACCGCAGCAAGCGAAAGGTCCTTTTAGATGAGAGCCAGTGGACCATGTACCCCGACCCCTCCATCCCGGCCATCGTGCCGGAGGAGCTGTGGGACCGGGCCAACGCCCTGTACAGGCGGCGGAGCCAGCAGATGATGTCCCACCAGAGCGCCGCGGCCTTCCACAACCGCTACCCCTACAGCGGCAAGATCATCTGCGAGGAGCACGGCGCCAGCTTCCACCGCCAAGTGCTGAAGAGCAAGGCGGGTAATAGGGAGGTCTGGCAGTGCCGCGTCTACCGGGAGCGGGGCCGGGCGGGCTGCTCCGCGCCCCAGCTCCACACCGCTGAGCTGGACCAGATCATGGCCCGCCTCTTCCACCATCTGACCCCGAACAAACAGGCCGTTATCGACGCGGTCTTGACCATTCTCCAGTCCGTCCCTGACGAGCACGACTACTCCCAAGACCTCCGCCGCATTAAGGAGAACCTGTCCGCCCTTCACGCCAAAAAAGACCGCCTGTTAGAGATGAGCATAGAGGGCGCCATCTCCACGGCGGAATTCAAACAGCGCAACGACGGCTTCAACGAGCAGATCCGGGCGCTGGAGGAAAAGCAGTCAGCACTCCAAGCGGAAGCGGCAAAGGGCAGACAGACCCCGGCGCAATTTGAGAAAATCCGCATGGCACTGGAACAGGAGCTGACCCGCCAGGAGGGAATCAGCTCCGCCATAGTCACCACGATTTTGGACCATATCATCGTCCAAAAGAGCAGCACCAAAGAGGTGCTGCATCTGAACATCCACCTGAAATCCGGCGGCCCCTACCGGGCCGTTTTTGACCGGCAAAGTTCCTCCTTTCGCTTCACCCCTTCTTTATAATGTGCGCCACCAGACGGAGGTTTCGCTCGATCAGGACATTCCGCGCCTCAATATCCCCCTGGGCGTAGCGGCTGAGATACTCCCGCTCCTCCTCCGCCGTCAGGGGCTTGGGAAAGGAGTTGAGCCCGCCGGTCAGGTGGAGCGTCAGGAAAAGGCTGCTGCGCAGCAGCACCATAGCGGTTGTAAACATGTTGCATCACCTCACCCCCTATTCCTATGTCCCGACAGAATGTCCCTATACGATATTTTCTCCCGCCGCCGTCTTTTTTGTCAAAAGGACGTAGCCAGTGCCCCCCGATTCTGTTATAATGCCAGATAAGAGGCACCACTTTACAGAAAGAAACAGGAGGCACCCCCATGAAACGATACGTGATGGCGCTGGACGCGGGCACCACCAGCAACCGCTGCATCCTCTTTGACCGGCAGGGGAACCCCTGCGCTTCCGCCCAGAAGGAGTTCACCCAGCTCTTCCCCAGGCCCGGCTGGGTGGAGCACGACGCCAACGAGATCTGGGCCACCGTCCTGGGCGTGGCGGTGGAGGCCATGAGCAAGGCCGGTGCCGCGGCGGAGGACATCGCCGCCATCGGCATCACCAACCAGCGGGAGACCACCCTGGTCTGGGACCGCTCCACCGGCGAGCCGGTGTGCCCCGCCATCGTCTGGCAGTGCCGCCGCACCAGCGAGACCTGCGACGCGCTGAAGGCCAGGGGCCTCACCGAGCTCTTCCGGGAAAAGACGGGCCTCGTTATCGACGCCTACTTCTCCGCCACCAAGCTCCAGTGGATTTTGGACAACGTCCCCGGCGTCCGCCGGCGGGCGGACCGGGGGGAGCTGTGCTTCGGCACGGTTGAGACCTATCTCATCTGGAAGCTCACCGGCGGACGCGTCCACGTCACCGACTACTCCAACGCCTCCCGCACCATGCTCTTCAACATCAACACCCTCCAGTGGGACGAGGACATCCTCCAGGAGCTGAATATCCCCAGGAGCCTCCTCCCCACCCCGGTGCCCAGCAGCGCCGTGTACGCCGAGACGGACCCGGTGTTCTTCGGCCGGCCCATCCCCATTGCCGGAGCCGCCGGGGACCAGCAGGCGGCCCTCTTCGGCCAGGCCTGCTTCGAGCGGGGACAGGCGAAAAACACCTACGGCACCGGCTGCTTCCTCCTGATGAACACCGGGGAGAAGCCGGTCTTCTCCCGCAGCGGCCTGGTGACCACGGTGGCCTGGGGCATCGACGGCGGGGTGAACTACGCCCTGGAGGGCTCCATCTTCGTGGCCGGAGCCGCCATCCAGTGGCTGCGGGACGAGCTGAGGCTGGTGGACTCCGCCGCCGACACCGAGTACCACGCCGGAAAGGTCCGCGACACCAACGGCTGCTACGTGGTCCCCGCCTTCACCGGCTTAGGCGCCCCCCACTGGGACCAGTACGCCCGGGGGGTCATCGTGGGCCTCACCCGTGGGGTGAACAAGAACCACATCATCCGGGCCACCCTGGAGTCCATCGCCTATCAGGTCCGCGACGTGCTGGAGGCCATGCGCCGCGACAGCGGCCTCTCCCTCTCCGCTTTGCAGGTGGACGGCGGGGCCAGCGCCAACAACCTCCTCATGCAGCTCCAGGCGGACATCATCGACGCGCCGGTTCACCGCCCCGCCTGCGTGGAGACCACCGCCTTAGGCGCCGCCTACCTGGCGGGACTGGCCGTGGGCTTCTGGGAGAGCAGGGAGGACGTGGTGCGAAACTGCTCCATGGAACGGACCTTCCTCCCCGCCATCGACGAGGCGGAGCGGCGGGAGAAGCTCCTCGGCTGGGAGCAGGCGGTGAAGCGGGCGTTCGGATGGGCGAATTAAAAAATGAGGAATTAGGAGTTAGGAATTTAGAAAACCAACCTCTTTTCTGGCAGGATTTACAGCTTGTGCCGCTCTCTCCCTTCCGGTATACTGGAGGCATCAAAAACCGGAATGGAGGGGTCGTCATGAAATGAAGGGACCTTGTCTGCCTGCTGGCGCTGCTCATGGTGCTGATGCTCACCGGGCGCGCGCAGGCGGCGGAGGTGGAGCTGGAGGGGGAGATCGTGTCCTCCCGGACGGAGATCCGGGAGGGGACCGCCTACATACCTCTGCGGGAGCTGTCGGAGGCCGCGGGGGGCTGGACGCTCTTCTGGGATGAGGAGGCGGAGGCCGCGTCGGCGGAGGGGGAGCACTTCTCCCTGTACGTGCCCACTGACGGGTCCGCGCTTCTGGTGGAGGACGCGGTCTACACCGTAGGCGGAGCCTACCTCAAGGGCGGCAGCGTGTACGTGCCCCTCCGGGAGGTGGGGCGCCTGCTGGGCTTCGACGTCCGCTGGCAGGGGCCGGAGCGCCCTATCGCCCTCAGCCGGCGGCCGGCGGAGGTCAGCGAGGAGGACTTCTACTGGCTCTGCCGGATCATCAGCGCCGAGAGCCAGGGGGAGCCCCTGCTGGGACAGCTGGCTGTGGGGACGGTGGTGCTCAACCGGGTGGCCTGTCCCGACTTTCCAGACACCATCACCGACGTGATCTTCGACGAGGCCGGCGGCATTCAGTTCGAGCCGGTGGCCAACGGCGCGGTGTACTGGGAGCCCACCGCCCAGAGCGTCTTAGCCGCCCAGCTGGTCCTCAGCGGGGTCCGGGCCGCCGGAGAGAGTATGTTCTTCTACGCGCCGGCCCTCTCCGAGGGGATCTGGATCAACGAGAACCGGGAGCACTACATCACCATCGGATGTCACAAGTTCTACTTGTAAAATAGGCATGGCAGGTCTACAATATAGGTATCAAGATACCAATATTGGGAGGACCTGCCATGCTGTTTTCTGACCGTCCCCGGCAGCACTACGCCCGCAGCGCCCTGCGGGAGGTGATCTGCCAGCTCCGCTTCCCCACCATTCTCTCCATCGCCGCCAACGAGCCGGCGGCCTTTCAGGAGGCCATCCGCCACGCCTTCCCCCGGTACGCCCGGAAAATGGACAACCCGCCCCCCAGGACGGCGGTGGTCAACGGCGTGCCCCAGCTGGTCCCGTCCCCGCCGGTGGTCAACTACCACTTCCTCTCCGCCGACAGCCGCTGGAAGCTGAACCTCACCAGCGAGTTCATCTCCCTGTCCACCCTGTCCTACGACGGCTGGGAGAGCTTCGGCGGGACGCTGGACCTGCCCCTGGCCCAGTTCATCCGCCTCTACCAGCCCGCCTTCTTCCAGCGGATCGGCCTCCGGTACGTGAACCTGTTCTCCCGCCGGGACTTGGGACTGGAGGGCACCCCCTGGCGGGAGCTGTTCGCCCCGCCCTATTTGGGCCCGCTGGCGGAGGAGGACGTGCCGGAGGAGCGGCTGGTGCAGTCCAAGGTAAACTTCGGCCTCCGTCTGGACAGCAGCTGCCAGGCCAAGGTCCACGCCGGACCGGGCCTGGTGAAATCCACCCAGCCCGGAGCGGTGCAGGACAACGAGGTGAAATTCGTGCTGGACCTGGACCTCTCCATGGGCGGAGAGCTCTCCCCCATGCTGGCCGCCGGCGCCTTGGAGACCCTCCACGGCCACGCCGCGCCGCTGTTCGAGGGAGCGGTTACGGATGTCCTGCGGGAGGCACTGGAGTTGGGTTGAAATAAGGAATGAGGAGTTAGCGTGAAAATATGGGGAATTTAGATCAACAAAGCGCGGAGGTTTTGGCGAAAATGCGGCAGTCCAAGACGCCGGGGGGAAGGGCGGTCCATCTGTCCGCCTTTGCCGCCAAGGCCCAGCGGGAGGGGCTTTTGTCCCTGTATGAGCACTACCTCTTGATGGGGGAGGCGCTGGGGCTGGAGCGGGAGAGCTGCGTACAGCCCGCCTATGGGCGGCGGGTGCAGATCAGCGACCTGCTGAAGGCCATGAATATGCGGATGATGGCCCTGCTCTTCGGGGATGACGGCGCGGCGGCGCTGTGGGAGAGCTGGGGCCAGGAGGCCTTTCGGCTCAATCAGGAGCGGCGGAAGCACTACATCCTAAAGGACTATCCCGCCTTCCTGCGCGCCGAGGAACAGCCGGAGCGGCTAAAACAGCTGCTGGCCCTGCGGAGGAGCCGGAAAAAGCCCTTTGACGGCGGCCCCTACCACGACGAGTACTTTCCCTATGACCAGTGCGCCTATGAGGAGCTGCTGCTCCAGGGCCGCCGCTTCTCAGAGGCGGACAGGCGGCTAAGCGGCGAGACAGAGAATCTGCTGGTAGAGCTGAGTTTGCTGGAGGAGTGAGCATCATGGGTGCGTTTGCGCTGATTGAGGAGAAGCAGTACGAGGCGTTCTGTACGCTGTACGAGGAGAGCGCCCATCTCCGCGCGGAGCGGGCGGAGCTGGCGGATTTGATGCCGGGGAATTACGCCATCGCCCTCCTGGGAGCGGGGCGGTACGAGGCGGCGGCGGCCTTCTGCCGGCGGCAGATCGAGAAGGACCGGAGCGGTGCGCGGGATCGAAGCTCCTCCGCGTCCTTTATTGCTTTGGGCATCGCCTATCTGGCCTTGGGACAGGGGGCGGAGGCCCTGTCGGCGCTGGCGGAGGGGACCAAAGCGTTCTATCAGGACAGCTCCCGGACGGAGGCCCCCCTCCTGCTCTGGTGCGCGGCGGTACTGCTGGAGGACAGGGCGGCGAAGCGGGAGGCCAAGAAGCTGCTGAACGCCCGGCTGCGGCGGCAGTCCCTTGAGTCGCGGGAGTCTGCCGCCGCCCGGTTTCTGACAGGCAAATGCGGCGGCGAGGTCCTGCTTCAGGAGGTGGACACCCTGCCCCCCGTACTCCGGGAGCGCAAGCGGGTGCTGGCGCTGCTGTGCTTGGCGGCGGCGGCCCAAGAGGCCGGGGAGACGGCGGCGTATCAGTCGCGGCTCCAGGAGGCCGTGGGACTGTACGCGCGGTGCCCCGCTGTGGTGATGGAGCTCCCCTACCACTTGGCGGAGCTGTGCCTGACAGGAGAGCGGTAAAAACCGCCGGCGTGCCCCATTGCACACCGGCGGCTTTTCCATCAGCTCTCCCCACTCTCCTCCAGCGCCTTTCGATACCAATCCATCTTCCCCTCCAGCGCCCTTTGATGCTCCTGCAATTGGACAATCTGCCCGCTCAGCCGCGCCTGATGGTCGATGAGCATAGCCAGCCGCGCCGATGTTGTGGCCTCCCCCTGGGCACGGAGCTGGGCGAAGCGGCGAATCTCCCGCAGGGGCATCCCGGTCTCCTTCAGCCGGCGGATAAAGGCCGCCCAAGCCGCGTCCCGCTCCGTATACACCCGCCGGTTGGCCTGACTGCGTGCCGGGGACAGAAGTCCCTCCTGCTCATAGTAGCGCAGGGTGTGGACACTAAGCCCCGTCAGCTCAGAAAATTTCCCGATGGAACAGAACATTTTTTCGCCCTCCCCCTTGACATCGAGTATACTCTACATTGTACACTGTTCCCAACCAAAACACAAGGAGGCTTTCCCATGGAGAAAACATACACTGTCATCACCGGGGCCAGCTCCGGCATCGGCCGGGCGGCGGCGCTGGCCTTCGCCGGCCGGGGCCACCACCTGATCGTCTGCGCCCGCCGGGAGGAGGGGCTCGCGCGCCTGCGGGAGGAGATCGGCGCGCTGTATCCCGAGGCGGACGTGGTGATCCTGACCGCGGACCTGTCCCAGCCGGAGGAGGTCTATCGGTTCTACGAGGCGGCCAGCGCCTACCCCCTGCGCCTCTGGATCAACAGCGCCGGCTTCGGGGACTACGGAGCGGTGTCCCAAGGGGACCCCGGAAAGTACGAGGCCATGCTCCAGCTGAACGCCTCCGCCCTGACCGTCCTCTCCGCCCTCTTCGCCCGGGACTACCGGGACTGCCCGGGGGCCCAGCTCATCAACATCTCCTCCGCCGGGGGGTACACCATCGTGCCAAACGCGGTGGTCTACTGCGCCACCAAGTTCTACGTCAGCGCCTTCACCGAGGGCCTGTCCCAGGAGCTGAAAGCCTCCGGGGCCCAGCTGCGGGCCAAGGTACTGGCCCCCTCGGTGACAAAGACCGGCTTCGGCCAGGCGGCCACCGGAGACGCGGGGTACGACTACGACCAGCGGTTTGAAAAATACCACACCGTAGAGGAGATGGCCGCCTTCCTGCTGGCGCTGTACGACAGCGAGGAGACCGTGGGCATCGTGGACCGCCGGACCTTCGGCTTCGCCCTGACCGCCCCCCGCTTCCCCTGCGCCGCCGGCGCCGGCCAGGGGCCGGTACTGCGCTGAGTCACGATACACGAAAACAAATCCGATGGGAGGCCAGCACCATGCGCTTGATCTCTATCCTTTTGCTCACCTTATTGGCGGGCTTCTTGGGGGATATTTTCATAGGCGGGCTTCTGCACTGGCACAGCGCCGGAGCGGTGACCGCCATCGCCGTGATGGGAGCCTTCATCCTCCACGAGCTCCGCAGCGGCCAAGACGGCAAATAAGAGGCAGGCGGGGATTTCCCGCCTGCCTCTTATTTTAATCTCTCTCCGCCTAGGCCGCCGGCACCTGAGGCGGCTCACCCACGGAGGTGGTCTTGGTCACGGTCACAATAAAGCCGTCCAGGTTGTTGCCGGAGACGGTATACTCCCCCTCCTCCGGCACCGGGACCTCCAGCCCCTCCACGTAGTAGATCTCGTACTCCACCCCGTCCACAGTGGTAAACAGGTGGTCCTCCAGGAAGGGGAACTCCTTCAGGTAGTCGATATACTCCTCATAGCAGAAGCCCTTCTCCACCACGAGATAGGAGTGGGGCACACCGATATACCGGAAGTGCCAGCTCTCGGGACCGATCTTGGTAAACGTCTCCTTCTCCTCGCTGTAGCGGAGGATGAAGCCGTACTTGTGGCAGTTGTCGGTGATCCACTTGCACTCACCCACGCCCTCAAAGTAGTCGCCCACCGTGGTGTTCCAAAGGTCCAGCGCGTAGCCGGTGTGGTGCTCGCTGCCGCCGGGCTGGGCCACAAAGCGCTGGGCGTGCTCCAGACCGTTCCGGGCAGCGCTGCTGTCAAAGACCTTCTGCTGGAAGTCATAGGTCCGGTGACCGGAGACCACCATGATGTTCACCGCCCCGCCCTGGTCCGTGTAGTCCTTCATCATATCGTTGAGGTGGGACACGGTGACAGGCAGCAGGGAGGTCTCATAGTCCTTTGACATATAGCTGTTGTTCTTCTCGTGGATCACCACCACCAGCTCCTCCGCCGCCCCCTCAGGGAAGGTGTAGGGCACGGCGTTGCTCACTAAAATCTGCTCGCCGCTCCCCATGTCCTGCTCGGTCATGGTGCGGATGGTGTAGCCCTCATAGGGGTCCGGCTCCGGCTCCTCCGGCTCCTGGATGTCACCCTCCCCCTCCGTATCGCCGGGGTCCGCCGCGTCGCCCTGCGTCGGCTCCCCGTCACCGTCCAGGCCCTCACCGTCCCTGTCGCCGCAGCTGATCAGGAGGAGCACCATCCCGGTCAGCAGCAACAGCAGCAGCAGGAACAGCGGCGTCCGGTTTCTTCTCCGTCTTCTTCGTCTTGTCGCCATCATGATCAGACCCTCTTCTGTGCGTTAGAATAGGAAGCCGTGCCAATAGATATTGCTCCAGCCTCCGAGGGCGTCAGCCCCCTGTTAATTTGACGCTCGCCAGTATAGCATAGTTCCAAAATTTACACAACAATTTTCCCTACTTCTTCTGCCCGGCCCGATAGCGGTACAGCCCCCGGCCATAGGCCGCGCCGATGAGCACCGCCGCCACCGGCAGCAGGTTGATCCCCAGCTTCTGCCGGTAGCCCACGGCGAAGATCACCAGCACGATCACCGGCAGAATCCAGGTGACATAGAACCGGGACCACCTGGGAAACCCGAGCCCCTTGCCCGCGTCGGCCTCCGCCAAAAAGGCGTCCCAGCCCCAGCCGCCCCTGGACACGCAGAACAGCAGGTACACCAGGGACCCCAGGGGCAGCAGGTTGTTGGAGACAATAAAGTCCTCCAGCCCCTGAATATCCCCCACCGGCGTGGTAAAGCCGCTCCAGAGGTTAAAGCCCAGAATGCAGGGCATGGACAGCACAATCAGCGCCGCGCCGTTGACGGCGATGGCCTTTTTCCTCGTCCAGCCCATGTCCATGGCGAAGGCGATGATGTTCTCAAACACGGCAATAATGGTGGACAGCGCCGCAAAGGACATAAAGAGGAAGAACAGCCCGCCCCAGAGATTCCCCAAGGGCATCTGGTTAAAGACGTTGGGCAGGGTGAGAAACACCAGCCCCACCCCCTCCCCGGGGTTCACGTCGAAGGCGAAGCAGGCGGGGAAGATGATCAGCCCCGCCACCAGCGCCACAAAGGTGTCCAGCAGGCTGACGCTGAGGGCCTCCCCGGCGAGGGAGCGGTCCCTGTCAATATAGCTGCCAAAGATGGCCAGGGCCCCGATCCCCAAGCTCAGGGTGAAGAAGGCTTGGCTCATGGCGTCATAGATCGCGGCGCCGAGGATCATGTTCCCCTCGCCGTCATAGATCAGGTTGTGGAAATTGGGCACCAGATAGAAGCGGAGCCCCTCCGCGGCCCCCTCCAGCGTGACGCTGCGCACCGTCAGCACCAGCATCAGAAGCAGCAGGCAGGTCATCATCCACTTGGTGATCCGCTCCACCCCCTTCTGAAGCCCCAAGGAGCAGATGCCAAAGCCCAGCAGCGTCACCACCAGCATCCAGGCGGTCAGCGTCACCGGCTGGGAGAGCATCTCCCCGAACACGCCGTTGACGCCGGCGGCGTCCAGCCCCTGGAACTCGCCCATAAACATCTTGCAGGTGTAAATCAGCATCCAGCCGCCCACGGTGGTGTAGAACATCATCAAAAGGTAGTTGCCGGCCATAGCGCCATAGCGGTACCAGTGCCACCTGGATCCCTTTGGCTCCAGCACATTGAAGCTGAGGGCGGCGGACTTCCGGCTGGCCCGTCCCACGGCGAACTCCATCACCATAATGGGCAGTCCCATAATGGCGAGGAAGAGCAGGTATACCAGCACAAAGGCGGCCCCGCCGTACTTGCCCACGATATAGGGGAAGCGCCAAACATTGCCCAGCCCGATGGCACATCCCGCGGAGATCAGGATGAAGCCCAGGCGGGAGGAAAACTTTTCTCTCTCCATGGTGTGATTACTCCTTTTTTCTGCCCCAAAGGTTTATGGTAGATTGGTTTTGGAAACAAGGTGCTGCGGGGACAGAGATGGGGCTATCATACCAAAGAATGGCGGAAAATGCAAGGGTAGAATCACAAGCCCCCCTTTCAGAAAAGCGCCGCCAGGGCATAATTCCGGCAGGTTCTGCAAAAGCCCATTGATATAGCAATTGCTATATCAGGACTCCTGTGTTATAATCGGCCCGACAAACCGCCATTTGTGAGGGATCAGCGATGAAATACGACAAAGTGATCATATTAAAAAACGGTATGGAATGCCGCCTGAGAAATGGCACGGAATGCGACGGGCAAGCCGTCCTTGACAACTTCAATTTAACGCATGGAGAAACCGATTTTTTGCTCACCTATCCAGACGAAAACTGCTTTGATGTCAGGCAGGAAAGCCAATTCCTAAAAGAGAAGTCTGAAAGCGAACATGAAATCGAAATCCTCGCCGTAGTCGATCACGCAGTGGTGGGAACCGCCGGGATGGAGGCAGTGGGGAGACCATATAAGATACGGCATCGTGCCGAGTTGGGTATCAGCGTCGCCAAAGAATTCTGGGGACTGGGAATTGGACAGGCATTGACCGCAGCGTGTATCGAATGCGCAAAGGCCGCGGGATATGTCCAACTCGAGCTGAATGTGGTTGCCGGCAATGAAAGAGCGTTATCCCTATATAAAAAAGCCGGGTTTGTCGAATACGGCAGAAACCCCAAAGGCTTTCATTCCCGATCAGCGGGATTTCAAGAAGTTATTTACATGAGATTGGAATTATCATAAACAGATCAACGGCCGTTTATCGGACAGTCACCCGCCAACCGGTGACTGTCCGATTTGACAAATCCCCCGCCCTAAGGTAAAATAAAAAAATTACCCCTATACACTGGAGGTCAACATGAATACTCCCCTGCTCTTCACCATCCTGCTCACCGCCCTCACCGGCGTGGGGGGCTTAGGCCTGGGCGGCGGCCTGGCCGTCCTCCTGCGGCACGAGTCCCCCCGGACCGCCAGCCTGCTCCTCAGCTTCACCGCCGGCCTGATGCTCTGCATCGTCTCCCTGGACATGGTCCCCGAGGCGGTGGGGGCCTCCCCGGCCCTCTGGATGGCGCCGCTGTGCCTGCTGCTGGGCTTCGCCGTCACGTTCCTGCTCAACTGCTGGATTGATAAGAGCGTCCACCACAGCGACCATAACCACCCCCACGTCTGCGCCTGCGGCCACCACGACCTGCACACCGCCGGCATCGTACTGGCGGCGGCGGTGGCCCTGCACAACATGCCCGTGGGCATGGCCATCGGCACCACGGTAGCCGCCGACGGCGTCTCCTACGCCGCCGCCATAGCTGCGGCCACCATCGCCCTGCACAACATCCCCGAGGGGATGAGCATCGCCATCCCCCTGCTCCACGACGGCTCCAAGGCCGCCTCCGCCGTAGCCGTAGCCAGCCTCAGCGGCCTGCCCACGGTAATCGGCGCGGTCCTGGGCTACTATATGGGGACGCAGGCCCCCGCCGCGCTGTCCATCGCCCTGAGCTTGGCCGGCGGCGCCATGCTGTACGTGGTGTTCTTCGAGCTGCTGCCCGAGGCCTACCAGCAGTGGCGCTCCCGCTGGGCCATGCTCTTCTCCGTGGTGGGCTTCGCCTTAGGCGTGCTGCTGATCTTCAGCCACGCCCACTGAGAGGACGGGCAGTGAAACTGTATTACAGAGGCGTGCTCTGCCAAACCGGCAGCTATCGCGTCATGGGGGAAAACAAACCGGCCCTGTTCTATATCTCCAGCCCGAACCAAGAAACTATGCTCGACGCCGGATTTACGGAGATCCACTATGGGCTGTGGCTCAAATTGTTATCCGATGCGGAATACCGGGAAATATTGGACGCCATTGAAGATGAACCGGAATCCTCCGACCTGTTAAAACGGCATTTATAGCGGGCAGCGGCCCTTTCCAGTACAGGGGCGTACACAGCGCAGCCGCCCTGCGGCGTTCCCCTCGCGGACACTGTGCCCCCCTGCAAACGCTCTGTTAAACCGGCCCAGCCAACGGGGGCGCCGCGCCCCGCGGGAAAACGGCGCGTTTGGGCACCCCCGCCGGAAAACCCCCACTGGACATTTCCGCCCCGCTCTGCTATACTGTAGGCGGGGCTATCCCCTATTTTGACAGAAGGAGGGTCAACACTATGACCTATACATACCAGCCCAAGGGTGTCTGCTCCCGGCAGATGACCTTCGACATCGAGGACGGCGTCATCCGCTCTGTGGACATCGTCGGCGGGTGCAGCGGCAACCTCCAGGGCATCTCCCGCCTGGTGGAGGGCATGAAGGTGGAGGACGCCATCGAGAAGATGCGGGGCATCAAGTGCGGCTTCAAGCCCACCTCCTGCCCGGACCAGCTGGCCATCGCCCTCAGCGAGGCGGCCCAGAAGTCCTGAGGATGCCCATCGCCTCTCCCCTGCCAACACGCTCTGTCTCAAAAAAAAGATTCTGTACAGCCTCCTGTACAGAATCTTTTTTATCGTTTTACTCCGCTTCTACCGGCTCTTAATCGCCTTCTCCATCCGCTCCAGCCCCGCCAGCAGCACCTGCTCCGGGCAGGCCAGGCTCCAGCGCTCAAAGCCGGCGCCGCCCTCCCCGAACTTATAGCCCTCGGTAAAGAAGCAGCGGGCCTGATAGGCCATAAAGTTCTCCAGCTCCTGCGGGTCCAGCCCCATAAAGCGGAAGTCCAGCCACTGGAGGTAGGTGGCCTCCATGGGCGTCACTCCCACCTCCGGCAGGCGCTGGGCCATGAAGTCCGCCAGCAGCCGCCGGTTGCCCTCAATGACGGTGATCAGCTCCTCCAGCCAGGCCTCGCACCGGGTGTAGACAATCTCCGTGGCCGCGTAGGAGAACACGTCCCGGCCGGAGATGCCGTCGTGGGCGTGGTAGCGCCTCCGGCGGTCCTCGTCGGGAAGAATGACGGTGCCCCCCCGGAGGGCCGCGATGTTGAAGGTCTTGCTCACCGCCGTGCTCACCGCGCAGTTGGCGAGGTACTTCTCCGGCAGCAGCGCCATGGAGGTGAAGGTGGTCCCCGGCAGAATCAGATCCCAGTGGATCTCATCGGAGACGATAAATACACCGTGCCTCAGGCAGATATCCGCCACCTGCGTCAGCTCCTCCACCGTCCAGGCCCGCCCCACCGGGTTGTGGGGGTTGCAGAAGGCCAGGAGCTTCACATCCTCCCGGCGGCAGAAGTCCTCCAGCCGGTCAAAGTCAATCATATACCGGCGGTCCTCCCCCATCCGCAGGGGGCACTGCAAGAGCTGCCGCTCCGCGTCAACGGGGATGGACAGGAAGGGCGGATAGGAGGGCGTCAGGGTGAGGATCTTGTCCCCGGGCTGTGTGTAGGCCAAAATCATCTGGCGCAGGGCCTCCAGCACATTGTCCGCGTCAACCAGCCAGTCCCGGCGGACCTTCACCCCGTGGCGTCGGTCCATCCAGCCTAAGATGGCGTCATAGTAGCTGTCCCCCGGCAGGATATAGCCGAAAATCGTCTCATCCACCACCTGATGGAGGCCCTCCAGCAGCTCCGGCGGCGGCAGAAAGTCCATGTCCGCCACGGAGAAGGGGACCACCCCCTCCGGCACATCGGGGGCCTTCTGGGTCATGTTGTGGAATTTTTCCGCCCCGGTATTCCATCGGCGGGGCAGTGTGGTAAAGTCGTAGTGCATGGGAAATCAGCCTTTCTCTTTACGTTTTTTCTGCTCTGCGTACTCCGACAGGTCCCTGCACAAAAACAGCGCGCAGGCCAGCCCGTCCACCACAGAGACACATAGACGCTCCTCAATAAAACGGTCCAGCCCCGGAAAGCCGGTAATGGCGGGGACAATCACCTGTGCCCCGTCCTGCTCCACGGCGGTCTGCGCGCCCCGCAGGAGCCGCAGGTACATGGAGTTCTCCGCCTCGCCGGCGCCCTCGATCGCCACGCCGGGGCGGCAGGGCACCGCGTCCAGCCCCAGAGCCGCCAGCTGCCTGCGCTTGTGGGGCAGGGACGCCTCCCCGGTGGTCACCACCGCGAAGGGACGGCCCAGAAGCGCCGCCATGCGGATCGAGGCCTCCCCGATCCCCACCACAGGCCGGTCCGTCAGACGGCGCAGCGCGGGCACATTGGGATCGCAGTGACAGGCCACCACATAGCCGTCATACTGCCCGGCGGTCTGCTCCACAATCCGCCGCATACCCGGCGCGGCGGCGATTCGATCCTCATCGGTGTCAATAAAGTCGGGACCGTCTGCGTTGCCCAAGGCGTCCACCTGAAAGTGCCCGGCGGCATACCCCCGGGCGGCAGTCAGAATCCCCTCCGTGGCCGCGGCGGTACTGTTGGGATTGATCACAAGAATTTTTATCTCTGCCATACTTCCTCCTGCCGCTCCACTACATATAGTTTACCAGATCAGAGCGGACATCGTCAATGTGTTTCACAAGAATCCTGCATGTATACTTTCCGCCTCCGCCCCTCAGCAGGGCCGGTCCACTGTCACATGGACATGGGCGGTGCGCTCCCCCTTCTCCGACAGCTCCTGCCCCAGCCCCGGCAGCTCCGGCACCGCGCAGAACCCGTCCACCGGCTGATAGTCGTACTTCCCCAGGGAGATATTCGCCTCCGAGCGGTTGGTCACATGGTGCTCATGGATGGCAAAGTTGGGGATGGCCGCCTCCAGGTGCAGCGCGGCGGCGATGATAATGGGACTGCCGCAGCAGTGGGCCTGAACGGTCACATCAAAGGCGTGGGCCATGTCGCAGATCTTCTTCACCTCCGTGATCCCCCCGGCAATCCCGATATCCGGCTGGGCCACCTGGAGGGCATTCTTCTGGAAGAAGTTCAGGAAATTCCACCGGCCATACATCCGCTCGCCGCCGGCAATGGGGATGGCGCACTCCCGATGGATCATCTCCGCCGTCTGAAGGAGCATCGGCGTGTTGGGTTCCTCCATAAAAGCGATGCCATAGGGCGCCGCGATACGGGCCAGCTGCGCCGCGGACACGGCGTCGGTGCGGCCGTGGTTCTCCAGCAGGATGTCCACATCCGCCCCCACCGCCTCCCGGACCGCGGCGATCCGCGCCTCCACCATCCGCTGGATCCTCAGCGGGATGGGCCCTCTGAGGAAGCCCAGCCGGTTCCCCGTCTCATCATAGGTGATGAAGTTGATTTTCACCGCGTCAAACCCCTCGCCCACGGCCCGGGCGGCGTGCTCCGCCAGATCCTCCCTCCGAAAGCCCCGGTCAAAGACCATCCCCTCGGTGCCCCAGCCGAACTGGAGCTGACTGGCATAGGCCCGGAGCCTGGGGCGGCAGGGACCGCCCAAGAGCCGGCAGAGGGGCAGACTTAGGGCCTTGCCCTTGATATCCCACAGCGCCGTGTCGATGGCGCTGACGGCGCTGAGCACCGCCACACCGCCCCCCTGCCCCCAGAAGGAGTCGGAGAACATGTGGTCCCAGAGGGCCTCGTGGGCCATGGGGTCCCGGCCGATGACCATGGGAGCGATCTCCCTGAGCATCCCCACGGCCCCCGCCGCCCCGTTGTCAAACCCCAGGGACGCCTCGCCGTAGCCGCTGAGGCCCTCGTCGGTGTTCACCCGGCAGACCACCGGGCGCCAGCCGGGGCGGCCGCCATCCAGCATAAAGATTTCAACACTCCGTATTTTCATGCCTGCTGATGCCTCTCCTCATCCTCCCGCAGGATCCGCTTCAGAAACTGCTTGGTGCGCTCATTCTTGGGGTGGTCAAAGATGTCCTCCGGGGTTCCCTCCTCGGCGATGACGCCCCCGTCCATAAAGATCACGTGGTTGGCCACATCCCGGGCAAAGGACATCTCGTGCGTGACCACGATCATGGTGATGCCGTCCTCCGCCAGCTCCCGCATCACCTCCAGCACCTCGCCGATCAGCTCCGGGTCCAGCGCGCTGGTGGGCTCGTCAAAGAGCACCACATCCGGATTCAGCGCAATGGCCCGGGCGATGCCCACCCGCTGCTGCTGCCCGCCGGAGAGCTGGCTGGGATAGAAGTCGTAGCGCTCCGAGAGGCCCACCCGGTCCAGCATCTTCATCGCCGTCTCCCGGGCCTGCTCCTTGGGCACCTTCCGCCCCACGGTGAGGCCGATCATCACATTCTCCAGCGCCGTCTTGTTGTTGAAGAGGCAGTAGTTTTGGAACACAAACCCGCTCTTCTCCCGGATGGCCCGGATCTCCTTCTTCTTCACGGTCTTAAAGTCCACGCTCATATCGCCGATGGTCATCTGCCCCTCATCGGCCTTCTCCAGAAAGTTGATGCACCGCAGCAGCGTGGTCTTGCCGGAGCCGCTGGGCCCCAGAATCACCACCACGTCCCCCTTCTGCACCGTCACATCGACGCCCTTCAATATCACATGGTCGCCAAAGGCCTTCTTTACATTCCTGATCTCAATCATAGCCTGACTCCTCCCGATCCCTCTCAGCGGGCATTATAGACGCCCAGACGCCGCTCCAGGTGCTCGAAGAGCTTCTGCATCACAAAGCAGATGACCACGTACACCAGGAACACGTCCACATAGGCCTCCAGATAGTTGTAGTTGATGCCGGCGGCGGACTTGGCCACGCCCATAATATCCGCCACGCCCATATAGAACACCAGCGCCGTGCCCTTAAAGAGGTTGATGATGTTGTTGCCCAAATTGGGAATAGCGCTGACCAGCGCCTGGGGAATGATGATGTGCACATAGGCCTCGACGGTGCTCAGTCCCACGGAGTGGGCGGCCTCCAGCTGGTTGGCGTGGACTGCCGCCAGCGCCGAGCGGAAGATCTCCGACATGATGGCCACCGTGAACAGGCAGCAGATAAACACCGCGTAGGCGATGCGGTTGATGTTGTAGAAGTCGATGCCCCAGCCGTAGAGCTTCCCCAGCTTGGTCAGCACATCGGGCATGGCGCTGTAGAGGATGAAGATCAAAATCACCAGCGGCACCCCCCGGAAGAAGGAGATCAGCACCGTGGAGACCTGGGTAATCCCCTTCACCCGCTTAAAGCGCAAAAGCCCCAGCAGGAAGGCCAGCGGCATGGAGATCAGCACCGTGGCCGCCACGATCAGCGCCGACACCGGCAGTCCCTTGGTGATGATCTGCCCCATGGCCTCCAGGGCAAATTTGCCGTCAAACATTCCGCTGCCTCCTCTCCCTCTTCTCAAAGGCCCGCAGGCCCTGCCGGCGTCCCAGGGCGTGCTCCCCCAGGCTGATCCCCTTGGCCAGCAGCATGGACATGGCCCAGTAGATCAGCGCCAGGGCCAGATAGACCTCCAGCATATGTACGTTGTAGGTGCGGGTGTTGTAGTTCTGGGCATTGCCCACCAGATCAATGACGCCGATGGAGAAGCCCACAGAGGTCTCCAGGAGATTGCTGACAATCAGGTTGCCCAGGTTGGGCAGGGCGATGTACAGCGCCTGCGGCATGACGATGTGGAAAAACCCCTGCGCGGTACTGAGCCCGCAGCTGTGGGCCGCCTCCATCTGCCCCTTGGAGATGGCCAAATAGGCCGAGCGCATGGCCTCGGACATACGGGCGGAGCCGAACATGGACAGGGTGAGCACCATATAGATGGCCTTGTTCACCCCGGTGATGTCGATCCCCAGCGCCACCCGAAAGATCTTGGGGATGCCGAAGTACATGATGAACAGCAGCACAATAAAGGGCGTCCCCTGGATGATCTGCACGTAGAAGCCCACCAGCCCCCGGACGACCCGATTCCTGCGCAGCTTGCACCAAGCGAAGAACAGGCCGAAGGACAGCGAGAAGATCAGCGAACAGCCCAGCACGCCCACCGTGAAGGGCAGGAAGGGCAGCAGCACGGGGAAGCTCTCGAAAAACGCCTTGAGCGAAAAAATCTGCATAAACTCTCTACCTTTCTGCAGGTATCCTGTTTCTATCGGTCCTCAGGTATCAAAAAAAGTGGCAGAGCCACTTTTTTTGATCACACTGTACCGCAGCAATACGCTTACTTGTAGTCGGGATTGGGGGCCACGTCGGCATACTCAAAGCCGTCGATGTACTGATAGACATTCTCGCCATAGTACTTGATGGACATGGCGGCCATGGTGCCGTCGGCGTAGAGCTTGGCCATGCACTCGTCAATGGCGGCCACCAGCTCCTCCTGCCCCTTGGCGTAGAGCACCCAGGTGCCGAAGCCGGAGTCGTTGAAGGGGATGAAGTAGGTCTCGTCATTGGGGTCCATCTCATCCTTCACCGCGGTGTAGGAGCTGCGCAGATCAGAGATCATGTCATAGCGGCCGGAGATCACCTGCTGCACCTCCAGGGCGATGGGATCGTGCTCCGCCACCTCGAAGATCAGCTGCTCCTCATGGGTGTTGTTGAACTCGGTGTAGAGGGTGTAGCCGGACTCACTGGAGCTGTAGGGCACGTTGCGCAGCCCCAGCTTGGCCACTTGGCTGAGCATCTCCTCCGTGGTGCCCTCCGTGACCTGATCCTTGTACTCGTTGCGCAGGATCAGCCCCCGGACGCCGGCGGAGATGGGGTACTCGGGGAAGATGTACTTCTCCGCCCGGTCGTCGTTATAGAAGAAGTTGTTGACGCCGGCGGCATAGGTGCCGGTGTCCAAACCGATCACAATCGCGTCCTGCGTGCCGGTCTCATAGACGAACTCGTACTGGGGCAGCATCTCATCCACCAGACACATGACCTCATAGTTCTCCCCGGCCAGATTGCCGTTCTCATCCAAATAGACGTTGGGCATGGAGTCGGTGCCGATACCGATGCGCACCTTCACCACATCGCCGCCGGACTGGTCCCCGCTGTTGCCGCCCTGGCCGGCGTCGCTGTTGTCGTTGTTCCCGCCCTTATCGCCGCAGGCGGTCAGCATACCAAGGAGCATCAAAGAAGCTAAAAGCAGTGACAGTAGCCTTTTCATCCTTACCAGTTCCTTTCTCGTTTGTTTCAATTTTTCCATAAAAGGGCACAAAGCCCCTCTATTTCCGCCTTATTTCCGCCCGCCGGTGAGCTCCTGATCCGGCAGCAGAATCCGCTGAAACTCCACCTTATAGTCATTGGGGTCCCGGATAAAGCAGGCATACACCGGGAAATTGGGCTGCTTCATCGGCGGACAGATAATATCCGCCCCCCGCTCCTTCAAAATCTCATAGCGGGCGTCCACATCCGCCTCATCCCGGCAGTTGAAGGAGATGCACATCCCCACCGGCCCGGAGGGAATGGGACGGCCGTCGGGATAGTGGCAAAAGCCGATGTAGCCATAGCCCGTGTCGAAGATGTGGCACTCATTGCCCGCGTCCTGGACCTGAACCAGCTGCAGGCCCACCACCTCCTGGTAAAACTTAGATGTCTCCTTGATGTCCTTGCAAGGGAAAAATACAACACTGTTCTCAATACTCATAGGATTCCCTTTCTCCGCATTCTCTCTGACCCCGGACAAAGCCCTGCCGCCGGAGGGGGGAGCGCCCCCCTTTTCTGACAAAATTAAACCACACAAAAAAACCGCTGTCAATACTTCAGGGACGCAAAATGTAAATAGGTCAGACGTTTTTAACATTCCGCCAATCCGCCCCCCCTGTTTTTGTGGAATTAGACGAAACAAACCAACTCCCCCAAAAATCCGCCCGCCCAATCCAAAAACCAGACAAATTCCCCCCTCATCTCCACCGATCAAACCTGCCAACCCACCAAACAAAGCACCGCGGGACGCGTCCCAAGGACGCGTCCCGCGGCAGGCTGCATCGCAGCCACAGACTGTCAAAAAAGGCGGCAGAGCAAGTGGGCGGTAAGGAGAATCGTGTGAAAGGTGCCCTTAGGGGTGCACATTGTGCGCCCGCCCCTCTTTCATAGCACCCTACGGCACCGTAGGGGCCGGTGTCCTCACCGGCCCATCCCCCGTCACCCACCTCACTCCAACAGCCCCACCCGCAGAGGGGTTACTTTCACGCACAATCACCCGCCGTACCCCAAGGGCATTTCCCCGCCGCTATGCGGCTCAGGCACAGGCGGCAAATTTCGGCCTGTGGCCGAAATTTGCCGCGCAGCCGCCTTAAATTCAATTCTCACTGAAGGCGGAGAAGTACAGCTCCTCCTCCGGCAGGACCTCCTGCACGGGCTCCTCCGGCTCGGGAACCACCTCCGCGGCCAGCTCCCGATAGGCGGCAAGACCGGTACCCGCGGGAATCAGCTTGCCGATGATCACATTCTCCTTCAGCCCCAGCAGATGGTCCACCTTGCCCTTGATGGCGGCCTCGGTGAGGACCTTGGTGGTCTCTTGGAAGGAGGCGGCGGAGAGGAAGGAGTCGGTGGCCAGGGACGCCTTGGTGATGCCCATCAGCAGCTGGGTCACCTCCGCCTCCTTGAGGGGCTCCCCGTCCTCACGGACCTCGCCGGCGGCGGTGCGCTCACGCACCTTCTCATTGGCGTCATAGAGCTCCAGCACATCCACCATGGCCCCGGAGAGCAGCTCGGTGTCCCCGGCGTCCTCCACCCGGCACTTGCGCATCATCTGCCGGACGATAACCTCAATGTGCTTGTCGTTGATGTCCACGCCCTGCTGGCGGTAGACCCGCAGAACCTCCTGAATGAGGTAGTTGTGGACGGAGCTGGCCCCCCGAATGCGGAGTACGTCGTGGGGATTCAAGGCGCCCTCCTGAATCTGGGTCCCCTTCTCGATCACCTCGCCGTCCTGCACCCGGAGACCGGTGTGGGGCACGGAGTAGATCCGCGTGTCCCCGTCGTCGGCGGTGATGGTGATGTTCAAAAGGCTGCCCTTGGTGGCCTCCTCAAACTTGACCCTGCCGCCGATCTCGGCGATAGTGGCCATCTTCTTGGGCTTGCGGGCCTCAAACAGCTCCTCCACGCGGGGCAGACCCTGGGTGATGTCGCCGCCGGCCACGCCGCCGGTGTGGAAGGTACGCATGGTCAGCTGGGTGCCCGGCTCGCCGATGGACTGGGCGGCGATGATTCCCACCGCCTCGCCGGGGCCCACGGGCTTGCCGGAGGCCAGGTTCTTGCCGTAGCACTTGGCGCAGACGCCGCTTCTGGCCCGGCAGGTGAGCACCGTGCGGATCTCCGCCCGCTCAACGCCGTGGGCCTTGAGGAGTCTGGCGTCCTCCTCGTCCATCATCTTCTCGCTGGAGATCAGCACCTCGCCGGTCTTGGGATCGTGGATGTCGTGGACCGGGTAGCGGCCCTGGATACGGTCGGAGAACTTCTCGATCACCTGTCCGTTCTCGCTGATCTCCTCCACCCAGATGCCGCTGTCCACGCCGCAGTCGTCCTCCCGGATGATGACCTCCTGGCACACGTCCACCATGCGGCGGGTCAGGTATCCGGAGTCGGCGGTACGCAGCGCCGTGTCGGCCAGACCCTTTCGGGCGCCTCGGCTGGAGATGAAGTACTCCAGCACGCTGAGGCCCTCACGGAAGTTGGACTTGATGGGAATCTCGATGGTGCGGCCGGCGGTGTTGGCCATCAGGCCGCGCATACCCGCCAGCTGGCGGATCTGCTTCATGGAACCACGGGCGCCGGAGTCCGCCATCATATAGATGGGGTTGTATCTGTCCAGGTTCTCCTGGAGGGCACGGGTCACGTCGTCGGTGGTTTTCTCCCACTCCTTCACCACCGCCCGGTAGCGTTCCTGATCGGTGATGAAGCCCATCTTGTACTCATCCTCGATGTCCACCACCCGCTGCTCGGTCTCCCGAATCAGCTCATACTTCTTGGCGGGGACGGACATGTCGGAGATGGAGATGGTGATGGCGCCCCGGGTGGAGTACTTGTACCCGGTGGCCTTGATGCTGTCCAGCACCTCGCTGGCCACGGTGAAGCCGTGCTTGCGGATGGTGCGGTCCACGATCTGCCCCAGCTGCTTTTTGCCGCAGGTGAAGTTGATCTCATAGTCACAGACGTGTTCCGGGTCCTCCCGGTTGATAAAGCCCAAATCCTGGGGGATGTTGTTGTTAAAGATGATCCGGCCCACGGTGGCGTCCACCAGACGGGTGATGGTCTCCCCGTTCAGCTGGGCGCTGCGGCGGATCTTGATGGGGCTGTGGATGCCGATGAGGCGGTCGTCATAGGCCAGCATCACCTCGTCCTCGTCCCGGAAGACACGGAGGCGGATGTCCTTCTTCTCCTCCTCGCCCATCTCGCCGTAGACCCGGCCGGCCAGCTCCGCCGGCAGGGCGCTGTCCCAGGTCTCGTCCAAGGTGTCCATCTGGGAGAAGCCGTTTTCAAAGCGCTCCATGGTGAGGTAGTAGCTGCCCAGCACCATATCCTGGGAGGGCACGGTCACCGGCCCGCCGTCCTGGGGACGCAGGAGGTTGTTGGCGGAGAGCATCAGCAGGCGGGCCTCCGCCTGGGCCTCGGCGCTGAGGGGCACGTGGACGGCCATCTGGTCGCCGTCGAAGTCGGCGTTGAAAGCGGTGCAGGTCAGGGGGTGGAGTTTGATGGCCCGGCCCTCCACCAGCACCGGCTCGAAGGCCTGGATACCTAAACGGTGCAGCGTGGGGGCGCGGTTGAGCATGACGGGGTGGTCCTTGATCACCACGTCCAAAGCGTCCCACACCTCGGCCACGCCCTTGTCCACCATCTTCTTGGCGGACTTGATATTCTTGGCGCTGTCGTCCTCCACCAGCTTCTTCATGATGAAGGGACGAAACAGCTCCAGTGCCATCTCCTTGGGGAGGCCGCACTGGTAGATTTTCAGCTCCGGTCCCACCACGATGACGGACCGGCCGGAGTAGTCCACCCGCTTGCCCAGCAGGTTCTGGCGGAAGCGCCCCTGCTTGCCCTTGAGCATATCGCTGAGGGATTTCAGGGCCCGGTTGTTGGCCCCGGTCACCGCCCGGCCCCGGCGGCCGTTGTCGATGAGGGCGTCCACCGCCTCCTGGAGCATCCGCTTCTCATTGCGGACAATGATGTCCGGCGCGTTGAGCTGGATCAGGCGCTTCAGGCGGTTATTCCGATTGATTACCCGCCGGTAGAGGTCGTTGAGGTCGCTGGTGGCGAACCGGCCGCCGTCCAGCTGCACCATGGGCCGGATCTCCGGGGGCACCACCGGCAGCACGTCGATGATCATCCACTCGGGCTTGTTGCCGGAGAGGCGGAAGGCGTCCACCACCTCCAGCCGCTTGACGATCCGGGCCTTCTTCTGGCCGCTGGCGCCCTTCAGCTCCGCGTGGAGCTGCTCGGAGAGGCTCTCCAAATCCACCTGCTGGAGGAGCTTTTTCACGGCCTCGGCGCCCATGCCGGCCTCGAAGTCGTCCTCATACTTCTCCCGCATATCCCGGTATTCCTTCTCCGAGAGGATCTGATTCTGCATCAGCGGCGTCTCACCGGAGTTGATCACAATATAGTTGGCGAAATAGAGCACCTTCTCCAAAATCCGGGGACTGATGTCTAAAAGCAGCCCCATCCGGGAGGGGATGCCCTTAAAGTACCAGATGTGGCTCACCGGGGTGGCCAGCTCGATGTGGCCCATCCGCTCCCGGCGGACCTTGGACCGTGTGACCTCCACGCCGCAGCGGTCACAGATCTTACCCTTATAGCGGATCTTCTTATACTTGCCGCAGTGGCACTCCCAGTCCTTGGTGGGCCCGAAGATCCTCTCGCAGAACAATCCGTCCCGCTCAGGCTTCAGCGTGCGGTAGTTGATGGTCTCCGGCTTTTTCACCTCGCCGTAGGACCACTGGCGGATCATCTCAGGAGAAGCGATACCAATTTTGATCGCGTCAAATGCAACATTACTCATCTCTCTGCTCCCCCTTCCTTAAAAATCATCGCCGTCGTCATCGTTCAGGTCGGCGAAATCCTCATCCTCGCCCTCGATATCCTCGATGGCATAGCCGGACTCCTCGAAGGCGCTGTCGTCCTCCACATAGGCGGGCTCGTCCCGGTCGCTGTCCATGCGGTTGAGATTAAAGGTGGTCATCTCATCCTCATCGTCCTTGAGCTCGATCACGCTGCCGTCCTTATCCAGCACCTGAATGTCCAGACACAGCGCCTGCAATTCCTTCACCAGCACCTTAAAGGACTCGGGCACACCCGGCTCAGGCACATTGTGCCCCTTGACGATGGCCTCATAGGTGCGCACGCGCCCGGCCACATCGTCGCTCTTCACCGTCAGAATCTCCTGCAAAGTGTAGCTGGCGCCATAGGCCTCCAGCGCCCACACCTCCATCTCGCCGAAGCGCTGGCCGCCGAACTGGGCCTTGCCGCCCAGAGGCTGCTGGGTCACCAGCGAGTAGGGACCGGTGGACCGGGCATGGATCTTGTCGTCCACCAGATGGTGGAGCTTGAGGAAGTAGACGTAGCCCACGGTAACCTTGTTGTTGAACCGCTCCCCGGTGCGCCCGTCATAGAGCCAGCTCTTCCCCTCCGGGTCCAGCCCGGCCAGCTGCAAAGCCTCCTCGATGTCCTTCTCATTGGCCCCGTCGAAGATGGGGGTGGCCACCTTCCAGCCTAAATGCTTGGCCGCGTAGCCCAAGTGGACCTCCAGCACCTGCCCGATGTTCATACGGGAGGGCACGCCCAAGGGGTTCAGCACGATATCCAGCGGCGTACCGTCGGGCAAAAAGGGCATATCCTCCTGGGGCAAAATCCGGGACACCACGCCCTTGTTGCCGTGGCGGCCGGCCATCTTGTCGCCCACGGAGATCTTCCGCTTCTGGGCGATATAGACCCGGACCACCTGATTCACGCCGGGCCCCAGCTCATCGCCGTTCTCCCGGGTAAAGACCTTGGCGTCCACAATGATGCCGCTCTCGCCGTGGGGCACCTTCAGGGAGGTGTCGCGGACCTCCCGGGCCTTCTCGCCGAAGATGGCCCGGAGCAGACGCTCCTCGGCGGTGAGGTCGGTCTCGCCCTTGGGAGTGACCTTGCCCACCAAGATATCGCCGGAGCGGACCTCGGCGCCGATGCGGATAATGCCCCGCTCGTCCAGGTCCTTCAGGGCGTCCTCGCCCACATTGGGGATATCCCGGGTGATCTCCTCGGGCCCCAGCTTGGTGTCCCGGGCGTCGATCTCGTACTCCTCGATATGGATGGAGGTGTACACGTCCTCCCGGACCATGCGCTCATTCAGCAGGACGGCGTCCTCGTAGTTGTAGCCCTCCCAGGTCATAAAGCCCACCAGGATATTCCGCCCCAGCGCGATCTCGCCCTGATCGGTGGCGGGGCCGTCGGCCAGTACGGAGGGGTTCTCCCATTTGCCGTCGGCGCCCATGCGCCGGCCGTGGACCCGGTCGCCCACGGACACGATGGGCCGCTGGTTGATGCAGGTGCCGTGGTTGGAGCGGAGGAACTTGGTCAGCTTATAGTCCTTGGTGCCGCCGCCGTCGTACTTCACCGACACGCTGCGGGCGTCCACCCGCGTGACCTCGCCGTCCCCCTCGGCCAGCAGGGCCACCTCGGAGTCGATGCAGATCTTGTGCTCCATACCGGTGCCGATAATGGGGGACTCGGGCCGCAGCAGGGGCACCGCCTGACGCTGCATGTTGGCGCCCATGAGGGCGCGGTTGGCGTCGTCGTTGGGCAGGAAGGGGATCATGGCCGTAGCGATGGAGACCATCATACGGGGGGAGATGTCGATATAGTCCACCTTGCTCCGCTCCACCTCGATGATCTCGTCCCGGTGGCGGCAGGTGATACGCTCGTTGGTGAGGCACCCGTTCTCGTCGGTGGGCTCAGCGGCCTGGGCCACGATATACTGGTCCTCCACGTCGGCGGTCATATAGGTGACGGTGTCGCTGACCTTCCCCGTCTCATGGTCCACCGCCCGGAAGGGGGCCTCGATAAAGCCGTACTCGTTGATCTTGGCATAGGTGGCCAGATAGGAGATCAGGCCGATGTTGGGACCTTCGGGGGTCTCAATGGGGCACATCCGGCCGTAGTGGCTGTAGTGCACGTCTCTGACGTCCATGTTGGCCCGCTCGCGGGAGAGGCCGCCGGGACCCAGGGCGGAGAGGCGGCGCTTGTGGGTCAGCTCCGCCAGCGGGTTGGTCTGGTCCATGAACTGGCTCAGGGGGCTGGAGCCGAAGAACTCCTTGATGGCCGCGGTGACAGGCCGGATGTTGATGAGGCTCTGGGGGGTGACGATGTCCAAATCCTGGATGGTCATCCGCTCCCGGATCACCCGCTCCATACGGGAGAAGCCGATGCGGAACTGGTTTTGCAGCAGCTCGCCCACACACCGGAGGCGGCGGTTGCCCAGGTGGTCGATGTCGTCCCTGTTCACCAGGCCCCGGGCCAGCGCGTTCATATAGTTGATGGAGGCGAAGATGTCGTCCACGATGATGTGCTTGGGCACCAGACGGTCTTGCTGGAGCCGCAGCTGCTCCTTCAGGTCCTCCCCCTCATACTGGCTCAGGATCTCCTGGAGCACGTCAAAGCGGACCCGCTCCTTGATATTGCACTCGACCAGAGGATCAAAGTCCACATAGCGGCTCAAGTCGCACATGTGGTTGGAGAACACCTTCATGGCGGTGCCGTCGATGTCGATGATCACCTCGTTGACGCCGATAGCGTCCAGCTCTCTGGCCTCGTCCCGCGAGAGCACATGGCCGTCCTCAAAGAGGAGCTCCCCGGTCACCGGGTGGGCCACCGGTTGGAGCAGCTTGTGGTCGGCGATGCGGGTCCAGAGGGCCAGCTTCTTGTTGAACTTGTACCGGCCCACCATGCTCAGGTCATAGCGCCGGGGGTCGAAGAACAGGTTGTCGATGAGCACCTGCGCGCTGTCCACCGTGGGGGGCTCGCCGGGGCGCAGCTTCCGGTAGATCTCCAGCAGGGCCTCCTCATAGGTCTTGCAGGCGTCCTTCTCCACCGTAGCCACCACCCGGGGGTCGTCGCCGAAGCGTTCGAGGATCTCCCCGTCGGTGCGCAGTCCCAGCGCGCGGATCAGGCAGGTGACAGGCAGCTTGCGGTTCTTGTCGATGCGGACCCAGAAGATCTCGCTGGTGTCCGTCTCATACTCCAGCCAGGCGCCCCGGTAGGGGATCACCGTACTGGTGAGCAGGGGCAGATCGGTCTTGGGGTCGATCTCCTTGCCGTAGTAGATGCCGGGGGAGCGGACGATCTGGCTGACCACCACGCGCTCGGCGCCGTTGACAATAAAGGTGCCGGCCTCGGTCATCAGGGGGAAGTCCCCCATGAAGATCTCCTGCTCCTTGATCTCCTCGGTCTCCTTGTTGCGCAGACGGACGCTGACCTTTAAGGGCGCGGCGTAGTTCACGTCCCGGGCCTTGCACTCCTCCACGTCGTACTTGGGGGGCTCATCCATCTTATAGTCGATGAAGCTCAGCTCCAGGGTGCCGGCGTTGTCGGTGATGGCGGCCACATCCGCGAACACCTCCCGCAGCCCCTTGTCCAAGAACCACCGGTAGGAGCTCTTCTGGATCTCCAGAAGATTGGGCATCTCCATGACCTCTTCATAGCGGGCGAAGTTCTTCCGCCTCGTCTTGCCATAGGCTTTGTCCCTGACTTTCAAACCACTCACTGCCTTTCCATCAAAGATTCCGCGCCCCGTCCCCCCAACCCGAAGGGCGGTTGGCGCAGGCTGGCGCATTCCTGCTGTATCCGGCGGAAACATCCGCCGCCCTCTTTTTTCGCGCCTTTCCCCAAAATCCCCCGGCCCTCCCCCCGCCTCGCGGGCCTTCGACAGCCCCTCCGAGGATGAAACACCCGGGTCTGTGGTTAAATAGCGCGACTTCCTTCTTGCCTTTCCCTGGAGAATGTGCTACACTGTGCATAGTGGGGCGGGTATGCGTGGAGCATACCGCCGCACATAAGTAATTTATTCTATCATATATTTCCAAAAAAGTCAAGGGGCAGCGGAGAATGTCCCTTGTAAGGAAAGTGTTGCTGGGATATAACTTCGGCAGTTTCTACAAAAGCACATTGATATCATAGAAACTATCCGCTATAATCAATTCGGCAAATTGGGATTTAAAGAGAAAGAATATGAAAAATTTTTCTATGCCTGAGCAAGTTTCGCCGACATTAGAAATAGATGAATTGATGAGGTTGAAACATAGTTTGGAAAAGAATATATCAAGGGAAGTTGCAGAAAGCATACTAAAAGAAATTCCATTA
>JAAWSV010000109.1 GCA_022801715.1 Oscillospiraceae bacterium
ACGGCAGAACGGGCCGGTGAGGACACCGGCCCCTACGAAAGGCCTGTCCCCCCGGTGCGGTGGGCGTCGGTAGAGCGGGCGGACAATGTCCGCCCCTACGGGTGGCCTATTAGACCATCCCGGTTGACGAGAAACGGCGCGCCGGGTCGTCGCGCCCTACACATACTCGGTTCAGCCCTGCCGCCCCGATTTCCACCGCGTGTTTCAATCCGTCCCGCTGTGCGGGACACCACAATTCCTCATTCCTCATGAAAAAGGAGCCCTCCCTATGCAAGACAAAATCATCGTCAAAGGTGCCCGTGAAAACAACCTCAAGAACATCGACGTGGAGATCCCCCGGGACAAGCTGGTGGTGATCACCGGCCTCTCCGGCAGCGGCAAGTCCTCTCTGGCCTTCGATACCATCTACGCCGAGGGGCAGCGGCGGTACGTGGAGTCCCTCTCCTCCTACGCCCGGATGTTCCTGGGACAGATGGAGAAGCCCGATGTGGACTATATCGACGGCCTCTCCCCCGCTATCTCCATTGACCAGAAGACCACCTCCAAGAATCCCCGGTCCACTGTGGGCACGGTGACGGAGATCTATGACTACCTCCGCCTGCTCTGGGCCCGCGTGGGGGTGCCCCACTGCCCGGTCTGCGGCAAGGAGATCAAGCAGCAGACCATTGACCAGATCATTGACCAGGTCCTCCTTCTGCCCCAGCGGACGAAGATACAGGTACTGGCCCCGGTGATCCGGGGGAAGAAGGGCGAGCATGCCAAGATCTTTGAGGACGCCCGGAAGTCCGGCTACGTCCGGGTGCGGGCGGACGGCTCCCTCTACGACCTCACCGAGGAGATCAAGCTGGATAAAAACAAAAAGCACAACATCGAGGTGGTGGTGGACCGCCTCATCATCCGCGAGGATATGAACAAGCGCCTTACCGACAGCGTGGAGGCCGCCTCCGCCCTCTCCGGTGGGCTGGTGGTGATCAACGTCCTAAACGAGGACCGGGACATCGTGTTCTCCCAGAACTACGCCTGTGAGGACTGCGGCGTCAGCATCGAGGAGCTGGCTCCCCGGATGTTCTCCTTCAACAACCCCTTCGGCGCCTGCCCCGCCTGCACGGGCCTGGGCAGTCAGCTGAAGGTGGACCCGGCCCTGATCATCCCCGACGAGTCCAAGTCCATTTTGGACGGGGCCATCGAGGCCAGCGGCTGGAACAATATCCGGGGGGACGGCATCTCCCGGATGTACTTTGACGCCCTCTCCAAGCAGTACAGCTTCAAGCTCACCACCCCCTGGCAGGACCTGAGCGACAAGGTGCGGGACATCATCCTCTACGGCACCAAGGGGGAGAAGCTGGAGCTCCACTACGACCGCCCCCAGGGCAAGGGGGTGCTCCATCAGGCCTTCGAGGGCATCTGCAACAACCTCCAGCGCCGCTACAGCGAGACCCAGTCCGACGCCAGCCGCCGGGAGCTGGAGGAGTGCATGAGCGCGTGCCCCTGCCCCGAGTGTCAGGGCCGCCGCCTCCGGCGGGAGAGTTTGGCAGTGACGGTGGGGACGATGAACATCCACCAGTACACCAACCTCTCCGTGGTGGAGGCGCTGCAGTATATGGAGGGCCTTCAGCTGGGGGAGACACAGACCATGATCGCCGACCGGATCGTGAGGGAGATCAAGGCCCGGCTGGGCTTCCTGCGCAGCGTGGGGCTGGAGTATCTGACCCTCAGCCGGTCCGCCGGCACCCTCTCCGGCGGGGAGAGCCAGCGCATCCGGCTGGCCACCCAGATCGGCTCGGCGCTGATGGGGGTGCTGTATATCTTGGATGAGCCCTCCATCGGTCTCCACCAGCGGGACAATGACAAGCTCCTTGACACCCTCCGCCGCCTCCGGGACCTGGGCAACACCCTGGTGGTGGTGGAGCACGACGAGGACACCATGCGGGCCGCGGACTATATTATCGACGTGGGCCCCGGCGCGGGGGTCCACGGGGGCGAGATCATCGCCGCCGGCACCCCGGCGGAGGTAATGAAGGTCCCCAAGAGCCTGACAGGGCTGTATCTGTCGGGGAAAAAGAAGATCCCCGTCCCCACGGAGCGCCGGCGGGGCAGCGGGAATGTGCTCACCGTCCGGGGGGCGGAGGAGAACAACCTGCAACATATTGACGTGTCCTTTCCCTTGGGGGCCTTCACCTGCGTCACCGGTGTCTCCGGCAGCGGCAAGTCCTCGCTGATCAACGAGATCCTCTTCAAGCGGCTGGGGGCGGATTTGAACCGGATGAAGTGCCGCCCCGGCAGACATGACGGCATCGAGGGCGAGGAGTTTTTGGACAAGGTGATCAGCATCGACCAGAGTCCCATCGGCCGCACCCCCCGGTCCAACCCGGCCACCTACACCGGTGTCTTTAACGACATCCGTGACCTGTTTGCCTCCACCGCCGAGGCCAAGGCCAGAGGCTACGGCCCGGGCCGCTTCAGCTTCAACGTCCGGGGGGGCCGCTGCGAGGCCTGCGGCGGCGACGGGCTTCTCAAAATCGAGATGCACTTCCTCCCGGACATCTACGTCCCCTGCGAGGTCTGCAAGGGCCGCCGGTACAACCGGGAGACCTTGGAGGTGCGCTATAAGGGCAAGAACATCCACGAGGTGCTGGAGATGACCGCCGAGGAGGGCCGGGAGTTCTTCAAGGCCATCCCCAAGATCGGCAGCCGCATGGAGACGCTGTGCGACGTGGGCCTGGGCTATATCAAGATCGGACAGCCCTCCACCACCCTCTCCGGCGGCGAGGCCCAGCGTGTGAAGCTGGCCACGGAGCTCAGCAAGCGGAGCACCGGACAGACCATCTATATCTTGGATGAGCCCACCACCGGCCTCCACACCGACGATGTGGGGAAGCTGCTGGAGGTCCTTCAGCGGCTGGTGGCCGTGGGCAACACGGTGGTGGTGATCGAGCACAATTTGGATGTGATCAAGACCGCGGACCATATTATTGATTTAGGGCCCGAGGGGGGCGACGGGGGAGGGAGGATTGTGTGTACCGGTACCCCGGAGGAGGTCGCCGAGTGTCCGGCGAGCTACACGGGGAGGTATTTGAAGAAGATGTTGGGGTGAGCGCGGGTCCCCCCGCGCGGGGCGCCGTTGGCAATGCCGCACCAGAGTGCGATGTAGCCGGCATTTCTTCCCATTACCTCGATGATGCTGCACCGTTCATGGGAGGTGGAGGTATCGCG
>JAAWSV010000029.1 GCA_022801715.1 Oscillospiraceae bacterium
CCATCGCAAACGCGGCCGATTTCAGCGACAATGCTGACATCGACTACAGCGAGGCCGTTGATGTCATGGTCGCTGCCGGTATCATCGACGGCGTCGGCAACAACAGCTTTGACCCCAACGGCACCCTGACCCGTGAGCAGGCTGCCAAGCTCATCACCTACATGCTGATGGGTGAGAACTCCGACAAGCTGGGGGTGGAGGGCTCGTCTTTCAATGACGTGGCCGCTACCCGCTGGTCCGCTCCCGCTATCGAGTACTGCGCCGCTATGGGCATTATCGACGGCGCCGGGGACGGCAACTTCTATCCCGCCGGCAAGCTGACCGGCTACGCCTTCGCCAAGATGCTGCTCACCGCTATCGGCTACAAGAGCGACCGCGAGGGTTTCACCGGGGGCAGCTGGACCATCAATGTGGCTACCAAGGCCCTGAGCGAGGATGTGCGGCTGGATGCCGGACTGGAGAAGATGTTCGGCAATGCCGAGCTCTCCCGTCAGGAGGCCGCTCAGATGGCTCTCAACGCCATCAAGGCCCCTCTGGTGGAGTACGACAATGACAACACCATCTCTGTCAACGGTGCTACCGTGCAGATCAATGGCGGCGGCGCCAAGTTCGTCACCACCACCATTGCCAAGCAGCAGAACATCTCTGACCGCACCCTGACCAACGCCGGCATCAACAACACCAACACCGGCTATCTGGTGGAGTTCGGTGAGCGCTATCTGCCCAACCTGCGTCTGGTCACCGATGACGACGATTTCGATCGTCCCTCCCACACCTGGATCTACAAGAGCGAGGAGATCGGCACCTATGTCGATTACGAGAACCTTGTGGAGACCTTTACGGTGGGCGTCACCGGCAAGGACCTGTATGACACCCTGGGCTCCTCCACCATCAAGGAGTACGATGTGTACTACTTCGTGGACGGCGAGGCCAAGGATGACATCAAGGCCAGCAACATGATCCGCACCAACACCAAGGAGTATGAGACCACCGGCAAGGGCGTGCTCACCCAGGTGTTCGTGGACCACGACAAGAAGGCCATCACCATCACCTCTATCCACACCTATTTAGCGCAGGCCCAGTCCGACTACAACGAGAAGAAGGGCACCCTGTCCCTGAAGGTGTTCAAGGACGACGCCAACGGCACGGCCAAGACCGTGGACGTGGAGGAGGTCCCCGGCATCGAGAACTACAAGAAGGACGACTATGTGCTGGTCAACTGGGCCGAGATCGGCAGTAAGAGCGGCACCTATGGTAAGTTCGAGGTGGTCAAGATTGCCAATCCCGAGATCTCCGAGGACCGCAAGCTGACCAAGTACTCCGAGGAGAACTACATTGTCAGCGACGGCACCCAGTATGACTACGGCATGGACGGCGTGCAGAAGAATGATTTGGGTGAGTACACCAATGATCTTCTGAAGAACCACACCTACAGCCTGTACTTTGATCAGTACGGCTATTTAGCCGGCGTGGTGGAGTTCTCCGGCGCGAAGAACTACCTGTTCCTCGCCGCCTATGACGGCACCGGCAGCCATATGGGCATCAAGACCTTCCCCGGCGCCGCTGTGTTCCTCGACGGCACCATGGAGGAGATCCAGATTGATGTCACCGAGACCAACAAGAACCTGACCAAGGATGGCAGTGGTGATGCTGATGGGAACGGCGGCGCTGGTTCCAATGCCAACGTAATTGACATTAACAACTACCCCCTGCTGGATGATGGTGACAATCAGTACAACCGCTGGTTTACCTACACCACCACCACCAAGAACAACAATACCATTTACACCCTGAAGCCCGCTGTGGAGTGGGATGGTACCAAAGTGGTCAACTTCTGGGCTGAGCAGACCGCGATTGCCACTGAGGGCAAGATCAACAGCGGCAGCGTCCGTGTGGTTGCAAACAACCCCAAGAATGCTGGTAGTGGTGCAACTGCGGCCGTGAATAAGCGGGCCTATGGTAATGATGACTCTGTGTATCTCACCATGGAGATCGGCAAGGTTTCTGACAATCAGAATTCTGCCGCTGCTATGATTGGCCTGACCAAGGTGATCGGCACCTACACCGGCGTGCAGGATGTTGATTTGAAGGTGTCCGATACCACTGATAACACTTTGGAAAACACCCCCGGCATCATTGCTGTGTTCGATGAGGATCTGTACATCATCGGCGCGGTTGTCGTGGGCGATGACAACAGCAGCAGCAACAGCTACATCTATGTTCTGAGCGGTGCGAAGAACGAGTGGATCGAGGGCGACTACACCTATTGGGAGATGGACGCCGTTGTTGATGGTGAGATCAAGACTGTCACTGTCAAGGAGAAGTACGGCACCATCGAGACCATTGTCAATGCGCGGGTTGGGAAGAGCAATCCGGGCAAGGATGGTCTGCTGAAGGCCACCTATGACAAGGATGGGTATATTACTGGTGTGGCGGCTGCTCCCACTCCCGAGGCAGATACTGACGAGTGGTACACCGTAAGCGACTATACCCATGAGATCGAGGCCGGCGCCAATCCCCACGATGGAACCGGTAAGGACTACAAGGTCTACTCTGTGGAGTATGACAAGACTGCGGCGACTAACAACCATCCCAAGGCTGGTGATTTCTACCGGACTGGCCGCACACTGTACAATGCTGCCGCTCTGGCTGGCACTCCCACTGCTGAGGATGCCGGTTTGACGCTGGGGAGCGGCGGGTCCGTGATCGTGGTGCAGAATGAGGTCAGCAACACCGGTAAGATCTCCCGCGTCTGGGAGAGCTTCTCTGACCTCCAGAGCGCTATCGACTACCTGGCCGACGCCGATACCTTCGAGGGCTATGTCTCCGCTGTGCTGAATGATAACGGCAGCGCGAAGTATATCGTCTTTAACGGTAAGGCCAATGTGGATGTGACCGATGACGACGGCTCCGGCAGCGACGGTACCCACGTCCGCGAGTATCCGAGAGGTACTTTGGATGTGACCAGCACCGATAAGCTGGACGCTCTGGATGTGGCCGACGCTATCCGCGCCTTCCTGAACGACAGCCGGATTGAGGATGTTGACTATGATGCCAGAGCTGGCTTGGCTACCGTCAGCTACACCGGCAACCGCAGCGTGACCTACAACGTGACCGTGAATGATCAGGTTTCTTCCAACGAGCTTGAGGCTGCTGAGCTGATGACCAAGGTTCAGGAGGCTGTTGAGAAGACCAAGAAGCCCTACGGCACGATCACGATCGAGGGCAACAAGATGACCGCTGAGAGCGACGACCGCACTTATCTGACTACTCCGGGTACCGGCACCGCTTCTCAGGCTACTGAGGACTTTGCCGAGTTCCTGAGGGCTCTCCATGAGAGTGGCGTTGATGTAATCAACTATGCAGATGAGGATTATACTTGGGATGACGATTTGACCCACAGAGGGAGCCGCTGGAGTAACGAGGATGGCGATACTCTGGTCAGCGAAGTTGTGACGGTATTGACGACCTTCTTTGCGACAGCTTCTAACACCGAGAAAACCATTACCCTGACTGTGGATGGTAACCCCATGAACTTTACTATCAAGGTTCCTGCTGGTTCCTGATAATAGATCAAAATTCCATAGTTAGAATGAAAACCCCCGGGCCGTATGGCCCGGGGGTTCCTTGTCTCTTTATTCGTCCTCCGCGAAGAAGAGGACGGCTACATAGGTGCAGTTCGCTTGGTTCATCTGCGCCAGGGCGTTGTCCGGGTAGTAGGCCGTGGAGCTGGCGGTGTTGGAGTAGAAGGAGAGCTGGGTGTCGCTCCACAGGCTGTAGTGGGTCTTGGGGTTCTGCTTCTCGCCGTTGGCCAGGAAAACATAGTGGGGCAGAAAGGGGCTGTCCACCATGCACTGGTTGTCGCCAAAGACGATGACCCAAAGGGGCTTTTTGGGGAAGGTCAGCACCGTGGGATTGTCCGGGCCGCAGCGGCCTGTGCCGGTGTAGACGCGGTACTCCACCCGGCAGTTGCCCTTGTGGGCGCTCAGATCTGTCAGCAGGGCGCTGTGCCGGGACAGAGCGGCGTCGATTTTCGCGTTGTCGGCGTTGAAGTCCTGCATCTGGATGCGGTCCTCCATGCGCCACTGGTTCAGCTGATAGCCATCTGTATAGTTCATAGCGTATTCTCCTTTTTGTTGTCGAATTTTGCCCGAGCCTGTCCGGTAAAAAAGCCGGTACACCTACTGTGTGTACCGGCTTTGAGTTGCACGCCCTCTGTGCAACCAAAAAAATATTCTTGACACCGCTGGGATTTTCCGGGAGAATAGGGCTATCCTATTAAAAAACGGAGGGTTTCCGCTATGGAATGGTTTCTTACGCTGCCGGGGCTGATCACCGTCTATATAGTGCTGGTCAACCTCTTCGCCTTTTTGCAGATGGGCTGGGACAAGCGGCAGTCCAAGCGCCCCGAGGCCCGCCGGGTGCCGGAGAAGCGGCTGTTTATGACGGCGGCCCTGGGCGGGAGCCTGGGGGCGGTGCTGGGGATGTTTCGCTTTCGGCATAAGACAAAGCATTGGAAATTTCGGCTGGGGCTTCCCTTGATTTTGGTCGGGCATGTGGTGTTGGCTGGGTTCCTTTGGTATCAGCTTGGGTAAAGGGGAAGAGCTTTACATTCTTTCCGGGTGCGGAGAAACGGCGCGCCGGGGTCGTCGCGCCCTACGGGTGTCCGTGAGGGGGTGCGGCGGTCGGTGCGCCGTGGGGGGCAGGGGTTATTGGAGGGTTTTCTCCATGATCTGGATTCCGCGCTCCAGTTCCTCGTCGGTGATGACCAGGGGGGGGAGGAGGCGGATGGTGTCGGGGCCGGCGCAGGTGGTGAGGAGGCCGGCGGCCATCAGGCGGTCCCGGAGCTCGGTGTGGGCGGCGTTCTGGATGCCCACGCCCACCATCAGGCCCATGCCCCGGACCCCGGCGATGTAGGGGCTGGGGATGGCGGCAATGCGGCGGCGGAGGGTCTCGCCCTTCTCCCGCACCCCGGCCAGAAAGTCCGGCGTCAGGGTGTCCATCACCACGCAGCCGGCGGCGCTGGCCATGGGGTTGCCGCCGAAGGTGCTGCCGTGGTCCCCGGCGCGGAGGGTGTCCCGGCACTTCTCGCCCGTCAGGAAGCCGCCGAAGGGGAGGCCGCCGGCAATGCCCTTGGCGAAGCTCACGATGTCCGGCGTGACGCCGAACTGCTGGTAGCAGAACAGCGTCCCGGTGCGGCCGATGCCCGTCTGGACCTCGTCAATGAGGAGCAGCCAGTCCCGCTGGGCGCAGAGGTCCGCCACCTGGCGGACGTAGTCCGCGTTCAGGGGGTTCACGCCGCCCTCGCCCTGGATCAGCTCCAGCATCACGGCGCAGACGTCGTCCCCGGCGACAGATAGAAGACTGTCCATATCATTGGCCTCGGCGTGGCGGAAGCCGTCGGGGAAGGGGTAGAAGTTCTTGTGGTACTTGTCCTGCCCGGTGGCCCGGAGGGTGGTGACGGTGCGGCCGTGGAAGGAGCGGTTGAGGGTGATGATGGTGGAGCGGTCCGGGCCGTAGTGGTCGTGGGACCACTTCCGGGCGGTCTTGATCATGCCCTCGTTGGCCTCGGCGCCGGAGTTGGAGAAGAAGGCGCCGGCCATCCCCGCCGCGGGCACCAGCTTGGAGGCCAGAAGGGCGTAGGGCTGGGCGTAGAAGAGGTTGGAGATGTGCCCCAGCTTCATGGCTTGGTCATAGATGGCCCTGGCCCAGGCCTCGTTGGCGTAGCCCAGGGAGCAGACGCCGATGCCGGCGGTAAAGTCGATGTAGGCCTTGCCCTCGGTGTCATAGAGGGTGGCGCCCTTCCCGTGGTCGATGGCCAAATCGTTGCGCCCATAGGTCTGGAGGACATACCGGTGATCCAAGGCTTTGATCTCAGCGAAATCCATAAAGGTGATTCCTTTCTAAAAGGATATGTAAGGATATGTAAGGATATGTAAGGATTTGATACACGTCAGGGGAGGGCAAAGCCCTCCCCTGACTGTCAAAAGCCCTCGGCAGAGTTTGCGGCGCGCACGCCGCAAATAAACTAAGAATCATTTTTTCCGGAAACCGCGTTTTCGGAAAAAATACTTCTCGCGGAGCGAGCGTCGCAGGACTTTGCCCTGTGGGCAAAGTCCGAGGCGCAGAGCGCAGCGCAACCCCTAAATCGTTTGAAATCCGCAGATTTCAAGCGAGTGCGAAGCGCAATCCCCTAACTCAATTGAAATCCGCAGATTTCAATTGAATCGCGCAGCGATAAAACTCTCCACCTCGTTGATCTGGCGGGTGGTCTCCGCCAGGGCGGGGCCGCCGTAGCTGCTGCGCTGATCCATGCAGACCTCCAGCTTCAACGCCTCGTACACGTCCTCCTCGAAGAGGGGGGAGTGGTCCTTCAGCTCGTTGAGAGACAGGTCCTCCAGACAGATCTTGTGCTCGCCGCAGTAGTAGACCAGGTTGCCCACCACCGCGTGGGCGTCCCGGAAGGGCATCCCCTTCTTCACCAGGTAGTCGGCGCAGTCGGTGGCGTTGATGAAGCCCACGGCGGCGGCCCGGCGCATGTTCTCGGGGAGGACGCGCATGGTGTCGATCATCCCGGCGAACACCGGCAGGCACAGCTTCACGGTGTCCACGGCGTCAAAGATCGGCTCCTTGTCCTCCTGCATGTCCTTGTTGTAGGCCAGGGGCAGGCCCTTCATGGTGGCCAGCAGGCTCATGAGGTCGCCATAGACCCGGCCGGTCTTGCCCCGGACCAGCTCCGCCACGTCGGGGTTCTTCTTCTGGGGCATGATGGAGGAGCCGGTGGAGTAGGCGTCGTCCAGCTCCACGAACTTAAACTCCCAGGAGCACCAGAGGATGGTCTCCTCGGCGAAGCGGCTCAGGTGCATCATGATGAGGGACAGCGCGCTGAGCAGCTCGATCACATAGTCCCGGTCGGATACGCCGTCCAGGCTGTTGGAGGTGGGGGCGGTGAAGCCCAGCTCCCTGGCGGTCTGCCAGCGGTCGATGGGGTAGGTGGTGCCGGCCAGGGCGCCGCAGCCCAAGGGGCTCTGGTCCATCCGCTTCCGGCAGTCCTCCAGGCGGGTCACGTCCCGGCAGAGCATGGCCGCGTAGGCCAGCAGGTGCTGGGCAAAGGAGATGGGCTGGGCCCGCTGCATGTGGGTGTAGCCGGGCATCACGGTGCTCTGGTGGGCCCGGGCCTGCCGCAGGAGGACCTTCTCGAAGTTCAGAATCAGGGTGATGATCTCCCCGATCTCCCGCTTCAGGTGGAGCCGCAGGTCCACGGCCACCTGATCGTTGCGGCTGCGGGCGGTGTGCAGGCGCTTGCCGGCCTCGCCGATGCGCTCGGTGAGCAGGGACTCCACGTTCATGTGGACGTCCTCCGCCTCGGCGGAGAGCTCGATCTTCCCGGCCTCCACGTCGGCGAGGATGCCCTTGAGCCCGTCGATAATCTGCCGCACGTCCTCCTTGCTGATGATGCCGCAGTCGCCCAGCATGGCGGCGTGGGCCATGCTGCCGGTGATGTCCTCGCGGACCATCCGCTCGTCGATGTGGATCGAGGAATTGAAGTCGTTGACCAGAGTATCCGTCTCCTTGCGGAACCGGCCGCCCCAAAGTTTCATAGCGTCCCTCCTGCGCCGTGTCGGCGTCTTTTGTAGTATTTTTGTATAGTATAGTCGTTTTCTGGATATTCCAAACGCCGGCTGTATAATCATGCATTCCGACGAATTTCCCCAATGGACACAGAGGGGGCGGAAGACATATCTCCCGCCCGAGCCCTGTGATCGGATACCATACTATACCATATTTCTTTTACTTTTTCAAGAGGCCCATCTCCGCCATGGCCTGGACCTGGGTGGGCAGACCCCAGAGGTTGATGAAGCCGGCGGCGTCGGCCTGGTTGTAGTCGCTCTCGCCGAAGGTGCAGATATTCTCGAAGTAGAGGGTGTGGGGGGAGGAGACGCCGGCGTTGATCACGTTCCCCTTGTAGAGCTTCAGCTTCACCTGGCCGGTGACGGTCTTCTGAGTCTCCGTCACGAAAGCGCTGAGGGCCTGCCGCAGGGGGCTGAACCAGAGGCCGTTGTAGACCAGCTCCGCAAAGCACACGCCCAACTCCTGCTTCTTGTGGGCGGTGAGCTTATCTAAGCAGATGGTCTCTAAGATCTGGTGGGCCTTGTAGAGGATGGTGCCGCCGGGGGTCTCATAGACGCCGCGGCACTTCATGCCCACCAGGCGGTTCTCCACGATGTCCAAAAGGCCGATGCCGTTCTTCCCGCCCAGCTCGTTGAGCTTGAGGACGATCTCCTTGGCCGTCATCTTTTTCCCGTCCAAGGCCACGGGGACGCCCTGCTCGAAGTCCAGGGTGATGTAGGTGGGCTCATCCGGGGCGTCCATGGGGCTGACGCACATCTCGAGGAAGCCGGGCTTCTCATACTGGGGCTCGTTGGCGGGCTCCTCCAAATCCAGGCCCTCGTGGCTCAGGTGCCAGAGGTTCTTGTCCTTGGAGTAGTTGGTCTCCCGGCTGATCTTCAGGGGGACGTTGTGGGCCTCGGCGTAGTCGATCTCCTCCTCGCGGCTCTTGATGTCCCACTCCCGCCAGGGGGCGATCACCGTCATGGTGGGGGCGAAGTGCTTGATGGCCAGCTCAAATCGCACCTGATCGTTGCCCTTGCCCGTGCAGCCGTGGGCGATGGCGTCGGCGCCCTCCCGCTTGGCGATCTCCACCAGACCCTTGGCGATGATGGGTCGGGCCACGGCGGTGCCTAAGAGGTAGTCCTCGTAGATGGCCCCGGCCTGCATGCAGGGGATAATCACATCGTCCACCATCTCGTCGGTGAGATCCAGGGCGTAGAACTTGGAGGCACCGGTCTTCAGGGCCTTGGCCTCCAGCCCCTCCAGCTCATCCCCCTGCCCCACGTCCCCCGCCACGGCGATGACCTCGCTGTTGGGGTAGTTCTCTTTCAGCCAGGGGATGATGACGGACGTATCCAGTCCGCCGGAGTAGGCCAGTACGATCTTTTTGATGTCGCTCTTGTTCATAGCAGCTTCCTCCCAAAACCAATCGTTTCCGCTGTTGTCCTTGTATGGGATACATATTACGTGTATTTGCATGAATATGCAATACACATTTTTGTACAACTTAGACGTCGGCCACTGGGACTATTTGGCTATTATGTAAAAGTACATGCTGCGATGTGGCGACTATATATTCATACAATGGGTGATTTTGATCAGAGGAGGGCGGGTGTATTCACAATATACAATGGAAATGCAGGCGGGTGTATTTGGCGGGGGGCGCCTGCGAGGAATTCCTCCGCGGCGCAGGGTGGGGCTTGGACACAAAATCTCATTGCGCCGCCGCCTGTTTTGTGTTATGATTGAGCTCAATAACAAAAAAGTCAATCTCAACAGTAAGTCAATCTCAACAGTAAAAAGAGGAAGTCAGTTATGGAATTCACTCAGGGCGTTCGCTTCGACAGCCTGTCGCTGTCGGAGGAGATGCTCCGCGCTTTGGAGAAGCGGGGCTACGTCGTCTCCACCCCCGTTCAGGCGGGGTGCATCCCCCCTATGCTGGACTGGCGGGATGTTACCGCCAAGGCTCCCACCGGCACCGGTAAGACCTTCGCCTTCGGCATCCCCATCATTGAGCATATCCGCACCGACTGCACCGATGTGCAGGCGGTGATTCTGGCCCCCACACGGGAGCTGGCCATGCAGATCACCGCCGAGATGCGGGAGATCGCCCTCTACAAGGAGGGCATCCGCATGGTCTGCCTCTACGGCGGCCAGCCCATCGGCCGGCAGATCGACGCGCTGAAGAAGAAGCCCCAGATCGTGGTGGCCACGCCGGGGCGCCTCAGCGACCACATGAAGCGGCGCACCGTCCGGGTGGACCGGGTGGAGACCGTGGTCCTGGACGAGGCGGACCGGATGCTGGACATGGGTTTCATCCACGATGTGACCCGCCTGTTAGACCAGATGAAGAAGCGGAAAAACCTCGGGCTCTTCTCCGCCACCATCAGCCGGGAGGTGATGGATATCGCTTGGGTCTACCAGCGGGACGCGGAGGAGATCACGGTCCAGGCCAGCGAGGAGAACAAGCCCGACATCCGGCAGTACAGCATAGAGGTCCCCCAGAGCGGCAAGATAGAGGCGGTGGAAAAGGTCCTCGCCTACGGCGACTACGACCGGGTGATGATCTTCTGCAACACCAAGGGCAACGCCGAGCGGGTGGCCTACCTGCTCCAGCTCCACGGCGTGGACGCCCAGTGCATCCACGGCGACATCCCCCAGGCGAAGCGGGAGAAGGTGATGGCCAGGTTCCGGGAGGGGAAGCTGCGGGTGTTTGTGGCCACCGACGTGGCCGCCCGGGGCATCGACGTGGACGACGTGGACGCGGTGATCAATTTCGATGTGCCGGAGGAGAACGAGTACTACGTCCACCGCATCGGCCGCACCGGCCGGGCCAGGCGCCGGGGTGTGGCCTACACCCTCCTCACCGACTACCCCAGTATGCTCCGCCTGCGGGACGTGGCCAGGTTTACCAGGAACACCGTCACCCCCCTGTACGTGGGGGAGGACGGGGCCCTCACCGAGGAGCCGCCGAAGAAGTGATCAGGTGCTGAAAAAAGGAAGTCCGGCGAGAGGCCGGACTTCCTTTTTGTGTGGTCACAGGGCGGTGGACAGGGCGGCGTGGAGGGCCTCCTCCGCCGCCTGTAGGTAGCTCCAGAGGGCGTAGAGGCCGTCGGCGTAGGGGTCCTCCTCCAGCTCCAGGCCGGAGGTCATCAGCCGCAGGGCGTTGATCCCGCAGCTTATGCGGCTTACGGGCTCCTCCAGCTCCAGCAAAAGGTCCTGTGCGGTGGTAGTTTTCATAAGACTTCTCCTTATTATTCTTGCGTTTCATCCGGAGAAGTGGTATAGTGAGATTTACCACTCCTTCGGGCGGTGGTTGTGATAGAGTGTTGGTGCAGCTTCTCAGGGCCGCCAGCACTCTATTTTTCGTCCAGCTCCGCCAGCAGACGATCAATCGCGTACACGATAGCATCCGTCCTCGTCGTTCCTAAACGATCAGCACAGTTTTGGAGCTTTTGCTGCTCACTTTCGGAAAGTCGAAGATTGAGCTTATAGCGGCGCGCTGTTTCGCCCTTCGGGGGCCGCCCAGTTCTGGGAGACACCATGTATCACCTCACTTTGTGGCGTGCATATAATATAACATGATGCACGCCGGAAAGTCAATAGAGCTTTGGAAAAAATTGTAGGGGCGCACAGTGTGTGTCCCTACAGGGTGTAATAATCGGCGTGTAATGATCGGCGGCATAAAACGTATGCGGGCGTGATGACCGGCGGGGGACGGCGCGCCGGGGTCGTCGCGCCCTACGGCGGGGTATCGGGCCGTGCGATTGTGTGTTCGCAGAGGGCAGGTCGGAATTGTAATCATTTTGTTACTTTTTTCACTGGCGGCTTTACAAGGCGGGGGGTGATGTGGTATGATACTAAAGATTGAATCGACAAAATATGACCGCTCACAGGCGATTTATAAGGAGTTTTTGGTATGAAGAAGTGGCTATCCCTATCCCTCATCGCGGCGCTGCTGCTGCCGCTGCTGACGGCCTGCGCGGGGCCGGAGAACGAGACGCCCTCGGGGGAGGAGGGGCTCGCCCTGCGGGTGTGCGCCGCCGCCGGGCAGCGGAGCGCCGATCCGCTGGAGGCCGTCCAGGCCGGGGGGGACACCCTGCTCTTCCACCTCTATGAGAACCTGATGCGCTGGGAGGACGACGGCACGGGCCACGCGGTGCTGGTCCCCGGGGCGGCGGAGAGCGTGGCCACGGAGGAGAGCTATGACGGCTCTGTGACCTACACCTTCACCCTCCGCAGGGACGCCAAGTGGTCCGACGGCAAGGCGCTGACGGCCAAGCACTTCCTCTACACCTGGCGGCGTCTCTTCGAGCTGGAGGACACCCCGGCGGTGGTGAGCAAGCTCTACATGGTGGAGGGCTACTTCGACGCCAAGCGGGAGAAGAACGGGGCCCTGCTCACCGGGGTGAGCGCCCCGGATCAGTACACCTTTGTGATTACGCTCACCGGGCACTACGCCTACTTTTTGGACGAGTTCTGCGCCGGGGGGCTGACCATGCCGGTGCGGGAGGACATGGTGAAGAAGTACGGCGCCGCCTGGGGCCAGAAGGCCGAGGCGGTGATCACCAACGGCCCCTACCAGCTGAGCAGCATGAGCGGCGGGGAGGTGACGGTGGAGCGGAACCGCTACTACCACAGCCCCAAGGCGGAGGGGCCGGAGACCATCACCTTTGTCCCCCTGGAGAGCGCCCAGAGGGACGGCGGGGAGCAGGCCTACAGCCAGGTGGAGAGCGGGGAGCTGAACTTCCTGACCGGTCTGCCCCAGAGCGTCGTGTCCCTGCGCAGCGGGGAGGGGACGCTGGAGGTGGAGCCGGTGCCGGCCACCTGCGGCCTTCTGATGAACGGGGCGGCGGAGCCCTTTGACAACGAGTTTGTCCGCAAGGCCCTTGCGGCGGTGGTGGACCAGGAGGCGCTGACGGCGGCAATGGGGGACCCCACCCTGTTGGCGGCCACCGGCTTTGTCCCTTGGGGGATCAGCAACCGGGACAATGAGTGGTCGGTGGCGGAGCCTGTCCAGCAGGAGCCGGCGGTGGTGCTGCCGGAGGACCTGATCAACGGCGCGCAGGCGGAGCAGCCGGAGGAGACCTTCTGGGACTACCGGGCAGTGGGGGACTACGGCAGCACCAAGGCGGGGGAGGACCGGGAGACCCAGGTGGCCGGCGCCAAGCTCCTGATGAGCCAGGGGGGGTATCCCAACGGAGAGAACTTCCCGGAGGTGGAGCTCCTCTATGTGGACACACCGCAGAACGAGGCGGCGGCCAGGTATCTCCAGAACGTGTGGAAAACCACCCTGAACGTGGCGGTGACGCCCCGGGGCCTCAGCGAGACGGAGGCGCGGGAGCTGCTTCTCAGCGGGGAGTACACCATGGCGGTGTTCCGCTTTGACGCCGCCTTTGATGACGCGCTGGCCTTCCTCCACCGCTGGCAGGGGAAATTCGGCCCCAAGGACGGCAATTTAGTGAGCTATGCCGACCGGGCCTATGACCTGCTGCTCTCGGTGGTCAGTGCCTCCTCGGACTCCGCCCGGGAGGCCTGCCTCCACGACGCGGAGGAGCTGCTCCTCAGCGCCAAGAGCGTGGTGCCCCTGTTCTACTACGGGACCACCTCGACCCTCAGCGAGGAGCTTACCGGCGTGTATCGGAAGGCCGGCGGGGCCTACTTCTTTGATGGGGTGCGTCTGGTGGAGGAGGAGAGCGAATAGGATCCAGTAGGAATTGACTTTTGGATGGGAGTGTGGGTTGTGGAGAAGGGGGGCTCCTGCAGGGGGGCGCTGCCAAAGGAGATTTGGGCGGCGGCTTGGCTGACGGCGGCGGCTGTGGGCAGCTTTTTGATGCTGAAGCTGCTGGGGATCGTCTGCTGGGTGCTGCCGGTTATCGGGCTGCTGCTGCCGCTGCTGGCTATGCCGGTGCTGTGGAGCGGCGCGGCCATGCTGGCGGTGGGCAGCGGGGCGCTCTGCTGTGTGGCACTGCGCCGCGGGGAGAGGCGGCGGATCTGTCTGTTGCTGCTGACGGTGGACGCGGCGGTGCTGGCGGTGATGCTGCTGGTGACGGCCTACCTCTTTGGGCTGATCCCGCGGAGCTGGGCCTGGATCTGGGGGCCGGCGGCGGAGATCGGCAGCTGGTTTTTCCACATGCCCTCCGCCTTCGCGCTGATGTGAACTTGGGGATAGAACTCCACGGTCCCGGTATAGGGGGGCTGTGTGGTACAATATAATGAAAAAAACAACATAGGATTGAAGTATGAGACAGTACAAGGAGGACAAGCGTTATGAATGACTGCTGCAACAACTGCAACACCTGCCCCAGCGCGGATAAGCCCATGGAGGCCTACATCCGCGCCCTGCCCATGGAGACCAGCCACCACCGTGTGGCCAAGCAGAAGACCAAGTGCGGCTTCGGGCTCCAGGGCGTCTGCTGCCGGCTGTGCGCCAACGGGCCCTGCCGGATCACCCCCGACGCCCCCCGGGGCATCTGCGGGGCCGACGCGGACACCATCGTGGCCCGGAACTTCGCCCGGGCGGTGGCCGCCGGCTCCGGGTGCTACATCCACGTGGTGGAGAACACCGCCCGCCAGCTCCGGGACACCGGATTGACCCGCGGGAAGATCCGCAGTGAGGCGGCGCTGGAGAAGCTGGCCAGGACCATGGGCGTCACCGGGGAGGACAAGTATGATTTGGCCGTGAAGGTGGCGGAGAAGGTCCTCAGCGACCTGTACCGCCCGGAGTACGAGCCCATGGAGCTGGTGGAGAAGCTGGCCTATGCCCCCCGCGTGAAGCGGTGGAAGGAGCTGAACATCATGCCCGGCGGCGCCAAGGGGGAGGTGTTCCAGAACATCGTCAAGACCTCCACCAACCTGAGCTCCGACCCGGTGGAGATGCTGGTGTCCTGCCTGCGCTTAGGTATTTCCACGGGGCTCTACGGGCTCCAGCTCACCAATCTCCTGAACGACGTGGTCCTGGGCGACCCGGAGATTCGCCCCGCCCCGGTGGGGATGAACGTCATCGACCCGGACTACATCAATATCCTGATCACCGGACACCAGCACTCCCTCTTTACCTACATTCAGGACCGCCTCCTGGACGAGGAGGTGGTGGCCAAGGCCAAGGCCGCCGGGGCCAAGGGCTTTAAGCTGGTGGGCTGCACCTGCGTGGGGCAGGACCTCCAGCTCCGGGGTGCCCACTACACCGAGATTTTCGACGGCCACGCCGGCAACAACTACATCTCCGAGGCGGTTTTGGCCTGCGGCGCCATCGACGCGGTACTCAGCGAGTTCAACTGCACCCTCCCCGGCATCGAGCCCATCTGCGAGGAGCTGAAGATCAAGCAGATCTGCTTAGATGTGGTGGCCAAGAAGGCCAACGCCGAGTATATGCCCTTCCACTTCGAGTCCCGGGAGGCCGACGGCGACCGGATCATCGACGCCATCGTCACCGCCTACACCGAGCGCCGGGGCAAGGTGCCCATGAACCTCTTTAGGACCCACGGCAACAAGAACACCCTCACCGGCGTCAGCGAGGGGAGCTTGAAGAAGTTCTTAGGGGGCAGCTGGAAGCCCCTCATCGACCTGATCGCCGCGGGGAAGATCAAGGGCCTCGCCGGGGTGGTGGGCTGCTCCAGCGTGGCCTATGGGCACGACACCCTCACGGTGGCGCTGACCAAGGAGCTGATCGCCCGGGATATTTTAGTGCTCACCGCCGGGTGCTCCTCCGGGGGCCTGGAGAACGTGGGCCTTATGACCCCGGAGGCCGCCGAGCTGGCCGGTCCCAATCTGAAGGCCGTCTGCAAGGAGCTGGGGATTCCCCCGGTGCTGAACTTCGGCCCCTGCCTCGCCATCGGCCGTCTGGAGATCGTGGCCACGGAGATTGCCGAGGAGCTGGGCGTGGACCTGCCCCAGCTGCCCCTGGTCCTCTCCGCCGCCCAGTGGCTGGAGGAGCAGGCCCTGGCCGACGGCGCCTTCGGTCTGGCGCTGGGGCTGCCCCTGCACTTGGGCGTGCCCCCCTTCATCACCGGCAGCAAGATAGTGACCAAGATCCTCACCGAGGACATGGTGGGCCTCACCGGGGGCCGGGTGATCGTGGACGGCGACGCCAGGAGTGCCGCGGATACGCTGGAGGGCATCATTGAGGAGAAGCGCAAGGCCCTGAACATCTGAGAGGGGAGAACTGCTGAGATGAAACGGATTTTTATCGACCCCAGCAAGTGCGACGGGTGCAAAAACTGCTCTGTGGCCTGCATGGAGGCCCACCGCCGGGACGGGGGCAGCGGGGTCTGTACCCTGGACCTCACCGACCCGGCCAATATCTCCCGCAACCGCATTGTCACCGACGGCAGGGGCGGCTATGACCCCATCTTCTGCCGCCACTGCGACGTGCCCGACTGCGCCGGGGCCTGCATGTCCGGCGCGCTGAAGAAGAACCAGACGACCGGCCTTGTGGAGTACGACGAGGAGAAGTGCGCCGCCTGCTTTATGTGCGTGATGAGCTGCCGCTACGGCGTCCCCGCCGTGTCGGCGGACAGAAAGCGGATGATCAAGTGCGACTTCTGCGTCCACCTGGAGGAGGGGCCCGCCTGTGTGCGTGCCTGCCCCAAAAAGGCCATTGAAGTACGGGAGGTGTAAGGGAATGGAGCGATTTGTCATCATCGGAGCCGGCGCCGCCGGCATCACCGCCGCCCAGACCCTCCGGGAGCTGCGGCCGGACGATCTGATCACCGTCCTCTCCACCGACGAGAGGGTCCACTCCCGCTGTATGCTCCACAAGTATTTAGGTCACGAGCGGGACGCGCAGGGGATCAACTTCGTGGAAGCGGACTTCTTTGAGAAGCACGACATCACCCACATCCCCGGCGAGACGGTGAAGAGGATCGACACCGCCGCCAAGATGGTCTATTTCGGTGAGAGCTACAGCCTCCCCTATGACAAGCTGCTCATCGCCACCGGGGCCGGCTTCTTCATCCCCCCCATCCCCCACTTCCGGGAGGCCCCCAACGTCTTTGGCTTCCGGGACCTCAGCGACGCGCTGGCCATCGACGGGGCCTTCGGCAGAGGCAAGCGGGTGTTTATCGTGGGCTCCGGCCTTGTGGGGCTGGACGCCGCCTCCGCCCTCTGTGAGCGGGGGGCGGAGATCACCATCGCCGAGATGGCCCCCCGGGTGATGCCCCTCCAGACCGACGACTATGCCGCCTCTGTCTACCAGAAAGCCTTCGAGGCCCACGGCTGCCGCTTCCTTTTGGGCATCGGGGCCAGCGACGCGGTGGTGGACGGTGAGGGGAATATCACCGAGGTGATCCTCTCCACCGGGGAGCACGTGCCCTGTGACTTCATCATCATGGCCGCCGGCGTCCGTCCCCGGATTCAGATCGCCCTGGACAGCGGCATTGCCGCCGAGCGGGCCATCACCGTGGACGAGTACCTGCGCACCAGCGCCCCCGCCGTCTTTGCCGCCGGGGATTGCACCGGCCTCTCCGGCGTGTGGCCTGACGCCATGGACCAGGGCAAGTACGCCGCCTGGAACATGATCGGCATAGCGGAGCGATATCCCAAGCCCTACCCCTTCAAAAACACCAGCAACTTCTTCGGGATCACCATGCTGTCTGTGGGCCGCCTGGACCTCACCGAGGGGGCGGAGATTCTGGTCCACCGGACCCCCACGGAGTACCGGAAGGCCATCCTCACCGATGGGAAGCTCACCGGCTACCTCCAGCTGGGGAACATCTCCAACACCGGTCTGTACCTCTACTTGGTGAGAAACGGCGTGGACCTCAGCGGGAGGAAGGAGCGGATCTTCGACCTCTCCTTCGCGGATTTCTACGGGATCAACGAGAAAAACGGCGAGTTTGCCTACCAGGTGTAACGAGCAAAAAAGTACCGGCACGCACGGCGTGCCGGTACTTTTTTGTATTCTGCGCAGACTGCCGGACAGCTCTTTCTTACTGCCAAGCGGCCTCCTTCTTTTTCTTGTAGGGCTTGTTGTTCAGATCCTTCAGCGTAAAGCCCATGTAGGCGAAGAGGATGGTGGCCAGGGGCATCATCCAGTTGAAGAAGGCGAAGGGGGCGTACTGCGCGGCGCTGATACCCAAGGTGGTGGCGATGAACACGCCGCAGGTGTTCCACGGGATCAGCGCGGAGGTCACGGTGCCCGCGCCCTCCAGCGAGGAGGAGAGCACGGTGGGGTGCAGATCCATCTTCTTGTACTCCTCGGCGTACATGCGGCCGGGGACCACGATGGAGATGTACTGCTCGGGCATGGTGGCGTTGGAGATCACGCAGGTGACCTCGGTGAGGGCAACCAAGCTGGCGGGGGTCTTGGCCAGCCTCTTGAGCTTGTCAACCACGACCTCCAGCTGGTGGGTGTCCTCCATGATGCCGCCGAACATCATGGCGATGATGGTCATGGAGACGGAGAACATCATGTTCATGATGCCGCCGGTCTCGTGGAGCAGGGTGGTCATGGTGTCGTATGTATCAGAGGACAGGGCGGAAGACAGCTCCCCTAAGATCTCGTCGCTGAAGTAGAAGCCGTTGATGCCGTAGTCAAAGATGGTCCCCAGGTCGCAGTTGTTCTGGAAGATCACGCCCAGCACCGCGCCGGCCACAATGCCCAGGGTGATGCCCGGGATGGCGGGGATCTTCAGGGCCACCGCCACAATGACGATCACCGGCGGGAGCAGCAGCAGGGGATTGATGGCGAACATACCGCCCTCGGCGGCGTTCAGGGCGCTGGCGAACTCGGTGACCCGGCTCATGTCGGCGCTGCCGCCGTGGTACTGGGTGGCGCCCAGAATGCCGAAGATCACCAGCACGATGCCATAGACCGTCACGGTGGGCACCAGCATGGCCTTCACGTGGCTCATCACGTCGGTGCCGGCCATGGCGGGGGCCAAGTTCGTGGTATCAGACAGAGGGGACATCTTATCGCCGAAGTAGGCGCCGGACAGGATGGCGCCGGCGGTCATGGCCGGATTCATGCCCAAGCCAAAGCCGATGCCCATCAGCGCCACACCCATGGTGCCCATGGTGCCCCAGGAGGTACCGGTGGCCAAGGAGGTGATGGAGCAGATGATCACGGTGGCGATGAAGAAGATGGACGGGTGCAGGACCTTCAGACCGTAGTAGATCATGGAGGGCACCACGCCGGCATTGATCCACACGCCGATGAGAATCCCCACGATGATCAGGATACAGCAGGACTGGAGGGCCTTGTAGATGCCGTCCAGCATGAACTTCTCAATCTCGCCCCACTTGTACCCCAGACGCATGGCCATCAGCGCCGCGGCGCAGACGCCCACAAACATGGGCACATGGGGATCGACCTCGTAGTGGATGATGCCCACGGCCAAGGCCAGAATCAGGATCGCCAGGGTGAGCAGCGCCTCCCAGAGCTTCGGCATCCGGCCGGTGCTTTTCCTCTCTTCACTCATTCGATTTTACCAACCTTTCTCTCTCGCGGCACGCTCCCCCCTCTTCCGGGGAGCCGTGCGCCTCTCAAAAATCAGGGCCCTTTCTTGGATTGTCGCATGTACAGATGCCGGGAATCCCGCGGGGTCCATTTAAAACAGCAACACCTCTCCTCCTCAAAACCCGACTCTCTCCAGTCTGTACCCCCCTTGGGGGCAGGAAAAAAGAACCGCCATACCCGCCGCGCTCACCCCCCTCTCCGGAGGACGGCGCGGCACTCACGATAAAAACGCGCAGAGTCCTTAAACATCAGGTGTTTTTAGTCCTTGATATGATTTGGTTCCCCCACATTGTACTACAACCTGCACAAATTGGCAACAGTTTTTTTGCGGATGCTTGTGTAGGATTGTATGCAGCGGCAATTTGTATACCGTGTATCCATTGAAAATGCTGGATTTTTTCCGGCGGCGCCGTCAAAAAATTTTTCTCCAATTGGGTTAGGAGCCGGCCCTCTTCCGCGGCAGGCGGTCCGGCGGGCAGAGGGGGGCTTTGTCGGGCCTTATTTGGTGTACTTTGGATAAAAGGGGGGCCTGCTGGGGAGGAAAAGCGGGCAATATGGCAAAAAGAGGGCGGATTTTTTGTACAGTTCGGGAATCCTGAAAAACCCCCTTGCGGGCGGAGGGGGGATGCCGTATAATGGGGGTGAGGAAACCGCCGGGAAGCGGCGGAGCAGACGACTAAGAGAACGGGGCAACATGGACGACAACAAGAAGAGGAGAAGATTGTTATGAAATTTTCCAGCAAGGCCCAGAAGTGCGGGCTCTCCCCCATGCGCAAGTTCCATCCCTACGCGGTGGCGGCCAAGGCCGCCGGCAAGAAGATCTACCACCTGAACATCGGCCAGCCGGACATCGCCACCCCTCCGGCCTTCTTTGAGGCGGTGAAGAACTTCACCGAGCCGGTGCTGGAGTACGCCCCCTCCCCGGGCATCCCCGCCATGGTCAAGGCCGTGCAGGACTACTACGGCCGCCTGGACGTGTCCCTGGCGGAGTCCGACATCCTGATCACCACCGGCGGCAGCGAGGCGCTGCAGATCCTCTTCAACTGCATCTTGGACGACGGCGACGAGGTGATCATCCCCGAGCCTTTCTACCCCAACTACAACACCTTTATCAAGACCGCCGGCGGCTCCATCCGCCCCCTGAGCACCACCCCGGAGGAGGGCTACTTCTACGCCGACCGCTCCCGGATTGAGGCGCTGATCAACGACAAGACCCGGGCCATGGTGGTCACCAACCCCGGCAACCCCACCGGTATGGTCCTCACCCCGGAACAGCTGCGCATGATCGCCGACGTGGCCAGGGAGCATGACATCTTCGTCATCGGCGACGAGGTGTACCGCGAGTTCGTCTACGGCGGCGAGGCGCTGGCCACCCTGGCCAGCTTCCCCGACGCGGCGGACAACGTGGTGGTCATCGACTCGGTGTCCAAGCGGTTCTCCGCCTGCGGCGCCCGCATCGGCGCCCTGATCTCCAGGAACAAGGAGCTCATGTCCCACGCCATGAAGTACTGCCAGGCCCGCCTCTCCGTGGCGACGCTGGATCAGGTGGCCTCCGCCGCGCTGTACTCCGTCCCCTCGGACTACTTCAACGTCACCCGGGAGGAGTACAAGCGCCGCCGGGACACCGTGGTGGAGGGCCTCAAGAAGATCCCCGGCGTGGTGTGCGAGTGTCCCAAGGGCGCCTTCTATTTGATGGCCAAGCTGCCTGTGGACAACGCCGACACCTTCCAGCAGTGGCTTTTGACGGACTTCTCCGACAACGGCGAGACGGTGATGTTCGCCCCTGGCGAGTCCTTCTACGCCACCCCCGGCCGGGGCGTGGACGAGATCCGCATCGCCTACGTCCTCAAGGAGGAGGACCTGGCCCGGGCCGTGGACCTTCTGGCCAAGGGCATTGAGGCGTACAACAAGAGATAAGCGTACATCCGGTGAAAACAGGGAGGGACCGATTCTTTTGGGATTGGTCCCTCTTTTTGCGCGCTTTCCCAAGGGAGGCGGGCGGAAAAATTGTCTCAGGCGCAGCCCGCGATGTCCTCGCGGGGCTGCGCCTGAGTGGTAGACTTGTCGGCTCATCCGCAGCGGCTGCCGCGGCATCAAGTGGGGCGAATATTCTCCGGCCGGAGCCGGGATGTGGCGGAAAACAGGTACAAGATCATGGTTGATAGGGGGGAGGTATGGGGTGGGGGCCTCCTCCGCCGCGGAGGGCGGGCTCCCGTTTGGCATGGTCAGATGATACCAGTTTTTCACTGCGAAAACCTGAAGAATCTGCGACCAAACTGTGAAGTTTTTGTGAACTCCACCAAACAAGCCCCCTGCGGTAGGGCTGGTCCTGTTCAAAATGGCGAGGGCCGCCCGCCGGGAGCGCCCCTGTCCGGCGGCGGGAGCGCCCCTCCTACGAGCCGGAGAACTCCCGGATCACCGACAGAAAGGCCTCGCCGTAGCGGAAGGCCCGCTTCTCCCCCACGCCGGAGATCTCCAGCAGCTCGGCGGTGGTGGCGGGGCGCTGGGCGGCCATGGCGGAGAGGGTGGCGTTGGAGAAGATCACATAGGCGGGCACCTGCGCCTCCTTGGCCAGACGGAACCGGAGGGAGCGCAGGCGCTCCAGCAGGGCGTCGTCGGGGTTTTCAAAAAAGACCTCCCCGGCGTCCGCTCCGGGGGCGCGGCGCCGCTTCTGCCGGGGGACTTCCCCTTGGGCGGCGGCGCTCTGCTGTCTCACAGGGATGGTCACCGTCTCGCCATGGAAGAGCACCCCCTTGGCCGAGGGCGTCAGCGCCAGCACCGGGTACTCCCCCGAGGAGAGGGTGAGGTAGCCCAAGGAGATCAGGTGCTCGATATAGTCCCGGATGGTGTTCCGGGGCAGCTGGGAGAGGAGGCCGTAGGTGGGGAGCTGGTCCAGCTCCATCTGCACCAGACGCTGCTCCTTGCTGCCGGAGAGAATCCGGATGTACATGGTCATGCCCAAGCCGTAGGAGAATTTGCGCTCCACCCGGGCCACACAGGAGAGGATCTTCTGGGCCTCCACGGTGATGTCCCGCTGGACATAGTTCCCCTTGCAGGTGCCGCAGTGTCCGCAGGCAGGCGGGGCGTCCTCCCCGAAGTAGCGCAGCAGGCAGGCCCGGAGGCAGCTCTGGGTCTTGCAGTAGTCCACCATCTGCTCCAGGCGGCCCAGCTCCTCCGCCTGCACCGTCTCCCGCTGCTCCTCGCTGAGGGCCTCGTTGTCCCGTCCGTTCTCGATGAGATACCGGGCGGTGCGCACGTCCCCCGGCCGGAAGAGGAGGACGCAGTCCGCCGGGGAGCCGTCCCGGCCCGCCCGGCCCGCCTCCTGGTAGTAGCTCTCCAGGTTCTTGGGCATGTTGTAGTGGAGGACAAAGCCCACGTTGGACTTGTCGATGCCCATGCCGAAGGCGTTGGTGGCCACCATAATGAGCCGCCGGTCGTAGACAAAGTCCTCCTGATTCTGCTGCCGCTCCCCGTCATCAAGTCCCGCGTGGTAGCGGGTGGCGCTGAGCCCCCGGTCCTGGAGGAGCTGGCATACGTGCTCCACCTTGGCCCGGGTGGCGCAGTAGACGATGCCGCTGCGCCCCTGGTACCTGCGCAGCAGCTCCAAGAGGCAGGCGTCCTTGCTCCGGGGGGTCATCACGTCGAAGAAGAGGTTGGGCCGGTCAAAGCCCGTGGTGACGCACAGGGGCTCCCGGAGCCGCAGGAGGCGGCACACGTCCTCCTGCACCCGGGCGGTGGCCGTGGCGGTGAAGGCCGCCACCACCGGACGCCGGGGCAGGGCGGAGAGGAAGTCCGCGATGCATAGGTAGCTGGGCCGGAAGTCCTGCCCCCACTGGGAGACACAGTGGGCCTCGTCCACGGCGAGGAGGCTTACCGTCCCGGACTGGGCGAAGCGGAGGAAGGCCGGGGCGCTGAGGCGCTCCGGGGCCACGTAGAGCAGGCGCACCTCCCCCCGGTAGGCCCGGCGGAGCACCTCCCGGTACTCGTCGGCGGAGAGGGAGGAGTTCAGGGAGGCCGCCTCGATCCCCGCCTCCCGGAGGGCGGCCACCTGATCGGCCATCAGGGAGATCAGGGGCGAGAGCACCACCGTCACCCCCGGCAGCAGCAGCGCCGGCAGCTGGTAGCACACGGATTTCCCCGCCCCGGTGGGCATCACCCCCAGTGCGTCCCGCCCCGCGAGAATGGCGTCGATCAGCGCCTCCTGTCCGGGGCGGAAGCTGCCGTGGCCAAAATAGGTTTTCAGTGCCTGCCCCTTGTCCATATACCCCTCCCGCCGGCGCCTGAGCCGGGCATTTTTTTGATCTGTCCCCCTATTGTACCGGCGGCAGGGGGGAAATGCAAGAGCAAAACCGGGGCGGTTTTGCCAACTGTCGGAAAAAGTACACAAATCTGTATCTATGCACATGTTTGCAAAATTTTTCAGAGAGGCAGACCAAGCCGCGTGGGGGGAACTGGTGAACTTTGTGCAAAGTGCAAAAGACACATCTGGTTAAAGTAACGATTTCTTGTCAAACATTTCTGTAAAATTGCCGATAGTTTTGTCGAATGCTTTTTCTTGACGGTCTTTGGTGAATAAGAGTATAATAAACTCGTCCAGGAATTTGACTGAGGGGTCAGGGGAGCGTTGTCGAGTTCGGAGAAAATATTGTCATACTATTGCAGAGGGTTGTCCTTCGCCGGTTCTCCGGCCGGGGGCCGCTGCATATAGGAGTGTGGAGGAAATGTATGGCTGAGCGTAAAGCGGATCAATTTACATCATACCTGTTCCATGAGGGGAGCACCATTGCTGCCTATGAGTACATGGGCGCCCACCCCGCCGTGGAGGGGGGAGCGGAGGGCTACGTCTTTCGCGTCTGGGCCCCCAATGCCCTGTCGGTATCCGTGGTGGGAGATTTTAACGGCTGGGACCGGGAGCGGCATCCTCTGAGCAAAATCGACCAGAGCCTGTGGGAGGCCTTCGTCCCCGGCCTGAAGCAGTACGATGTCTACAAGTTCTCCGTGGAGGGCCCGGACAAGAAGCTGCACCTGAAGTCCGACCCCTACGGCTTCCACTTTGAGACCCGTCCCGACACCGGCTCCAAGCTCTACGACATCCGGGGCTACCAGTGGGGGGACGCGGCGTGGAAAAAGCACCGCGCCGAGACGCCTATCTACGGCGCGCCCATGAACACCTACGAGGTCCATTTGGGCTCCTGGCGGCAGCGGGACAACGGTGACTTCATCGACTATCGGGACATGGCCCACCAGCTGGCGGCCTATGTAAAGGACCTGGGCTTCAACTACATTGAGCTGCTGCCCGTCACCGAGCACCCCTTGGACGCCTCCTGGGGCTACCAGTGCACCGGGTACTACGCCCCCACCTCCCGGTACGGCACGCCGGAGGATTTCATGTACTTCGTGGACCACCTGCACCAGAACGGCATCGGCATCATCTTAGACTGGGTGCCCGCCCACTTCTGCAAGGATGAGCACGGCCTCTACGAGTTCGACGGGGGCAGCTGCTACGAGTACAGTGACCCCCTGCGCCGGGAGCACAAGAGCTGGGGCACCCACGTCTTTGACTACGCCCGGCCCGAGGTGCGCAGCTTCCTCCTCTCCAGCGCCGCCTTCTGGCTGAAGGAGTACCATATCGACGGCATCCGCGTGGACGCGGTGGCGTCCATGCTCTATCTGGACTACGACCGGCGGGACGGGGAGTGGCGTCCCAACCAGTACGGCGGCAAGGAGCACATAGAGGCCATTGACTTCCTGCGGGATCTCAACAAGACGGCCTTCACCGTGAACCCCGACGTGCTGATGATCGCCGAGGAGTCCACCGCCTGGCCCTTGGTCACCAAGCCCGGTGACGACGGGGGCCTCGGGTTCAACCTGAAGTGGAACATGGGCTGGATGAATGACATGTGCCACTACCTGAAGATGGACCCCTGGTTTAGACAGTATAACCACAAGGATATCACCTTCTCCATCATGTACGCCTTCTCCGAGAACTACGTCCTGCCCATCTCCCACGACGAGGTGGTGCACATGAAGGGTTCGCTCTTTGGCAAGATGCCGGGGGACACCTGGCAGAAGTTTGCCGGCGTCCGCGGGTTCTACGCCTACATGCTGGCCCACCCGGGGAAGAAGCTGAGCTTCATGGGCATGGAGTTAGGTACCTCCGAGGAGTGGGCCTTCTACAAGGCCCTGAACTGGAGCCTCCTGGAGCAGACGGAGAACCGCCAGCTCTTCGAGTACATCAAGGCTGTCAACCACTTCTACTTGGAGCAGTCCCCCCTGTGGGAGGTGGACTTCAGCTTCGAGGGCTTCGAGTGGCTGGTCAGTGACGACAACAGCAACAACGTGGCCGTCTTCCTCCGCCGGGACAAGGCGGGCAGGATCCTGATCTGCGCGGTAAACTTCTCCCCCAACGCCTACGAGGGCTACCGCTTCGGCTGCCCGCCCTGCAAGGAGCTGCGGGAGGTGTTCAACTCCGACGAGGAGCGTTTCGGCGGCAGCGGCGTCACCAACGACCTGCCCGCCAAGGTGGAGTGGATCGACGCCCACGGCAAGGAGAGCTCCGTGGCCATCCGCATCCCGCCCATGGGCGCGGCGTTCTTCGTCTGTGAGGGCAAGCTCCGCGCCAAGCCCAAGCCCCGGACCGTGAAGAAGGCGGAGAGCGCCCCGGCGGAGAAGGGGAAGAAGGCCGCCGTGAAGAAGGCCGCCCCCGCCAAGGCTGCGGAGAAGAAGGCCCCCGCCAGGAAGGCCGCCCCCAAGGCCGCGGAAAAGCCCGGCTTAGAGAAGAGAGCCCCTGCCAAGGCCTCCGCCCGGAAGCCGAAGGCGGATCAGACCAGCGCAAAGGCCCCCGCGAAAACGACAAAGAAGAGAGGCACAGAGGTATGAAAAAAGAATGTATTGCCATGTTGCTGGCCGGCGGTCAGGGCAGCCGGCTGTACGTGCTGACCAAGAATGTGGCAAAGCCGGCAGTCCCCTTCGGCGGGAAGTACCGCATCATCGACTTTCCCCTGTCCAACTGCACCAACGCCGGGATTGACACCGTGGGCGTGCTGACCCAGTATAAGCCCTTGGAGCTCAACAGCTATATCGGCTCCGGCCAGCCCTGGGATTTAGACCGCTCCAACGGCGGCGTCCACATCCTGCCCCCCTACATGGTGGAGGGGGACAAGGGCAGCTGGTACAAGGGCACCGCCAACGCCATCTACCAGAACATCGGCTTTGTGGATATGTACGACCCGGAGTACGTGGTGATCCTCTCCGGCGACCATATCTATAAGATGAACTACATGAAGATGGTGGAGGCCCACAAGGCCGCCGGCGCCGCCTGTACCATCTCTGTGCTGGAGGTGCCCTGGGACGAGGCCCCCCGCTTCGGCATCATGAACGTGGACGACAAGGACAACATTGTGGAGTTCCAGGAGAAGCCCAGGCAGCCCAAGAGCAATCTGGCCTCCATGGGCATCTATGTGTTCTCCTGGCAGAAGCTGCGGGAGTACCTTGTCAACGACGAGGCGGACCCCGCCTCCTCCAACGACTTCGGCAAGAACATCATCCCCAAGATGCTGGACGCCGGCGAGAAGATGATCGCCTACCGGTTTGAGGGCTACTGGAAGGACGTGGGCACCCTGGAGAGCCTCTGGGACGCCAACATGGATATGCTCAGCCGGGGCGATCTGGACCTTTTGGACAGCGACTGGCCCATCTACGCCCGCCTGCCTGACCAGCCCCCCGCCTTTTTGGGCAAGCACGCCATTGTGGAGCACAGTGTGGTGACACAGGGGTGCGATGTGGAGGGCCGCGTCTTCAACAGCGTCCTCTCCGACTCCGTGGTGGTGGAGGAGGGCGCCGACGTGAGTTACTCGGTGCTGATGCCCGGCGTGACCGTGAAGCGCGGCGCGGTGGTGCAGTATGCCATCCTGGGCGAGGGCGTCACCGTGGGCGCCGGCGCCAAGGTGGGCGGCGACCCCATGACCTGTGACCCCGAGCAGTGGGGGATCTCGGTGGTGGGTCCCGCCGCGGCCATTGCCGACGGGGAGACGGTTGCCCCCAAGACCATGCTCAACCGCAACCATGAGGAGGTAGAGAGATGAAGGGCTTACATGGACTGATTTTTGCGCACGGGAAACATACAGGCCTCCGGGAACTGACGGAGCTGCGCTCTCCGGCCTCGGTGCCCTTCGGCGGCCGCTACCGCATGATCGACTTTGTACTCAGCAGCATGGTCAACGCCGGCGTCAGCGATGTGGGCGTCATCCTCCACGGCAACTACCAGAGCCTGCTGGACCACCTGGGCTCCGGCAAGGACTGGGATTTGAGCCGCAAGCACGGCGGCCTCCGCCTGCTGCCCCCCTTCGCCATGGTGCAGCACCGGGACGACCGGACCTTCCGGGGCAAGATGGAGGCGCTGGCCAGCGTCAGTTCCTACCTTGAGACTATCCGGCAGGACCACGTGGTCCTAGCGGACTGCGACACCATCATCAACCTGCCCCTCCAGAAGGTGTACGAGGCCCACGTGGCCTCCGGCGCGGACATCACCGCCGTGTGCACCCCCAAGAACTTAGGGTCCCTCAACGCCGCCACCTTCTTCCACTTGGATGACGAGGGCAATGTCACCCATACCCTCTATGACATCAAGGAGCCCGAGGGCTTCCGCTCCCTGGATATCTTCATCCTCTCCAAGGACCTGCTGCTGCGGGCGGTGGAGGAGTGCCGCCGTCAGGACCGGTACAGCTTCCGGGATGCGGTGCTCCACGGCATGGCCGGCGAGCTGAAGATCAGGGGCTTCGTCTGGGATGGGTACGCCGCCCAGATCCGCACCCTGGCCGGGTACTACGACCGGAGCATGGAACTCTTTGATCCCGCTATCCGCCGGGAGCTGTTCCCCAAGGAGCGCCCGGTGTTCACCAAGGAGATGAATGTCTCCTCCACCTATCTGGACCCCGACGGGGCCTGCGTCAACTCCCTGGTGGCCGACGGGTGCACCGTGGAGGGGCGGGTGGAGAACTGCGTTCTCTTCCGGGGCGTCCGCGTGGCCAAGGGGGCCGAGGTGAAAAACTGCATCCTGATGCAGAACGTCTGCGTCGGCCGCGGCGCCTCCCTCACCCACGTGATTGCCGACAAGAACGTAAAGATCACCGACGGCTGCACCCTGGTGGGCAGCGCCAACTATCCGCTGGCCATTGCGAAGAACGCGGAAATCTAAAAAATTCGATTGAAATCTGCGGATTTCAATCGAGTTTGGGGATTGCGCTGCGCTCTGCGCCTCACCTATTTACCTCCCCTGCGGGGGAGGTAAATAGGTTCGACGCTCGCTTCGCGAGAGGTATTTTTCCCGAAAACGCGGTTTCCGGGAAAAATGATTTCAGATTTTTTGCGGCGTGCGCGCCGCAAACCCTGCCGGGGGCGAATCGGGCACTACGCCTGCGGCGTGTGCGGGCGGTGGGGTTCTTTGAATTTGACTAAAGAATTTGGGGAGATGAAAAGGAACTCTGTCCAACTTAGGCATTGCGATTTCCGTGGTAAAACGGTATGATATTAGGGTCAAAAAATGGGGGTTCACACCCCCGCCCTGCGGAAGGTTTCCGCAATGGAAGGAGGCAAAGCGATGAAAATCCTATTTGCAACATCCGAAGCAGTACCCTTTTGCAAGACTGGAGGTCTTGCCGACGTGGCTGGAAGCCTGCCCCAGGCGCTGGCGAAGGCTGGTAACGAGGTGTCCGCCGTCCTGCCCCTCTATCAGAAGGTGGCGGAGAAGTGGAAGGATCAGCTGGAGTTCATCTGCCATATTGACGTGCCCTTGGGCTGGCGTCGGATCTACGCCGGGCTGTTCCGCTTGGAGTACGAGGGTGTCACATGGTTCTTCGTGGACAACGAGTACTACTTCAAGCGTGAGGGCCTCTACGGCCACTACGACGACGGGGAGCGCTTCGGCTTCTTCTCCCGGGCGGTGGTAGCATTGCTCAACTCCATGGGCCCCCTGCCGGAGATCATCCACTGCAACGACTGGCAGACCGCCCTGGTGCCGGTGTACCTGAAGGACGAGTATGCCCGCTGGCCGGAGATCCGGGGCATCAAGACGGTGTTCACCGTCCACAACATCGAGTATCAGGGCCGCTACGGCAAGGAGACGCTGGAGGACCTGTTCGGCCTGGCCCCCGGCTGGTTTGCCGACGGCACCATCGCCTTCTCCGGCGACGTGAACCTGGTGAAGGGCGCGCTGATGACCTGCGACGCCATCACCGCCGTCAGCCCCACCTACGCGCAGGAGCTCCGGGACCCCTTCTACGCCCACGGCATGGATGGGGTGATGAACCTCAACGCCGGCAAGCTCCATGGCGTGCTCAACGGCATCGACATGGTCCGCTACGACCCGGCCAAGGACCCCTCCATCGAGGCCCACTACAGCGTCAAGCGCATGGCCGGCAAGGCCCGCTGCAAGGAGGCGCTGCAAAAGCGCCTGAACCTGGAGGTAAAGGCCGATGTGCCCATTATCGCCATTGTCAGCCGCTTGGTGAGCCACAAGGGTCTGGACCTCCTCTGCAAGAGCTTCGACGAGATGATGGGGCTCAACTGCCAGTTCGTGGTGCTGGGTTCCGGGGAGTACTGCTACGAGCAGTTCTTTGAGAGCAAGCTCCAGTACCTGCCCGGACGGATGGCCCTCTACCGGGGCTACAATGAGGAGCTGGCCATGGCCATCTACGCCGGGGCCGACCTGCTGCTGATGCCCTCCAGGAGCGAGCCCTGCGGCCTGGCCCAGATGATCGCCATGCGCTACGGCACGGTGCCCATCGTCCGGGAGACCGGCGGTCTCAAGGACACGGTGTTCCCCTATGAGGCGTGGTGCGGCGCCGGCAACGGCTTCACCTTCGCCAGCTACAGCGCCGGCGACATGGCCTACGTGATCCGTCAGGCGGTGGATCTCTACCACAACAACCGGGACGCCTTCAAGAAGCTCCAGCACACCGGCATGACCACGGACTTCAGCTGGGACAAGAGCGCCGGGGAGTACATTCGGATCTATGAGCTGATCCGCGGCTGAGCGCCGCCCCCCTAAAGGGGTTCGACTACACTTTAGAGACAGGGGGTATTGCGTCCTCACAATACCCCCTGTCTTTGCTCCGTGTTTGGAGGGGGCCGAGGGACCAGGCCGGAGAGCTGCAAAAAATATTTAGGAAGAGGGTATGCGATATGGAGACTATCACCCGAGAGGGAATGCGGAAAGCCATTGTTGACAAGCTGCGCTTGAATTTCGGCTGCACCGTGGAGGAGGCTACGGAGAACAACATGATGAAGGCCTGCGCCATGGTGCTGCGCGACGTGATGGCCGGCCACGCCATGGACACCCGGAGGGCCATCCGCCGGGGGCGCAAGCGTCAGGTCCACTACATGTCCCTGGAGTTTCTGATGGGCCGCAGCCTGATTAAAAACGCCTACAACCTGAACGTCCTGCCCGCCCTGAAGGGCGCGGTGGAGGACCTTGGCTTCAAGGCCGCCGACGTGTTTGACGCCGAGCCCGACGCGGGCCTTGGCAACGGCGGCCTGGGCCGTCTGGCCGCCTGCTATTTGGACTCCCTCACCACCCTGGAGATCCCCGCCACCGGCTACTCCATCTGCTACGAGTTAGGTATCTTCAAGCAGAAGATCGTGGGCGGCCAGCAGGTGGAGCTGCCCGACGACTGGAAGGGCGTGGGCGACGCTTGGCTGGTGCCCCGGCCGGAGGAGGCCGAGGAGGTCCACTTCGGCGGCACCCTCCGGGAGTTCTGGGACGACAACCGTCTCCACGTGGTGAACGAGGGGTACACCCGTGTCCTGGCCGTGCCCTGCGACATGGAGATCTCCGGCTACGACACCGACCACACCAATATCCTCCGCCTCTGGGACGCCAAGAGCCCCAAGCCCATCGACATGGATCTCTTCCGCAAGGGCAGCTACCTCCAAGCCGGTGAGGAGTCCGCCATGGCGGAGGTCATCGCCAAGGTGCTCTACCCCGAGGACAACCACTACGAGGGCAAGAGCCTGCGCTTAAAGCAGCAGTACTTCTTCGTCTCCGCCACGGTGCAGTCCATCGTCCGCAAGCACATCCAGGCCTTCGGCACCCTGAAGAACTTCCACGAGAAGAACGTGATCCAGATCAACGACACCCACCCCGCCCTGGTGATCCCCGAGCTGATGCGCATCCTCATCGACGACGCGGGCCTCAGCTGGGACGAGGCCTGGGAGATCACCGTCCACTCGGTGGCCTACACCAACCACACCGTGCTGGCGGAGGCCCTGGAGCGCTGGCCGCAGGATCTGGTGCAGTCCCTGCTGCCCCGTGTGTGGCAGATTATCACGGAGATCGCCAGCCGCTGGCAGAAGAAGGTGGAGGAGTTCTACCACGACCAGAACAAGACCGCGGAGATGGCGGTGATCTGGGGCGGCGAGGTGCGCATGGCCAACCTCTGCATCGCCGGCGGCATGGCTGTCAACGGCGTCTCCGCACTCCACAGCCAGATCCTGAAGGACGACGTGTTCCACAACGCCTACGTCATGGAGCCCAACAAGTTCCAGAACGTGACCAACGGCATCGACCACCGCCGCTGGCTCAGTGAGATCAACCCGGGCCTGGACGGCCTGATCCGGGACCTCACCGGCGGCGCGGACTATCTGACCCATCCCTCCGCCCTGCAAAAGCTGGACGCCTACGCCGACGATGCCACCGTGCTGGAGAACTTAGAGAACATCAAGAAGGCCAACAAGGTGGCCTTCGCCAAGTACGCCAAACGGGAGCAGGGGGTCATCCTGAACACCGACGCCATCTTCGACGTGCAGGTGAAGCGCCTCCACGAGTACAAGCGCCAGCTGCTGAACGTGATGCACATCATCCATCTCTACCAGCAGCTCCGGGACAACCCCAACATGGAGATGCCTCCCCACCTGTTCCTCTTCGGCGCCAAGGCCGCCCCTGGCTACGCCGTGGCCAAGCGGATCATCCAGATGATCAACTCCCTGGCCCATGATATCAACAAGGACCCCCTGTGCAAGGACCGTTTGCAGGTGGTATTCCTCGAGAACTACCGGGTCTCCCTGGCCGAGCAGCTGATGCCCGCCAGCGAGGTGAGCCAGCAGATCTCCACCGCCGGCAAGGAGGCCAGCGGCACGGGCAACATGAAGTTCATGATGAACGGCGC
>JAAWSV010000110.1 GCA_022801715.1 Oscillospiraceae bacterium
AAAATTCATCGTTGAAATTCCTCCTGTTTTTGATTGTTTTTGGGTGAAAAATCGCGAAAAACATGGGGGGTGTTGCACGCTTGGTTGCACGTTTTACGCGATGGTGGTACCGGCCTTCCCCTCCAGAGCCTCCACGGCCTTGTCCAAAGAGGTGATAATGGACCGCCGGCCCGGTTTGCTCTCCACGAACTTGACAGCGGCCTCGATCTTGGGCAGCATGGAGCCGGGGGCGAAGTGGCCCTCCGCCATATACTGTTTGGCCTCGGCCACGGTGAGGGTGCTCAGGTCCTTCTGGTCGGGCTTATTGTAGTTGATGCTCACCTTCTCCACGGCGGTGAGGATTACCAGGGCGTCGGCGTTCAGGTCCTCGGCCAGCTTCTCGGAGGCCAGGTCCTTGTCGATCACCGCGGCGGTGCCCTCCAAGTCGCCGTTCTCCTTCCGGATGACGGGGATGCCGCCGCCGCCCACGGAGACCACCACGAAGCCGTTGTCCACCAGACACTTTACCGCGTCCAGCTCCACGATCTCCACCGGCACCGGGGAGGCCACCACGCGCCGCCAGCCGCGGCCCGCGTCCTCCTTCATCACATAGCCCTTCTCCGCGGCAATGGCCCTGGCCTCGTCCTCCTTATAGAAGGGGCCAATGGGCTTGGAGGGGTTCTGGAACTTGGGGTCGTTCTGGTCCACCACCACCTGGGTGACCACGGTGGCCACCTGGGCCTTGCTGCCCCGGTGGCGCAGCACCTTGCTCAGCCCCTGCTGGATGTGATAGCCAATCATGCCCTGGCTCATGGCGCCGCAGACGTCAAAGGGCATGGCCGGGGTGATGTCGTTGGCGTACTCGTTCTGCAGCACCAGACGGCCCACCTGGGGGCCGTTGCCGTGGGCCACCACCACCTCGTAGCCCTCGCCGATGATGTCGGCGATGTGCTCGGCGGTCTTTTCCACCACCTCCAGCTGGGCCTCGGCGGTGGCGGGCTTCCCGGCCTCCTGAAGGGCGTTGCCGCCCAGAGCCACAACAATTTTCTTCATACCTGCATTCCTCCTTAGAAACAAAAAGAAACAAAGCGGCCGCATTCTCTCCTGCCTGTCCCGGCGGCCCGGTCCGCCTGTAGTCTCTATAGGGCGGCGGGATGGGCCCTCAGGGGACACGGCAACTTTACCGCCTCTATCATGGCACAAAAACCGCCATTCGACAAATACGAAAATTGGGTAGCAACGATTGAAAAAATGTAATAGCACCGGCGGGAGGATGGGTGTATGATAAGCTGAAAGAAAAGAGGACCGGGGGAAGATGGAGCCCCCGGTCCCCCGGGCTTGGCCCGGGCGGATGGAGGAGAGCTATGAGAGAGCATCGGAACAGAGCAGGGGGCGCGGGGCGCTCGGAGATCAGCGAGGGCATTTTGCAGGAGTTTCTGGCCCTGTGCAAAATCCCCCACCAGACCGGGCATGAGCAGGCCATCAGCGACTACCTCTGCGCGCGCCTGCGGGAGCTGGGCTATGATGCCCGGCAGGACGAGAGCCTCAACGTCATCGCGGAGATCGCCCCCTGCGAGGGGCTGGAGCACATGCCCATGATCGCCCTGCAGGCCCACATGGACATGGTGGTGGCCGTCAGCGGAAGATTCGACCCGGAGCACGACAGCGTGCACGCCGTGGTGGAGGGCAACATCCTCCACACCGACGGCACCTCCTCGCTGGGGGCCGACAACGGCGTGGGCATCGCCGCCCTGCTCTACACCTTGGGCCGCAGCGACCTGCGCCACGGCCCTCTGAAGCTGATCTTTACCTCCGGGGAGGAGGTGGGCCTCCGGGGCGCCCGGCTGCTGTCCTCCGGCGTGCTGGAGGACGTGCGCTACCTGATCAATTTAGATGGCTTCCACTCCGACAGGGCCATTGTGGGCTGCATGGGGGGCAAGCGGGAGATCTTCCGCCACCCCATCACCAGCCACACCGTCCCCGAGGACTGCGCCGGCGTCCGCCTCGACGTGTCGGGCCTGATCGGCGGCCACTCCGGTGAGGACATCTCCCTGGGACGGGGGAACGCCATCCGCCTTCTGGCGGAGCTGCTGGTAACCCTGTGGAAAAAAGGCTACCACATGGGCATCGGGCGGATGGACGGCGGCACCGGCGCCAACGTGATCCCCCGGAGCTGCACCGCCTATCTGGCGGTCCGCCGCTCGGAGCTGGGCCGGTTCCTCCGGGCCTGTGAAGCGGAGTTTTCCCACCTCACCGCCGCCCTGCGGAAGGTGGAGAAGCACATCCGCTTTGAGGCCGGGGCCTTCCCCGCCCCCAAGACGGTGTGGACCGAGCAGACCATCCGGGACGTGCTGGAGACCATCCGGGACGAGCGGGACGGCGTCTACGCCATGAGCGAGCAGGTGGAGGGCTGCGTGGGCGGCTCCAGCAACCTGGGGCTTGTCAAGACCGGCGAGGACACGGTGGAGATCCACACCATGGTCCGCTGCGAGAACGACCGGGTGGAGGGAGAACTCCTCCACCAGCACGAGAGCACCGCCGCCGGCCACGGGTTCAGCGTGGACGTCACCGGCTACCGGGCCTGGCATCAGGACGCGGACAACCCCCTCACCCGGGCGGTGCAGGAGGTGTACATGGAGATCAAGAACCGGCCCATCACCGTGACCATCGCGCCGGTGGGACTGGAGCCGGCCTACTTCCATGAGAAGGCCCCCTGGATGCGGATCGTGACCCTGGGCGTGGACATCCAGGACGCCCACTCCACCACCGAGCGGGTGAAGATTGACAGCATGGAGACCCTATACCGGTTGATCGTGGGAGCAGTGGAGAAGATACAGTGCGCCCTGAACGATACAAACAGACAGTCATAAATTTATTACAGGAGGAACGAGGAAGTTATGAATGCGTATGTGCAGAGCGTGATCGAGAATGTGAGGAAGAAGCACGGGAATGAGCCTGAGTTTGTGCAGACGGTGG
>JAAWSV010000030.1 GCA_022801715.1 Oscillospiraceae bacterium
GGATGTCATGGTCGCTGCCGGTATCATCGACGGCGTCGGCAACAACAGCTTTGACCCCAACGGCACCCTCACCCGTGAGCAGGCTGCCAAGCTGATCACTTACATGCTCTTGGGTGAGAACTCCAACAAGCTGGGTACTGAGGGCAGCTCTTTCAACGATGTGGCTGCCACCCGTTGGAGTGCCCCCGCTATCGAGTACTGTGCCTCCATGGGCATCATCGACGGCGCCGGGGACGGCAACTTCTACCCCACCGGCAAGCTGACCGGTTACGCCTTCGCCAAGATGCTGCTCACCGCTCTGGGCTACAAGAGCGACCGTGAGGGCTTTACCGGGGCCAGCTGGACCATCAACGTGGCCACCAAGGCCCTGAGCGAGGATGTGCGGCTGGATGCCGGTCTGGAGAAGATGTTCGGCTCCGCTGAGATCTCCCGTCAGGAGGCCGCCCAGATGGCTCTGAACGCCATCAAGGCTCCTCTGGTGGAGTATGACACCACTAACAACGTTGTTGTCAACGGCGTTGAGGTGCAGATCAACGGCGGCGGCGCCAAGTTCGTCACCACCACCATTGCCAAGCAGCAGAACATCTCCGACCGCCGCCTGACCAACACCAACGAGAACATCCAGGGTGGTTACACCGTGGAGTTCGGTGAGCGCTACCTCCCTAAGCTGGAACTGAAGAAGAGCGTGGACGTGTTCGGCCGTCCCTCCTACACTTGGTTCTATGACAAGGAAGAGATCGGCACCTATGTGGACGTCGAGACGCTGTACGCGGAGTTCACCACCGAGGTCACCGGTAAGGACCTGTACGACGCCATCGGCAAGTCCATCATGGATGACGACGACTACAAGTTCATCGTCACCATCGACGGCATTGACGATCCCACGGTCAACAAGGCTCTCTTTGATGAGACGGCCATGAACAAGAACAACAAGAAGGGCGTGGGCGACACCGGCAACGGCACCCTCACCCAGGTGTTCGTGGACAGCGAGAAGGAAGTTGTCCGCGTGGCCATCATCAACACCTACCTGGCCCGGGCCAAGGGCGACTACAGCGAGAAGAAGGACGAGGTCACCTTCAATGTCTACGCCATCGACAAGGACAAGAACGACAACTACGTCAAGGTCCCTGACAACAGAGACAACTCCGATGACGACAGCAAGGCCCTGACCGTCTCCGGCGAGGACTTCTACATCGCGGACGTGAAGGAGGACGACGCTTATCTCGTCACCGTGGCCGAGGGCGCCATCCAGACCTTAGCCGCCGCCGAGGTGGTGGGTGATGTCACCCTGACCGCGTTCAAGAAGAACAGCAACGTTGTGGCCGACGGTACCACCTACAACTACGCCCACGCCGCCGAGTACGACTTCGAGGTGCTGGACGAGTACACCGGCGGTAAGGTCAACCTGAAAGAGAAGAGCTACAACCTCTATCTTGATCAGTACGGCTACCTGATCGGTGTTGATTTAGTTACTGCCGCTGACAACTACGTGTTCATCACCGGCATTGATGACGACCAGAGCAACCTGGCCGCCTCCAACCGGAAGGCCAACGCCATCTTCCTGGACGGCAAGATGGAGCCTATCGTCTTCAACGTCACCAAGAGCAGCGCCGGCCTGACTGCCAATGCTTTGATGAACTCTTGGTGCACCTACACCGTGGATAAGGACGGCATCTACTCCCTGACCTTGGTTGCCGGCGCCATCGACACGGATAAGGGCGTCAAGGTTGCCCAGAACCATGATCAGGAGACCCTGAACATCGACCAGAAGCATGTGTCTCTGGAAGGTGCTGCCTCCGGCAACAGCTACTATAAGGTTTACGGCAACAACGACAGTGTGTATTTGACTGTTGAGGTCAAGACAATCAATGCCAAGACCGGTGGTTATAAGGCCATCATCAACAAGGTGAGCAGTGTTACCACCGGTGTGAAGAATGCCAGCCTTGAGGTTCTGAACGACAACGATCCCTCCAATCCTGACGTGACCGAGCAGGCCGCCAAGGATGCCGGTGATAAGAACGCTAAAATTACCGTCGCCGGTGATAAGGCCACTGCCGCCGCTTGGGGCACCTATGTGCTCTACAAGAGCAACGGCTATGTGATCGCCGCGGTGTCCGTGGCTGACGACTCCGCCTCCAGCAAGAACCTGGTGTATGTCACCAGCAGCAGCGTGGATCAGGAGTCCTACAACTCCGACACCGACGAGTGGACCTGGACCCGCGAGGTCGCCATCGGCGGCGAGAAGTCCGAGATCAAGGAAGTCAGCGACAAGCTGACCCACTTGGGCAACGGCGCCAACGACGGCGACATGCAGCAGTACAACTGGTACGAGGTCAAGTACAACGCCAAGGGCGAGGTCGTGGGTGCTGAGTTGGCTACCACCGCGCTGGGTCACACCGTCTCCGGCACCGGCGACGAGTACGTGGACGACGTCACCCTGATCCAGGATGCCATCGACGACGAGGAGAATGTCCTGTTCGAGAACTCCGAGTACAACGAGACCGGCGTGACCTCCACGGCGATCAACGGCGATGCCAAGGGTCCCTCCCTGAAGGGCAACACCTTCTTCGTGCGGACCACCGACACCACCGGCTTCTTTGTGGATGACAGCGTGAAGGTTGTCTTTATCCAGAAGAATGACAATAAGTGGACCACCAGCTATGAGGACGGCGTCAAGGAGCTGGAGGCAGCTGTGGGCGAGCTGAATGTGAATGACGCCGAGGAGTACAACTACGAGGTCAGCGCCATTCTTAAGGGCGGCGCGGCGCAGGTGGTTGTTATCCGTGACCTGAACAAGACCGGCAAGGACGGCGAGACCCCGAAGCCTCCTGTGGGCGATGTGGGTGATGTCTATGTCGATCTGCGCGATAAGACCCAAGTTCTGATTAACACCACAAACGCCTCCCTGAGCGACGACGATGCTGCCGAGGCCATGGTGACGGCAGTCGAGGATGCCGGCTTCACTGTGGAGAACGCAGAGTTTGTTAATGATGCCAATGACGCCAACGATGGTAAGCTGGTTGTTACCGCCAAGAAGGGCAGCATCAAGAGCAGCTTCATTTGGGATCCCTCTGGCGATGACAAGGGTGTTTCCGGTGTGAAGTTCACCATTGACGGTGTTACAAAGATCACCAATTCGAATTCTACAGGCGACATTGACGAAGAAATCGGTTGGGGCGGTAGTGCCAGTGGCGATGAGTTTGTCCGCCGCAGCACAGACGAGGGCAAGACTTGGACTTATGCCCTTGCAAACGCTACCGGCAATAGTATCACCAGTGGTATGGAGATCGAGACCGGCTACCTGAAGGTTACTGTAAACGGTAGCGCTGTCACTGATGCCGAGTTGGATATGAAGAAGTCCGGCATTGTGACTGACGGAACCGACACGTTTGCTCTGGCTACCGCCACTGCCGTGAAGGGTTCCGGCGCTACCGGTACCGGTATGAAGGTCTCCACCAACGACTACATGCCGTTTGGCAGCACTTTCGCTGATATCCACGCCAAGGACACCACCATTGCTGGCGTCTGCACCATCGGGGATGTGAGTTCTGTGAAGCTCACCATTGTCAATGACACCGTGGGCAATGAGAGCGAGACTGTTGTGGCTCAGGCTTACAACGCCACTGCTCAGGACCTCAGCGGCGTGACCGGTATCGGCAGCACCGGCACACATAAGTATGTGGGCAGCCGGACCGGCACTGCCACGCTTCTGGCCGACACCGTGGATGTGTCCAAGGATGTTACCGTGTACGTTGGCTATGTTAAGACTGGTGAGGCTACAGTCTCTGGTACGTTTACCGGCGTGAGCGTCGCTTGGGACAACGGCTTGGACGGCGCGCCTGTCGAGAAGGTTGGCACTACGATTACGGCTACTGTCACCTTCAACAAGCCGACTTTGGGTTCTGATCTGACCCTCACTGCTTCTAAGGGCAAGACCGGTGGTTACAGCTGCGATGCCACCGGGCTGACCAACACCCCCAACGCGGATACTAAGTGGGATGCTACTGATAAGTATACCGTTAAGGCGGCTGACAGTGGCAAGATGGAGGGTACTGTTAAGATTTCCTTCGTTCTTGACAAAGCTACCGCTACTGCGACCCCGACTCTGACCATCGCTGGCGGAACCTGATAGAGAGCTTACAGCTTATATCATTAGAAAAGAACCCCCGGGCCGACGGCCCGGGGGTTCTTCTTACTCCGCAGCGTCCAAAAACGCCACCACATAATAGGTCCTTCCGCTTTCAGTGAAATACTTGTACACATCCGCGTCCCATGAAAAAGAATTTCCACTCCAAGTACATAGGGTGGTGTAATTGGTCCCGCCAAGAGACAGCCGCGCTCTATCCAGCCCCTGTACAGAGAGCAAAAATCCCGCGGAGTTGTCCAACACCATCACAAATATCGGTTTATGCGGAAAGGACAGCGTCTTGCTGGAGGCGGAGCTGTTGCCGGTGTAAGTACCATGATAAATCTGACAGTTCCCCAGCCTGTCTATCCGGGCGGACTGGGCGGCGAGGGCGGCATCCTGCCCGTCCATCCTCCCGTCGTGGCCGGTGAGCGCGTCCTCGATGGCCCCGGTCATGCTGTTGAAATCGGCCATCTGAATCCGGTCGGCCATATCCCAGCGGGGCAGGTGATAATTCTCTGTGTGGTTCATATCCGCGTCTCCTTCAAATAAAAAATTTCGTCCGGCGGCAAGCCGGTACACCTACTGCGTGTACCGGCTTTTCGTTGCACCATACCCGACAACCTTTTTTGCGGACACCACCAAAAACAGACTGCATTCTGTACTACATTACAGAATGCAGTACACCCAATCTCCCAGCGCACCTCTCAGCCTCAGGCCTCCCCCATGCGGCTCTTCAGTTCCTCCAGCAGCACCGCCGCCGCCGGGGAGAACACCGCGTACTTTTTCCAGACAAGAAACAGTCTGGAGCGGAGGGGCGGCGTCAGCGGCCGAAAGCACAGGGGGCTGTCCGGCCCGGTGTCCACCAGCCTGTCGAAGGAGAGCAGGCAGCCCAGCCCCTCCCGGGCCAGAACCCCGCCGTTGTAGGCCAGATTGCAGGTCGCCACAATCGTGAGCCCATCCACCCGCTCCTGAAACCAGTCGGAGAGCTCCTTTTGCAGCCCCTGCCGGGGACAGATCAGGGGCACCTCCAGCAGATCCTCCGGTGTAATCCCCTCCCGCTCCGCCAAGGGGTGGTCCCGGCGCAGGATGACCCCCCAGGTGTCCCCGTCAGGCAGGGGGAGGTAGTTGTACCTGGACAGGTCGCCGGACTCCACCAGCACGGCGAAATCCAGCAGGCCCTGCTCCAGCCGCTGGGCCAAATCGCTCCGGTCGCCGCTGTATACGTGCACCCGGATGCGCGGATACCGGGTCTGCACCGCCTTGATCCGCCGGGCCAAGTGTTTGATGCTGTCCGACTCGGCGGCGCCAATGTGGATGTCCCCGCCGCTGATCTCACCCAGCGCCTTAAACTCCTCCTCCGTCTTATCCACCATGCTCAGAATCTCCTCCGCCCGCCTGCGCAGGAGCAGCCCCTCCTCCGTCAGACAGACGCTGAAGCTGCTGCGGACAAAGAGTTTCTTCCCCAGCTCCCCCTCCAAGTCCTTGATCTGCTTGGACAGGGTGGGCTGGGAGACATGGAGCCGCTGGGCGGCGCGTGTGACGCTGCCCTCCCGGGCCACAGCTAAAAAGTACCGCAGAACACGAAGCTCCATCAAACCACCTCCTGCCATCAGTATAGCGGTTTATGTTATTCTTTTCAAGAATAACATGGGATAGAAAATAAGTATTTGCTATTTGCCCGCCCCGTGCCGTATCATAGAGGCAGGCATTTTTCCGGAGACATCCGCAATAAAGGAGGCAGCAACTATGATCAAGCAGACCGCGGGCCGGGAGCAGCTCTTTGCCCCCAAGTTCGCCCAGCTCGACGATGATGTGCTCTTTGGCGAGGTCTGGAGCCGGGAGGGGTTGTCCCTCAAACTGCGCTCCAACACAGCGGCAGAGGAGGTCCTATGAGCAAGAGAATCTTATCCAGCTTCCTGTTGATCTGCCTGCTCCTCACCATCCCCGCCTGCGGCTGGAACGCGGACCAGCCAGCCGGCGGCGGCGCGGAGCAGATGGCAGATCAGGCCGGTCGGTTTACCGACGTACCCGCCGGCGCATGGTATGCCGAGGCCATCCAGTACTGCTGTGAGGAGGGCTTGATGACCGGCACATCGGACACCGCCTTCTCCCCGGAGGCCCCCCTGACCCGCGCCATGCTGACCACCATACTGCACCGCATGAGCGGTACGCCCGCCGTGACCGACCCGCCGGCCTTTTCAGACGCCGCCGCCGGAGCCTGGTACCATGACGCGGTGGCTTGGGCGGCCAAAACCGGCATCGTCTCCGGCTATGGCGACGGGATCTTCGGCGTGAACGATCCCACAACGCGGGAGCAGGCGGTCACGCTCCTCTGGCGCTGCGCAGGCCGTCCGGAGAGCACCGCGGCTGTCGATATGCTTGACGCCGCCGACATCTCCGGCTGGGCGCAGACGGCGGTCTCCTGGGCCGACGCCGGCGGTCTTTTAGAGGGTATGGTGGAAAACAGCCGCTTTGAGCCCAAGGCGGCTCTCAAACGAGGGGAGGCAGCCTCTATGTTGTACCACTATCACAGCAGCGTCGACGGCCAGCCGGAGACAGCGGCGGGCGGAAAAATCCTGGTGGCCTATTTCTCCGCCACGGGGAATACGCGCCCGGTGGCGGAAAAGGCGGCGGAGGTGACAGGCGGCGACCTCTTTGAGATTGTACCCGCCCAGCCCTACACCGCCGCCGACTTGGACTATCACACCGACTGCAGGGCCAACGCCGAGCAGAACGACCCCGATGCCCGCCCCGCCATCCGGAACACGGTGGCGGATATGGGGCAATACGACGCGGTACTCATCGGCTACCCCATCTGGTGGGGCCGCGCGCCCAAGATCATCCACACCTTCCTGGAGAGCTACGACCTGAGCGGCAAGACCATCGCCGCCTTCTGCACCTCGGGGAGCAGCGGCCACGAGGACGCCTCCCTGCGGGACTGCGCCCCCGGCACCGTATGGCTGGAGGGCCGGCGCTTCTCCGGCGCCTCCGAGGTGGAGAGCTGGGCAGATGGCCTCGATCTGCCCAAGGCATCGGAGAGGGCGGCAGACAGGATGTACATACAAATCGGCAGTACGGTCTGGACGGCGGCCTTGGCGGACAACCCCTCCGTTACAGCGTGGAGGGAGCTTCTCTCCAGAGGGCCGCTGCACGTGGATATGAGCGACTACGGCGGGTTTGAGAAGGTGGGCAGCATCGGCGCCGCCCTCACCCAGAGCAACCGTCAAATCACTGCCAAGCCGGGGGATATCATCCTCTATCAGGGCAGCAGTGTCACCATCTATTACGACGAAAACACATGGAATTTCACCCCCTTGGGGCACATAGAGGGCGTAACAGATGCGGAGCTCCAAGAGGTGCTGAAGGCCGGCGGCGGTCAAGTCACCGCCACCTTCTCTCTGGAGCGTCCAACAGGCGCGGCAGGCACATTTGATCTTGAGCGTGGAAGTGTAACCCTCAACAGCGGCTATCCCATGCCCATCTACGGCTTGGGCACGTACAGCCTCCATGGGGAGACCTGTATTCGCGCGGTAAAGGCCGCGCTGGCAAGCGGTGTGCGGCTGATCGACACCGCTTCCGCCTACGGCAACGAGGCGGAGGTGGGGCAGGCGATCCGGGAGGCCATGGAGGAGCAGGATATCCCTCGGGAGGAGATTTTTGTCACCACCAAGATCTATCCGGGCAGCGAAATGGAGGACCCGGAGCAGGCCATCCAAGCCTGTTTAGACCGGCTCAACATCGGCTATGTGGACCTGATGCTCCTCCACCACCCCGACCGCAACGATGTCAAGGCCTATCAGGCCATGGAACAGTTCGTTCGGGAGGGCAAAATCCGATCCATCGGCCTGTCCAACTGGTATGTCAAGGAGCTGGAGGACTTCCTGCCGCAGGTGTCCACCGTCCCCGCGCTGGTGCAAAACGAGATACACCCCTACTATCAGGAGAATGATGTCCTCCCGTTTATCCAAGAAAAGGGCATGGTGGTGCAGGGCTGGTACCCCCTTGGCGGCCGGGGCCACACGGCGGACCTGCTGGGCAACGAGGTGATCTCCGAAATTGCGGAGGCCCACGGGAAGTCCTCCGCCCAAGTGATTCTCCGGTGGAATCTGCAAAAGGGCGTGGCGGTCATCCCCGGCTCCAGCAGCCCGGATCACATTCAGGAGAACACTGAGCTGTTCGATTTTGCGCTGACCGACGGGGAAATGGCTCAGATCAACGCTCTCGACCGAAACGAAAAGCACGACTGGTACTGATCCCGCCGAATCACCCCCGGCAGACAGCCGTATCGCGCCAATTTTCGTCAGACCCCGCAGCAAGAAAGATCAGGTGCGTTCTATCCTGCATAGAACGCACCTGATCTTGTCTCTAAAGCAACATATTCGCCACAAGCCGGAGGCAGACTGCCCCCACCGCCAAACCATCCGGCTCACCCGAGAAATCGCAGCAAAAAGCCTGTCAAGTCCAAGCAGACCTGACAGGCTTCTGGTGGAGACTACTGGACTCGAACCAGTGGCCTCATGCGTGTGAAGCATAGCTTGTAAGATTTGCGAATGAACACAGATAAATAAGCGCACATAAAACCGTTTTTGCAAAAAGAACGCCACATATTACACAGTGTGTATTTGTTTATATCCGCCTATTTTCTTACATGCAACTTACATTTTCTAACTTATATCCTTATATCTCCAAGGAGGTCAAAACCCGCTGACAGCCCTCTCGCGCCCGCTGGTGGAATTCCAGCGGCTGCGCTTGGCCCGGACATCCACATGGACGCCCCAGTTGTACAGCCCGATGCCGCCCTTGGTGCCCAGTACTGTTTCGGCATACTGAGCCACCTCCTTGGGTGCCACTCCCTGCACCACGATGTCCGCCGCCAAGCCGTAGAGGTGCTGGCTGGTGGGCGACCCGCCTACCCCTCCGTTGTGGATGTCGGTGCGGTAGGCGCTGTTGATCGTCACCGGCTTCCCAAAGTGGGCGCGGATTTTCTGGAGCACCTGCGCCAGCTCTGTGGAGACAAACAGCGTGTCGCTGCCATCCTGGCAGGCGAACTCCCGGACCTTGAAGTTGGCGGTGAGCTGCACCGCCCCATCCTTTGCCTTGCTGTAGGCGTGTACCACGGCCCCGTTCATCGTGTATACCCCAGCTCCCGGTGGAGCTCCAGCACCGCCGACTCAATGGCCGCGTCCACTGCCTGATCGTCCACATCAAAGCCCTGCTCTGTCAAAAAGGCGCGGACATAGCTTTTCCGATCTGCCCCCTCCAACTGGTAATGGAGCTGCTGGGCGGCCTCCACGGCGATGGAGACCCACTTCAGAAGTTCCTCCCGCTCTTTGGCGGTGGTGTTCCGCCGGAGCCACGGGATCAGGAAGGCCGAGACCAGCGCCGCGATCAGCGCGATGGACGCCTGCAGAATGGGTGTCATATTTGTCATGGATTGTCCTCCTCACTTTCTCCGGGCTTGTCCCCGGTAATTACCTTGCAGATCTTGATTCCCGCCAGCAGCAGGGCCTCCACGCCGCCGGCGCCCAGCGTGTACTGGATCAGCGTGTCCGGCACGGCGCCCTTGACACAGAAGATCACCGTCATGGCCACGATAAAGGCCAACAGGAAGCTCCCCAACACCAGCAGGACAAGGTTGGTGGTCTTGCCCTGCCCCAGCTCGCCCTTGGGCTTTCGGCGCCTTCTGCGGCCTCCGGCGAGGCGCAGAAGGGCCAACGTGACCAGCAGGGCATACACTGCCAGTGCCGCCGGCAAAAGCTCACTCATGGGCCGCCTCCAAGTCAGCCAAGCGGTGGTTGATGACCTTGATCTGCTCCGTATGGACGTCATCCTGGGCCTCCAGCTTGTAGGTGCGCTCAATCACCCTGTTGTGGGCCTGCACCCGCTTCTCCAGCTGCTCCAGCCGGTACTGGGTCAGCCGGGCGCTGATCAGCACGCCGGCCAGCGAGCCAACAGCCGACCCGCCCAGCCCGATCAGCGTCACAATGATGGTCTCGCTCATCCGCTACACCTCTTTCCCCAGTTCCTGTTCCACCGCCGCCCGGAGGTTCTCCGGGACCTGCTCGATGGCCCGCTTCCCCCGCTGGATGCTGCGGGCGTAGCTCTTGATCACCGCCGCACTCATGCCGTCACCTCCTCTCCCTTGGCCTCCTCCGCCGGCATGGACGCCTCATAGAGGGCAATGATGGCCTCGTCCGCCTCGCTGAGCTGGTCTTGGAGCTGGGCAATCTGCAGGCGCTGATCGGCGCTCTTGGTCATCAGCTCCTCTACTTGGACTGCGTAGCCGGTGACATCGCCTAAGTACTGCGCCTGTACCTCCAGCGTCACCTCGTAGGTGTCGTTGTACATCCTGTACTGGATGTCCGTGACCGCATAGCCGTACCCAACGGGCAGAAGGCACTCCCTCCCCTCCACCGGCTTGATCACCGGGCGGTCCCAGTCGATGGCCTTGATTTGATCCAGACCGGCCCTGCACCGCTCAAATACTGCCACATAGCGGCCGTTGCCTATTCCCCGCCGCACCATGGCACAGGGTACGCCGCAGATGCGGGATTCAATGTGGTAATAGCTCATTGTTTTGTGCTCCTTTCCTCTCTCTGCTCCTGTTTCCACCGCCTCACAGCACCCCGGCGGAACCGCCCCGTCAGGCGCTGGAACACTGTCACCAGCCACCGGTACACCGACGGTCCCTCCACCTCACGCATACGCTGAAGCAGGGCGGTGTAGAGCCGCCCCCGCTGGAGCGGCCGGCTACCTTGACGGCCCTCTGCCCAGCTCCACCGTCCGCCGGCGCCGCAGATGGTGAGCCCCGCCGGGATGGCTACTGTCTCCGGCTGATAGCTCCGTCTGTCATAGGACCCCCGCACCCGCGCCGGGCGCAGCGCCGGCGGCACGACCACATCCTCCGCCTGCAGCTCGCGGTAGACGCTGTAGGCCAGCTCATCCAAGGCCTCCATGTTTACCAGCACCGCCTCCTGACACCCCAGCGCCCCGGAGATGTTCCTGAGCCCCCGCTGGATAGTGCGGCAGACGGCGGTGTAGTTCGTCCCCGTCAGCCGCTCAATCTCCCGCAGGGTGAGCCATTCAGCATAGTAGAGGTACAGGTAGGCCGCTTGGCGGGGGGTAACAGCAGCGAGGACCAAGCGGGCGGTCTCCCCGTGGGCCATGTCGATGCGGGACAGGTCCACCCGGGAGAGGGCCGCCCGCTGCCGGATATCCTCACCCATGGTCCGCCGGGCCCGGTCGAGGAGACGGCAGACGGTGGACTTGTTGATCCCCAGCCGGCGGGCGATCTCCTCCATGGTCAGCCCCGCCTGCCGGAGATCCCAGATCTCCCGCTGCCGCCGAGGGAGCAGAGCAAGGCTCCGAGGCGCCGCCCGGACCATGGCCGAGCGTGTCCCCTCATCGTCTGCGGACTGGTCCTGCTGGGCCCAATCTTGGTACTGCTGGTGGTCTATGGCGATATCGCCGCCGGCACTGCGCCGCTGTCCCACCCGATGGCTCGGCCGCAGGGAGCGGAGCTGGGCATTGATGTCCAAAAGCTCCTCCTCCACCATAAAGAGGGCCAGATTGTCCCCCTCGCCCTTGGCTTGGAGCTCCAGCTCGTACTGCTTGCGCCCCAGAAGCTCCCGCCGGCGCTGGCGCAGCTGGTCAATGGTCATCCTGTGACGGCCCCCTTCCACGCCAGCCGGCGGAGGTGATCTCCGGGTCCCTTGGAAGGGTGTAGTATCCATCCAAGGTGCGCTGTACGGCGCGCAGCTCCCGCAGGTTTCGGCTCAGGGCGTGCAGCACTTGGGGATCTGCGCCGTCACTCCGCAGCTTCTTCAACCGCATGGCCAGCCGCGCCGACGCCGCCCGGTACTCCACTGCCATCTCTTGCATAGTGCTCATGGCATCACCCCATAAAGGTCACCTTGCCGTCGTAGGCGCTGCCGGCGGTGAGGGTGATGCTTCCAGTATCCGTATGGTAGACCACATCGGTACACATCGCCGCCCAAGTGCTGCGGTGGTAGACCCCATCCACCAAGCTCCAGAGGGCGGTGGTAAAATTTGCCGTTTGACGCTGGTGGCGCTCCTTGGAGATGGTCATCTGGGCCTCCCCATTGGCCAAGGCCGTCCAATCCGCAGCGGCAAAGGTGATGGTGGTACTGCGGATGGCTCCGGTGCTCCGGTGGAAAATGTCCATCAAAGAGGGATTTCCCTCCACCGCCGCCCGCTGCTCCGCCGTCAGAGGGAACCCCAGAGCATAGAGCCACAGCACATAGGGGAGAGCCTCGCTCTCCGGCGGGTAGTAGGGCGGCTGGCCGGTGAAGGCCATAAAGGTCCGCTTGTCCGTCACCACCGCCTCATAGCCACCCAGCACCGGTGTCACCGCCGCCTCCGCCAGAAGGAGGTCGTAGATGTCCTCCTCCTGCACCAGCGCCTCCACAGCCAGAAGCTGGAAGGAGCGCACATCGGCGGTTTTGTTCATGCGGGCCACCACCTTACAGTCGGCGGTGATCGTCAATGTCTCCGTGCCGTCCAGCGCCGCCATCCGGCCTCGGACGTACAGGGCCCCGGGGGCGAAGCGCAGTACATTCCCGCCCTCCACCGACACTTTGCAGGCATCGGCATGGGCGCCGGCAAAGACACCGGACTTGGTAAAAAATGGCTCAAAAAACGCCGCGTGGTCGTCCGCGTCGTACTCCCGGTCGTAGCCGGTGGGGTGGCTGACCAGATCCGTGGTGGGTTCCGCGTTGAAAAAGTAACTTTTCACATCCTATCCTCCTCTCCTAAGCTGTCGCTGCAGCCGCCCGAATACCGTCAGCGGGGCAGTACCGAACACCGCTGTATGGCGGATGCCGCCGGCGCTGTACTCCGTCTGCATCTCTGTCAGGCGGGCATCCATGGACACACCCCAGCCTTGGCACTGCAGTGTCACCAAGTCACCCAAGCGGTAGTCCTCCCGATAGCGGTAGGGCCCTTCGGCAATCTCACAGGTGAGGGACTCCGCTGCTTTGTACCGCTCCGCCTCTATGAGGGCCTTTCGCCGCAGCTCGCTGTACTCCTCTCCGGCGATGGGGGTATCCGCCGACACGCTGAGGTGCTGCTCCCGTCGGCGGATGCCCCGCTGCTCCTCCTCCCCCTCCCGGAGGTAGGTGACGGTGAGGGCCTCGTCGGCAAACTCTGCCCCGGCCATGGTGGTGTAAAACACATTGCGGCTGTCGCCGGCGGCGTAGTCGTAAGACATGGCGAGAGCTGTTCGGCGGCGGATGTCGAAAATTACCCGCTTGCGCCGGCTCTGACCGGCGGTGTGATCCTCCCCAGCCACCATGTCAAAGAGGAGACGGTGGGTCTGAAGATCCGGGATAATGTCATACCCAAGCTGTGATGCCTCTCCTAAATCTTGGAGGACAATGTCCAGACGGTCGTGGCGAGACATGTATTTGTCCTCCGCCACACCCCGCCCCAAATCTGCCGCGATGGTGAGACCGCACACCCGCCGGGATGCAGAGGCGCCGGGTCCCAGATTGGCAGCCGCGTAGTGCTTCATACAGGCCTCCGTGGAGCCGGTGACGGTGTCGTAGCCTTGGGCTCCAGCGATGGGATTGACATCCGGGGGGATGGTGATACGGTCCGCGGTGAGACCTTTCAGCTGCCGCCCCGAGGCGGTGAGCAGGTCGCCGCCCTCGGACTGGGCGCAGTGGACGCTGTCCACAATGCCCCACATGCCGCCGTCGATCCAGACCAGCCGGCCCTCGGTGAGCTTCTCCGCGTGCCGGGCCTCTGTGGGTACGGTGATCTCAAAATATCCCGGCGTATAGTGCCGTTCCACCGCTGTGACGGAAACGGCCGCGGTGAGCCGGGCCACCGCGGCAAACCGGGGGCGCTCCTCCTCCGGCGGATCGTAGATGCGGATATCCACGCTGTACCTCCTTAGCTTATACGTGTTTGCACGTATTTGTATTGACGCACGTATAAATACGTGCTATACTGGAACCATAGAAAGGAAGTGGTCCCATGCCGATGACGCCCCGTGAGATGATCCGCCTTCTGGAGCAGAATGGGTTTCGCCTTGTCAGTTCCAACGGCTCCCATCACAAGTACCGAAATCCTGTCACCGGCAGACAGACCAGTGTGCCGGTCCACGCCAAGGATTTGAAGAAGGGGACCGAGCAGAGCATCCTGAAACAAGCGGGGCTGAAATAGCCCTATGAAAGGAGAACTCCCATGAACAAACGGTACTATCCTGTAATCTTCCACCCGGAGGAGGTGGGCTACTCCGTTTCCGTGCCAGACATCGACGGCTGCTTCTCTCAGGGGGACGATATGAACGAGGCGGTGTCCATGGTTCAGGACGCCATGGGGCTGATGCTGGAGGACTGCGGCGCCCTGCCCACGCCCTCCGCCCCAAGCGGCATTGCGCTGGAGCCGGGTGATTTTGTAGCCATGGTGGAGTTTGATGAACTGGCCTACCGTAAGCGTCAGGAGCAGGCGTCAGTTAAAAAGACGCTGACGATCCCCGGCTGGCTCAACCGGCTGGCGGAGGAGCAGGGTGTCAACTTCTCCCGTGTTCTCCAAAATGCGCTGAAAAACGAGCTGGGTGTCCAGTGACCTCCCCCGGTGTCCAAGTCGGACACCGGGATTTTTACTATGCAAAAGCATTTGCGTGTTTTTGCCGTGCGGCAGATCGCATGAAGTTTTACACCCCCAAGCTGGGGACCCGGCAGCGGATAAAGGCCAAGGGGGTGTTTTCCGGTACCTCGTTGGTGATGAACACCTGATTGTGGCCGGGGCGGAGACCCCAAGGCTCGCTGTCTAAGCTCATCCAGTGGGACACATCCTCCTTCTGCCGGTAGTCCTCACCCACCCGCTCGTGGAGGTAGGCGGTCACATCCCGGAGGTCCACCACCAGCTTCTGGCCCTCGGCAATGGCGTGCTCGATGGTCACAAACTCCCCGGCGGTCAGGTTGGTGAGGGTGATATGCTCACTGGTGCTGTAGACCTCCACTGTGGGGTAGATCAGCTCCTCCGAGGGGTTCACCATGCTGCCAAACCGGTTGAACGCCCCCATGGCCCCCCGCACAGGCGCCCACGGGAAGTGCCAGAACCGCTGGATGGCCCCCACGCCCACCACGTACTCCTGGGCGCTCTCCCAGTAGGGGGAATCCGTGGTAAAAGTGATGTCGATGGCGGCGTAGGTGCCCACGCAGTCGGTGAGGGTGGGGGTGGCCACCGGGCGGCAACGGACTTGGACCGGCCCGTCCTCCCGGTAGTAGATGAGGGTACCCCAGCGGTGGGGTGCGAAGATCTGGTGAAGGGCGGCCCGAGCTTTGTCGTACTGTGCCAAAGCCGGGTGGGTCCGATCCCCCTTGATCCACATGGCCCCCTCCAAGTTGATGGTCCGCTCGTCCAAGGCCACGTGGTAGGTGGTGATCCCGTCCTGCCGTGGAGCCTTGGCGGTCTCCGCCGAGGCGGAGAGATCCGAGGTAAGGGAGCGGAAGATGTAGGGCCCATGGCCAGCCTCAAAGGTCAGTGTCCGGCCCGTGTCCGAGAGCCAAGCTACCGAGCGCATGATGAGACCACCTCCTATCTGCTGAGTTTGTTAAGAACCTTCTCCACCGCCCGGCCCACCTGCCCCTCCGTGAGGGCCTTTCCTACGTTCTGGATGGTGACATTGGCCGACCGGTTGTTGACAGTGGTTGCGGCGGTTACAGCGGCAGCGGCGGCTTTCATCGCCTTTTCCGCCGCTGACTGGGTCTTTTTGGCCGTCTGTACCAGCTCTGCGCCGGCGTAGTAATAGGGATCTCCGGGCTTGGCATTGTTGCGCTGGTTGGCCAAGTGCATACTATAAGCCACGCCCAAGTCCACCCCCTGCGCTTTGGCGATAGCGTGTACCTCTTCGCTGTACTCCCGGGGCTTGGCCTTCTCGCGGCCCCCACCGCCTCCGCCGCCGCCGCTGCCGCCGGAGGCCTTAAAGCTCTCGTACTCGTCCTTGAGCCGGGCCGCGCTGGCCTCGTACTCCGCCTCCAGACGCTCCACGGCGGCGGCGTACTCCTTCTCCAGCCGGTCCTTGGTGGCGCTGTAGTCCGCCTCCGCCTTGGAGAGCTCCGTCTCCGCCTTCTTTTCCGCGGCGGAAATCTGGTCCCGGACGCCCTCCTTCTCAATCTCCTTAGCCCGGTAGAACTCGGTGTCCTCCTTGTTCTGCTGGGCCTTTTTCAGGGCCTCCTCGGCGCGGGCCATCTCTTTGGCCAGCTCGGCCCGATCCTCATCGGTGCGGGCAAAAGACAGCTCCGCTTTTACGGCATCCAGCCGCTTCTGGGCCCGGGCGACGGCGTCGTCCAAGCTCTCGTCCTCCCGCAGCTCCCGGCGGGCTTGGATCTCCTTGTCGATGCCCTCTATGATGCTGTTAAGCCGCTCCTTTTCCAAGGCCAGCTCCTGCCGGATGGCATCCCGCTTGGTCTCATACTCCGCACGGGCCGCCGCCTGCTTCTCGTCGTACTCCGCCTTCAGGGCGTCCTTCTCCGCGCTCAGATGGTCTTTTAAGGCGGAGAGCTTGGCATCGTAGGCCTCCTTGGCAGCTTTGAGCTGCTCTTGGTATGCCTCCTCCGCCGCCTTCAGCTCCTCCTCACGGCACTGCTGCTGGTACTGGTACAGCTGTACATTGGCCTGCCGCCAAGCCTCGCTGTTCTTTTGCAGGTACTGGTCCCGGAGTCGGGCCAGCTCCTGATAATACTCCTGCTCGGAGATGATCCCCATATCCAAAAAATATTTCAGATCCTTGAGCTCCTCATGGTAGGCCTCTTGGCTGCGGCCCTGCTTCCAGTGGTACAGCTCCGTGGTGACGCTGCGCCACTTGTCGCTGTTCTCCTCCAGATACTGATCCCGAAGATCCTCCAGCTCCCGGTAGTAGTCCTCCTCGCTGACCTTGTCCATATCCCGGAGGTATTGCAGCTCCTTGATTGCCTCGTCGTAGGCCTTTATGCGGGGATCCTCGGCTGTACTGGAGGAGGACTGAATGACAGTAGGGGTATGGAGGGTGTTGATGACGGCGTCAAAGGCCGCCCACTGCCGCTCCGCCTCCTCCAGCTCCTTTAGAGCAGCCCGCAGCTCCCCAGCCCGATCTAAGGCGTTGAACCCCTGGGTGGTACCGGCGTGTTCCTTGGCCTCGGCCTCGTAGAGGGCGGCTAAGGCTGCCAGCTGGTCCTTGGCGGCGGCGGTGGTCAGGTTTAGGGCCTTCACCTTTGTTCCCTCTGCCGTCAGGAGGGCATTGGCCGCCTTCTGGGCGTCGTTGAGGGCAATTTGCACCTCAGCCTGCTGTACGGCGATGTAATCGGCCAAGGCCCCCTCTGTGAGGCGGTAGCCATTGGCGGTGAGGGTCAAATACTGTGTAAGCTCCGGATACTTGTCCATAAGAGTGATTAGAGTATCTGCGGAGATGCGCCCCTGCTCGTCCGTCTCCTGCTGCGCCGCAGTGAGAAGGTCATAGCCGCCCTTCATGCTGTCCAGAATTCCTCGGAAGTTCTGAAGCTGGGCACTACTTTGTTCCGCCGCCTCGGTGGCATCCTGGATGGCCTCCGCAGCAGTGTCGGCACTCTTGGCGGCGGCCTCATAGCCGGCGGCGAGGCGCTCGATCTCCGCCTCCATGCCGGCAATGGCTGCCCGGGCATCCTCCGCAGTGGCCATGGCCTTGGTGTATTCGGCAGTCAGGTCTTGGACTGCCTGCTGGTACTGTTTGGATCCGGTGCGGCCGGATTCCCGTAAGGCCTGATGCTCCGATTGGATGTCAGCCATCCGCTGCTCTGCCTCGGCAAGTATCTGCTCCGCCTCATAGAGCTGCTGATAGAGCGCCGTCATCTGCTCAATGGCTGCCACCTGCCGCGCCCGCTCAGCTTCTGCCTTGGCCACGTCCCGGATGGCCGCCGCCGTCATGTTCAGGCGGTCGTTCATGGCGTCGTAGGAGAGGTTCAGATTGGGTATGGCAGTGTTGAGCTGCTTGACAAGGGAGAGCATGACCTCTTTATCCGCGGCACTGCGGCTCTCTTGCTCCGCCAGAGAAGCCAAGGCCGCGGCGGAGGCGGTGATCTGGTCGGCCTCCTCCGAGATGGCGGTTTTTGTCTCCTCAAACCGGCGCTTGCAGTTGTCAAGCTGCTCCGACAGGGATTCGGTGTGTTCCCCCGCCAAGCCGGCGGAAATGCCATAGGCCCCGATCACAGCCAGCAGCGCAGCCACAGCCGTGGCTACCGCCCCGACAGGGTTGGCCGCCATGGCCACATTGAGGCCCGTCTGGGCCGCGGTGGCTGCCGTGGTGGCGGTCTTGAGGGCCTGATAGGCCGTGACCCCCGTGGAGATCGCGGAGGACACGGAGCCGGCGAGCTTCAGACACGGACCCAAGGCCGCTGCAAATAAGCCTGTCTGTACCAGCGCCCGACGGGTGCCGTCGTCCAAGTCCGAGAAGCTCTGTACCATCCCGTTCAGGTTCTGGATCAGGGGCGTGATGGTGGGGAGGAGATCATTCCCCGCTGTGGCTGCCGCCTCCTTCAGGCTCTCCTTGAAAATGCGCAGCTGGTTGGCGGTGCCGTCCGAGGTGCGGGCGAAGTCGCCTTGGGCATCCTTGGTCTTGTCCAAAACGTACTGGTAACGTACCGTCACCTGCTCCGCCTGCTCCATCTCGGTATAGGCGGTCTTGTACCCCTTGGCCAAGGCGTAGGCCTGCAGATTGGCCTGCGTCATCACCACGCCCAAGTTTTTGAGGCTCTCCGTCTCGCCAGTAAAGACGCCCTTCAGCGCATTGGCGGCGCTATCTACCGACAGGTTCTTGAAGGATGCTAAATCAGCGGCAAGGCCCACCAAGGTCTGGGACATTTTGGCAGCCTCGTCCCGGCTCTGTCCCATGGAAACGGCCATATCTCCATACAGCGCCGCCATGTCCAGCGCAGTACCGCTGGCCAGACCAAAGGCGTTGAGGGTGGTGGCGGCCCAGTCCTTCACCGTGCCGGCGGAGGCGCCAAAGGCCACTTCCACCTTGTTTAAAGCCTCCTCAGTATCGCTGGCATAGTGGACAGCGGCAGTCCCCGCCGCCGCCAGCGGCACCGTGAGCTGGGCGGTGAGGCTGCCGCCCAGCTTGTCAAAGCGGTCCGCTACATCTGAGACGGCATCCTTGATCCGGTCCAGCTGTTGGTTGTTCAGCGCCTCTAACTGCTTCTGTGCCTTCTGCGCGGAGACCTCCACATAGCTCAGCTCCCGGCGGATGGCCTCGTACCTCTCGGTATTCTGTCCCTCTCCCTGCTGATCCAGCTGGGCCAAGGTCTGCCGGAGGGCGTCCGCCTTCTTCCGGGTTTCCTCCACCACCCGCACCGCCAACTCTTGGGCCCGCTTAAAGTCGTCCGGGTTCCACTCCAGCTGCAGGCTGTTTTGCAGCACCTTCAGTTCACTGCTGGAGCGGCGGATGGCCCGATTGGCATCGTCCAAGGCGGTCTTGAGGGCGGTGGTTTTGCCGGAGATCTCGATTTGAATCTCCTTGGTATAACGGGAACTAAGCGCCATGCTTACTCCTCCTCCAAGCGTTTGATGGCCTTTTCATAGGCCGTCCGTATGTGAGGCTGGGGCGTCTGCTCCCAGGTGCCGTACTCCAGAAGGTGGGTCAATTGGGGCTTGGCGGTGTTTTGGATCACACGGATCTCCGCCCCCTGCCGGAACTCTATCCTGCACTCCCAGCCGGCGGCGTACTCGCCGGTATCCTCCGGCGTCTGGCCGCCGTGCTTCCGTCCGGTGGTCAGGCTCTCCAAAAGATTGTCGCGGGTAAAGTCCATAAGCTCCTCCATGGTCTCCTCCGCGTCGTTCTCTACTCCTTGGAGGACCTCCCGCATGGCCCTTTCGAGATCCTTCGAAAGAATCTCCAGCATTCCTCCTCACCTCCTTTTGGGATACAGCATGGTCATCTCAACACCGGTCATGGGGCGATAGGTCGTGGCCTCCCCGCTCCGCAGCTCCCCGCAGCGGCGGACAATGGACAACAGGTGCAGGATCGGCAGCTCATAGATCAGCCCTATATCTATCCCCACCGTTGACATCAGCGCCAAGACCTTGTACTCGTCAAAGGCTCCCTCCTCCGCCTCCCCCAACGGTACCGGATTCTTGGAATCCCCGGCGAGGAGGGCATCCCGGGCGGTCAACGCTTTTAGTACAAAGCCCCCATCCCGCCGGGCCAGCCGGGCCAGCTCCCGCAGGTCGGGGGCGCTGGATGGGGGGAGCATGGAGTGGACCATCCGCAGCAGTACCCCCTCCAGCTCACCCGCTGTCCCCGCGCCGCTGAGGCTCTCCACCACACTCTCCCCGTAGGCCGAGCGGTAGCGGAGAGCAGAGACAGCGGCGCTGTCCAGCCGCAGCCGCTCACCAGCCAGTTCCAGCGTCAGCATGGTTTAGCCGTCGGCGGAGGGGGCGGCCACCTTGGGCACCGGCACCGCGTCACCGAACGTATCATAGCCCTCGTCCCCCACGCGGGCGGTGTAGAGGAAGGCGGTGCGGGGCATCCCGCGGTCGTCAATGTAGGGTTTAGCCCCATCGCTGGACATCACGGCGTCACCGTAGATCCGCAGGGGATAGGTGTAGGTGCCGAAGGCCACGCTGCTCTCATCGGTAGTGTGGGTGGGGCTGCCCTTGCCCACCTCTACGTTGTAGAGCCAGCACTTGACCATACTGACCTTGCCGTTCCCGTCCCGCTCCTTGAACTCGTAGTACAGCGCCCCCCGGGCATAGTCCACTTGGTTGGCGCTGATGATGCCGCCGGCCCCCTCTAAGGCGTAGCCGGCCACCAGTTCCAGCGCGGTGTCCGGGGCGGTGGTTCCCATCTCCGCATCGTAGCCCTTGTCGTTGGGTACCCGGAACAGGAGGTGGTCATCGGCGTACTGCTCTACCGCCTCCAAAAGGGATGAGAGGTTTAGACTTTTGGCATAGAGCAGGGGGAGGATCTTCTCCCCCGCGGCGTAGGCCTCCTCCACTCTGGGGGCAAACTTGACATGTTCCACCCCGTGATAGGCTGCCGCTTTGTTATGTTTCATTCTGCAAATCCTCCAAACTCAAAACGATGGATGTCTCGTACACATAGTGCTGGCCGGTCTCATCGGTGGCATCTATGACTTCCGGGAAGGAAAAGCCGCCTAAGAGCAGGGCCGAGATGATGCGGCTGCGCAGCATCACGCTGTTCTCCCGCCGGGGGAGGAACAGGTGGACTTGCGCCAAGGCCTTCAGAAACAGGGGGCGGTTGTCCGCATGTTGGAGCGGCAAAAGGGTGTAGTTGTAGGTCATCACACGCTCCTCGCCGCCCACCGCCGTGCCCGGCACCACCGGAAGGCCCAGACTCTCCAGCGTCTTCTGAAAGTGCGCGTTGAGCTTCGACGCTGTCACGCCACCGCCCCCTTCCGCTGGACCTTCAGCTCCAGCCAAATATGCCGGTCCTCCACGTCGTTGACGCTGATAACCTCATAGGGCCGCGTCTCCCCCCGGCGGAGCACCAGACAGTCCGTGGTGACGCCGGGGACGTAGCGTATGGTCAGGGTGGCCGGCTCGGTCACGCTGGCCACCTTGGCCTCGTAGACCTCGCTGCCGTGGGCGTTGACCCATTTGCAGTGCAGGTGCTTCCCCTCACCAAAAAGGTTCACCGGCTCCTCCACAGGGTAGCCGTCCTCATCCCGCAGGGGCTGTCCATCTTGGCCCTTGGGGACGCGCAGGATCTGGATCAGGGTGCGAAGCTCTCCTGTATCCGCTCTACTGGCCATGTTCTACCGCCTCCGCCGGCTCCGTCAGCTTCATCTGGTTCAAGATCCTCCGGAAGGCTGGGTTGTCCATGGTAACGGCTGGGACGGTCATCTCACGGTGGTCGTAGCCATCCAAAACCATGTAGTTGACGCACAGGTCGTACTTGGCCCGGCGGGCGGTGCCCGCCGGAGGCTCACGGACACCGGCGTCGGAAAGGTAGCCCACCGCCCCGGTGTAGAGGATGTCGATCAAGGCCGCATCCTCCGGCGTGGGCACGTCGATGCGGCAGTACCCATACAGCTCCTGCCGCCGCGTCTCACTAAGTGCCATAGCCTCAGCCCTCTGGGGTGATGTAGCGGCTGTCTGCCCATCCCCACAGATCCCCGGCACGGATCGGCGTCCAGCCGGGAACCTCGATGGACTTGATCATCTTCACCGGCATGACGGAGGCGCCGCTGGGCAGCTGGGCACGGACGGGGTAGCTGTCATGGGGGCCGCTGCGCAGGTTCAGCGCGCCGCTGGGCGCTTGGACGGTGAGGGCGGCCTCCGGCTCCTTGGGAGCCGATCTCTTTGTTTCTGCCATATAGATTCCTTTTTACGAGCTCTTAGCGGGCAGGGTGGCCACCACAAAGCCTTTGTCTACGATCAGGTTGCCGCCGATCATGGCGTCGCCCAGAATGGTGGTCATACGCTCCAAGCCCTTGATGCTGTCGTCTACCCGGATGGTGTAGCCGCCGAAGAGGGCCAGCTCGTAGTTCATGGGGTCGCCGTACAGCATGGTCTGAATCGCAGAAGCTCCTTGGACGGCATCGGCCAGACTGGTGAGGGCCCCCACAATGGTGTAGGGCGTCATCACGCCGCCGTCCTCAATCATGCCGGTGTTGGGGTTGCCGCCGTCGGGCCGGATGCGAAAGACCCGCTCCTTGTCACCGTTGCGCAGCTGCCCAATGGCCCGCAGGTCCGCCTTGGTCAGGTAGAGCCGGGCATTGGTCCCAATGGCCTCGTCACTGCCATAGGAGAAGAGCAGGGTGTCCAGCAAGTTCTCGTCAATGGCAGAGATATCCACCTGGGCGTAGATCAGGCCGCCGGCCTTGTTCTTGGCGGTCTTGATACCGTACATATTCGGGGAGGCTGTCCCGTCGCCGTTGACAATCAGCTTAGCAGTCTCCCGGCGCATGGCCCGCATGGCCATGGCCAAAATCTTGGCATAGTAGTTGGCCGGCGTCAGGCGGGAGATGTTCTTGTCCACAAAGTTGCTGGTGGACATCTCATAGGCCTTGATCTGGGCCACGCCGAAAGTGGGATCACTGGAGTCCGGACGCTTCTTGCCGGCATTGGTGGATACCTTGCCAGTCTGGGCGTCAGTCTCGGAGATCACATAGGGTTCGGAGTAGCTTTCCATGCCGGTGAGGTCCTGCACATAGACCTGATCCACGATGGAGCTGACTACATTGCCGATGGGGTCCCGGATCTCGCTGCCAGTGCCGGAGGGCAAGGCCAAGGAGCCGGTGGCCAAGGTGACGGACTTCTCGCGGGCTCCGTAAAAGAACCGGCGGACTTCAAGGTTGTCCAAGGTCACCGCCTGCTTCTTTTTGAGCAGTTCCCCCCGCTCGGCGGCCTTGTCCCGCTCCTCTCTGAGATCCGGGGCCTTCTCCATAAACTGCCGGTCCATCTCGTCCAAGAGCTTCTGGGTGTCGGCGATCTCGCCGTTGAGATTCTGTACCTTCACCATCTCGGCTTGGTACTCCTCCCGCTTTCCCTCCTTCAGAAGGGCCTCCGCCTTCTCCAAAAGGGCGGTCCGCTGCTGCTTCAGATCAATGAGTTTCCTTCTCATGCTGCATACCTCCATCATAAAATCTCGATTTTTCCATCTCCAGCAGGGACTCATCCTGCCAAGTGATGCCTGTCTCCTCCGGCGGCGCACCGTAACGCTTGCTTTTGACGATCCCCGCGGCCGGCTGGGCGGGGACAGCCACCAAGGATACTTCGTATACATCCCGGGGGCCTACAAGGTCCATGTGGCACCGCTTCCCGTTGTACTCCCTGCCGGGGATGTGGCGGCAGAGGCTCTCCCGCTGATTTTTGCCGCAGATGGAGCACACAGCCCCCTCCACCGCCACGCCCACGCTGCACTCCCGCAGGATGCCGCTCTCGATGGCGGCGATGGTATCCCGGTTGGCCTCTAAACGGGACATGTAGCAGCGCAGTACCAAGCGGCTGGCCTGCTCTGTGTCCTCCACGCCGGCGGCGTAGATCCGGGCGGTCTGGGTATCGGCGCTCCAGCAGTGGTCCCGGAGCACTGGGCGGCCCACAAACAGCGCCGCGAAGCCCTCCAGTGTCTCCCGTGGAAACCGCTCGTTGTCCCGGTCCACTTGGTCGTCACAGGCGGCCAAGCGGAAGGTATAAACTTTCTCCGCCGTCAGCGGACGCAGGGTCTGGACGTTAATCAACGCCAGCTCCTCCGCGGTGACCTCCGCCCGCTCCAACTGAGCGGATTTTAGAATCTGGCCCATTTTGCTCGATCACTCCTCTCTTGCTGCTCTGCCGTACTGCTCCGCCCGCCGCCGGCTCAGCTCCGGCCAAAGGTCTAAGGGCACATAATTCAGGCTGGCCCGCCGCCGGTCGCCGCCGGGTACATTGGGCAAATCCTCTAAGGCGAGGAGATCGTTGGGGCAGAAGGCCGACAAGTCCGACATGGCCTGATACCACGCCGCCCGGCTGGCGGTATCGCCCTTGAGTTCAGCCATCATGTTGATCCGTATCTCCCAGCCGGCGGTAAGCTCCGAGGCGGGAAGCATCTTGTAGGTCTGCTCCTCCTCATACTGGGTCACATTGGGGTGCAGCGTACCCACCACATACTCGATGGCGTTCTGTTCGTTGGAGTCGTAAGCCTGCTTGCCCTCTTGGAGCTTATAGAGCGGGACGCCGAAGTAGCGGGCGAGATCCCGGATGGACACCTCTTTGCTCTGGATAAACTGGGCCTCCTCATGGCTGAGAGTGATGGGCTGATACTTCAGGCCGTGGTCGAGAATCGCCAACCGGAAGGCGTTCTTGGGTCCGGCGTGGTGTTTCTCCCACTGTGCCCGGAGATCGTCCTTGATCCGGACAGGATTACCGTTGGAGTCCAGCACCGGATTGCCGTTGACATCCAGCACATAGCCGCCTAAATCCGTCTCGGCCATCAGCACACCAGAGGGCTGGCCGCCACTCTCGTAGTAGGCCAGCTCGTACTCTTGGGCCGCCTTAGCGGTGGCAATGACCGCCGCCGCCCGGCGCAGCACGCCCACCCCCTTGAGTCCGTTGGTACTGGTGCCCTTGTAGTGGCAGATATCCTCGTTGGGCAGGACCATGGGCTCCCCGGTGAGGGGGTGCATCACCGTATACCAGATCCGCCCGGACTGGTCCCTCCAAGGCTCCACCAGCTGATAGGGCACCGGGATCAGCTCCCGCACCCGGCCCGTCCGCTCATCCCGGATGATCCAGTCGTAGCCGTTCCCTCCGATTAGTCGATTGAGCTCCAGGGCCTTCTTGCGCACGCTGGGGGTCATAGCCTCATTGGGCCGGACGTTCAGAAGGTAGAGCAGCGGGTGATCCCGGAGCCGCTCCCGTGTGTGGCCGTCCATGAGGAAGTTGGGCAGTTTGCTCATGGAGTCGCTGAGGATCTCCAAACAGCGGTCCACGGCACTGAGCTTTCGGGCGCTCTCCTCGGTGACCTCCACACTGGCGGACACCGATGGATACCCCGCCGTGATCAGGTTTCCCATGGTGAAGGACTTACGCACCGCAGGCGAGCGGGACATGACCCGCAGGCCCTGTGACATACTCACCCTTCACCACCTCCTCCCATGCTGCTGATCACCGCACCGGCGATGGTCAGCACACCTGCGGCAATGAGGCCCGCCGGCAGATAGATCAGCGCCGCCCCCGCCGCGATGGCCGCGCCGCCCAGTACAAGGGCCAGATCGGTCCCCCAGCGCCGCAGCCCCTCCTGTAATCGCTTCAATGCCACGCTCCTTTCCCGTGTCCAAGTGCTCTTTGTGTCCAGCTTGGACACGCTGTCCTATTCCGGCCCTCTGCCGGACCCCGGAGCGACCCAACTCCGGGGCCCGGACAGGAGGAATGACCATGGTCGGGCGCAAGGCCCGGCAGAAGGCCGGAGAGCCGCTAAAAGGTAAAGCTGCCGTTCTCTAAGCGGTCCGCCAAGGTTGGCTTCTCCCGCCGCACCAAGGCCCGGGCTAAGGCGTTCATAATCGCCGCCACTGGGTCAATGCGCTGGGTGTCGTCCTTGTGCTTTTTGGAGAGCTTGATGTCCCCGTAGTTGTTCTGGATCTCCACCGCGTTGGCAAGGCACCAGATCAGCAGCGGGTTCTCTTCTATGACGATCCGCCCTTGGAGCAGCAGCTCCCTGAACCCCTTCACGGCCAAGTTCTGGCCGGCGCAGGTCTGGGCAATCTCCGCACAGAAGTCCTCATTGCCCCGTTCCTCACAGATGCGGATGGCCAGATCTGTGGCGTTGTGGCCGTCATAGTCGATCTCCTCCACCTTCCAATGGTGATTCCGCTCACCAGCGCAGATCCAGCTGTACACATAGCTGTTTTCCGTCACGTCCCCCGGCGTCAGGGTACAGTGGCCGCCCTTGGCCCATGCGAGGTAGGGCACTCGGTCGGTGTGCTCGTGGCGCTGGGCCTGATTCTGCGGCATAAAGCCGTGCCCCTTGATGGCCACCCGCCCATCCGGCAGGAGAAACACCGCACCCACACCGGACAGGTCGATCCGCTTCCCCAAGTCGAACCCGCACCAGCAGGAGCGCCGGTCTGTGAGGGCCGCAAACTCATTGGGAGACACCTGGGCCTTTCGGGCCAAGTCCATACAGTGCTCGTCCAAATAGCGGTTTTCGCTGCCCGTCTGCCACTGGCACATACGCCGGGTGAGAAAAGCCCGTATTTTGCCGGGGTCATTAGACCCGTAGGCGGCGGTATACTCGCTTTTGATCTCCTTCAGGAGTATCCGGCTGTACTCGTTTGGATAGCGCAGACAGGGGTTGGCCTTGCACCAGAGGGATTGGTCGTGGATGTTGTCCCCCTCTGGAAGCTCCCGGATCATCACAAAATAGGCGTCATCCTGTACGGAGCCGTCCAGCACCTGTTTGGCGTAGAATTCCTCCTTGTAACAGGGCTTTGACTGGGCGTCGTCGCCGGCGGTGGTGATCACATCCAGCAGGCACTGGGCCCGCTTGCCGAAGGAATTGCGCCCGATCTCATAGATGGCGGAGGTCTGGTGCGCATGGTACTCGTCCACCACGAAGTAGCTGGGCGCGCCGGAGTCCTTGTTTTTGGTGTCCTTGCTCAACGCCCGCATAAATCCGCCCCGGGTCCGGTGGGTTATTGGGTTGGACTTGGGGATAAAGAGGCGCTTGGCGATGTTGGGAGAGGCCGCGGCGATCTTCTTGGCGTCACCGAACACCCGCATGGCCTGCCCCCGATCCACGGCGGCACACTCCACCTCCGGCTCCCGCTCAAACACCGCTAAGTCGGGGCGGTAGGGCGGGTAGAGAGCGTCACCACACATGTGGTACAGGGCTTGGCCGGATTTTTCTGTGCTTTTGAAATTCCCCCGTGCCCGCTTGTTGTAGGTATAGCTAAACCGTCTGGCCCCGGTATCCCGTTCCACCCACCCGTACAGGCACCCCAAGTCAAATATCTGCCAAGGCTGGAGCTCCACAGGCTTCCCCGCCTCCACGCCGCGGGTCTGGATGCACTGATTGAACCAGCGGATGATCCGGTCCGCCCGGGTGGTGTCGAAGATGTAGGGGAAGTCCTCCGTGTCCTGCCGCTTCAAGTCCTCTAAGTGCCGGCGGCAGGCTTTAATCTCATACTCACAACACTGGACATGGAGCTTACCATATACCACCTGCTTGGCGTAGACGCTCACCGGGTGGTGCAACCCGCTTTGGCGCCTTACCCGCTCAGTCGCCAAAGAGATCACCGTCCGGCTCTGGAGCCGCCGCGGCTGCCGCCCGCTTCCGAGCCAAGCGCACCCGCCCCTCCGGCGTCAAGCCCAAGGCCGCCGCATACTGGAGCAGGGACCGCTCAAGGCCCTGCAGCTTTCCATTGAGGCTGTCCGCCTGACCGGCCAGCTCCAGCCGCTCCTCGGTGGTGAGGTTCTCGCCCTCCGCTTGGTCCAGCACAGAGCGGCACAGTGTGCTGAGGGAATCCCGCCGGGAGAGCATGGTGCAATAGATGGCCAGCGTGTCGGTGTCCAGTACATCCAGCAGGGCGAGCCCCTCCATCCGCTTCAGCGTCTGCCGCCAGTATTTGCCCGCCGCCTTGTCCCTGCGCAGATAGGGCGGAGGCTTCAGCTGCACATCCGGGCGGTCCGGCAGGACAGCATTCTCAGCTTCCTGCCGGGCCGCAATTTCTGCGGCAGTCAGGTGTTTGCTCATGTTGTCAAGGGGCTTAGTGGGTGCGGACACAAGACCGCCTCCTTTCGGTTCCGGTTAGGGGAAATTTTCTCACACACGAGGGGGGCCGCGGTCAGCGCCCCACACCCGAAAAACTTTCCGAGGGCGGGGGGAGGGTCGCCCCTTCGGGGCCGCGCAGGCGTGCCGGGGTCCGCAGGCGGACAGGCCAAGGCGCGCGGTCGGACGCGGACGTAGCCTCGCTGGGAAAACCACCGTCAAAAACCGCCCCGTTTTCGCCGCTCTTGGGCCTGCTCCCGAGCGGTCTTTTGGTCGTGGCAGTGCTTGCACAGGCTCTGGTGGTTGCGTGGGTCGATGAACAGGGCCCAGTTGCCACGGAAGGGGCGGATATGATCCGCCACCGTGGCCTGGGTGCGGAAGCCTTGGCGGGCGCACTCTTGGCAGAAGGGCTCCCGGAGGAGCTGGGCTGGCCGCAGGTCATCCGTCCAGATCGGCAGGCTGTACCAGCCGTGATAGGCCGCGCTGGCACGGCGCTGCGTTTTGGGCTTGTGCTTAGGGCACCAGCCCTCCCGGGTCAGCTCCGGACAGCCGGGGTGTCGGCATGGGCGCAGGGGCTTTGTGGCCATCGGGCTATCACCTCCGGGCAAAACAAAAAGCCTGCGCCGACATGTCTGCTCTCGCAGTCATGTGGCTCAGGCTCAAAGGCTCAGGCTCAGGTCGATATTCAAGAATCGCTCCCGCTTGCAATGGCGGCAGTAGACATAGGCCCGCACGCAACCATCCGGGGGCAGACGAAGGAGCTTCATCTCCCGGCACTCCGGGCAGTAAACCCATCCGTCCTTTACGACCAGTTTAACAGGTTTCGTTGTCGATTGCAAGATGTACCTCCAATTTCGTGAGTTATTCAACTATATTTCAAGATAGATATTCAATTACTATTTAGTACCATCTTTCTCCTTGATGTACCAAGCGTAGCGATACTGCCCAAATTCGTTGGAGGTGTTATACTGTCCGGAGCAGCGCACCCCCTCCGGTATGGGGATCACTCCTGAGCTGTCCCGCCAGTGCTCCGCTGGCGGCAATTGCTTCACAAGGCTCCGGGAACACACCCACGTCCGGGCACTTATGGGGATCGTAATGCCATCTGTGGCCTCCTTGCAGAAGTAGACCGCCATCCGCCGGTACCGGTCCTTTGGGTGGCGGAGCAGGGGCTCATCATCCACGGTTCCCCTGTCTCCCCATAGAAACTGAATCTCCGCGGGAACAAAGTCGCTGTCCCGTGCCACCAAATGGATGTGGTAGCGGTGGTCGCCGTGGCGCCCCTCGATCAAATAGATATAGTCGAAGGGCCGACCCTTCCACTTCTTCAGCTGGTAGAGGAACCGACGCCACACATTGCGCACGTCCTGAAATTTCGCCGGCTCATGCTCGGCGTCAAAGGTCAGGGTGTAGACGCTGCCCTCAAAGCCGAACAGAGCCAAGCGCAGCTCCAGCCGGTCCACCCGTGTCCGGCAGACGGAGGAATCCCGGGGCGGTCGGAGGATCTTGTTCTTCTCCGACCGGGTGTAGACGCTGTCCTGTGCGGAGAGCCGGGGCCGGATGGCCCGGCACTCCTTCACCAGCGGCCCTGCCCGCTGCCGCACACAGATCCATGATTGTTTGGCTATTGCAAATCATCTCCTTTCCGCGGGGTGGATAGGGGCGGTAAGCCCCTGTCAAGCTGAATTGTGGCCCCACAATTCGTTGCTTGCTGGACCAGTACCGTGCCGCACCATCTCATCCCACAGAAGGCAGCGGGCCAGATCACAGGCGGCGGCACGGGTGGTCTCCGAGCTGCCGGCGGGCAGGGCGGAGAGGATGGCCTCGACCCGCCGGCAGAGCTCCGATAACCCCGGCAATGGTGCGGTTTCCTCTGTTTCCGGCACTGTCGGCGCTGGGCCTGTCCCATTGGGCGGCAGGCTGTTGCGGCGGCGCCAGTTGTAGATGCTGCCTTGGGGAAGGCCCAAGGCCTCGGCAATCTCCTTGTCGGTCAGGCCTTGCCGGTACAGCGCCTTTGCCCTGGCCTTGTCGATGCTCGGCCTGCGGCCGGGGAGGTGTTCCCCGGCCTCGCGCAGGATATCTTTGATTGTGGCTGTGTCCGTGTTGTTGAGGTCGGCCAAGACTTGGATCTGGCTCCGCTTGTTCTTGGCTTGCCAGTAGTCGGCTACGATTTCTGCGTTGGTCATCGTCATTGGTCCCCGCCTCCTCCTTTGCTCCCCACTGCGACAGGTGTAAAAAACAGCTTTCGATAAAATTATAGAACGATCATTCCTTGCAGAGGAACAATAATTACTCTACGCTAAAAGCATCTTATGATAGAAAGAGAGAGAATTAAGATGTTTTTAGACAATTTATCCGCGTCTCTCCTCCAAATTTGCGCCGCTGAAAAGCTCAGCTATGAGAAGGCCGCTGAAAAGTGCGGCTGCTGCTCCAGACACATCTCCAACATCATCCGCCGGCGTTCCTGCCCCTCCATCAGAGTTCTTGAGGGGATCTGTGTTGGCTTTCAGGAAACGCCCAATCAGCTTTTAGGTGTCATATCGAAATGTCAGCGCCAGTGATAAAATGTAAAAAAACGCCGAGGAAAAAATGTAGTTTTGTGGCGGAGGAGGCGAAAAAAAGATAGACTCCCAATAGGGCG